>JBKQUS010000096.1:0-7062 GCA_052325505.1 Limisphaerales bacterium
CTCCAAACGGGGCTGGGGGAATCGGATGGTCTGTCAACCGAATAGAGGAAATAATTTAAAAATGCCAAAAATGCCGAAATCCGTGCAATGCACAGGGCAGTTTGTGACGGCTCGCCCCCGCAGCAGCACCGCCCTGTCAGCTTTCGAGTATTCCGGGTATTTCGTGGTTGACTGTGTTTTCCCTGACCTGTCCAGTTCTCTGCGGTCTCTGTGCTCTGTGTGGTTAAACATTGCCGCGCTTCAGGCCGTTTGTGACGGCTCCGTGCCGGCTTGTGTCGGCATTTGTGACGGGTCGCCCCATGTTTAAGTCCTTGATTTACAACAAGTGTGACGGTGTGACGGCTCCAGACCCCTGGACGCCTCGCCCCGGGGGCTGGTTTGGGGGGTGTCCTAATCCTAATCTTAACCTCAATCAGGCTGCGCCGGTGAAACCATGATTAGCTTAGTTAAAACAAAATCAAACCAGTGCTCTGGCGGCCAAATTGTATGCAAAGGTCTATACAGGAACGCCTTCCAAAACAACCAACTCTTGAACCGGTCATACTACTCAAAGCGAATCAAACTGATTTTATTTCCACAACAAGGCAGGCAACCGCAGGGTCAACCTTGCTGTTCTTTGCTTTGCCCTTGGCGACTTTGCGTTTCATCTCATCCGAACCCAAAAACGAGCCAAATGTTTCCGCGTGTTTTGTTTGACCTGCCTGCCGGCTTTCCCTAAACTGCCCGTCATTTTATGAATGTATTGGTTTGCGACCCCATTTCTCCCAAAGGCATCGCCTTGTTGCAAAAACGCACGGAATTCAAAGTCACCGTGCTCAAACAGAAGCTCACGGAAGCCGAGTTGTTGCCGCTGGTCGGTGAAGTCAACGCCATGGTCGTGCGCTCCGAAACCAAGGTGACCCGCAAGGTGATGGAGGCCGCCCCCAAATTGCGCGTGGTGGGCCGGGCCGGCGTTGGGGTGGACAACGTCGATGTCGATGCCGCCACGCAACGCGGCATCGTGGTGATGAACACCCCGGGCGGAAACACGATTTCGACGGCCGAGCTGACGTTCTCGATGCTCATGGCCCTGGCGCGCAAGATCCCCCAGGCGCACATGTCGATGAAGGAAGGCAAGTGGAACCGTAAGGATTTTCAAGGGACCGAGCTTTACAACAAGACCCTGGGTATTCTGGGGCTGGGCCGAATCGGCACCGAAGTGGCTAAACGCGCCCAGGCCTTCGGCATGAAAGTTCTGGCCTACGATCCTTTTCTGACCTTGGCACGGGCCAAGGCCCTGCAGGTCGATCTGAGGGAGAATGTCGATGAAGTATATGCCGCGGCGGATTTCATCACCGTCCACATGCCCATGACGGAGGACACCAAGGGGATGGTCAACGCGGCTGCGTTCGCCAAGATGAAGAAGGGCGTGCGCGTTTTGAACTGCGCCCGCGGCGGCATCATCAACGAGGCGGACCTCTTCGCGGCCTTGCAGAGCGGCCAGGTGGGCGGGGCGGGGCTGGATGTCTATGAAACGGAGCCGCCTCCGGCCGATTTTCAACTGCGGAGCCTCCCGCAAGTGGTGATGACCCCTCATTTGGGCGCCAGCACGTCGGAAGCGCAGGAAAACGTCGGCATCGAAGTGGCCGAAGCGATCACGGATTATCTGTTAAGCGGCGGCGTGCGCAACGCCGTCAACCTGCCTAATCTGGACGCGCAAACCTACCAGGTGGTTAAGCCATTCTTGAATCTGGGCGCGAAATTGGGCCGCTTGCTGGCCCAGTTGGCCTCGAAACGCAACGACCGCATCGTCATCACCTATGGCGGGCGGGCCGTGCAGTTGCCGAGTGATCCTGTGACGCGGTCAGTTTTGAAGGGCTTCCTGGAAATGGCCGGGGGCAACGAGGTCAACCAGGTCAACGTCCACGCACTAGCCAGTTCCCTGGGTCTCGAGGTGCAGGAAGTCAAATCCAGCGAAGAAACGGATTTCAATGAATGGCTGCATGTGGCGGTCTTTTCGGACGGCCAACAGAAGATCTCCGCCGCCGGCAGCGTTTTCGGGGCGAAGAGTCTTCCGCGCATCGTCCGGATCAACAGCCGGCCGGTGGAGATTGTGCCCGAGGGCGTGTTGTTTTTGATGAACAACAAGGACCGGCCGGGAATGGTGGGCTATATTGGCACCCTGATGGGCAAACATCATGTGAACATCGCCAGCATGAGTTTGAACCGCGACACCGCGGGCGGTGAGGCGTTGACGGTGTTGAATTTGGACAGCGTTCCCCCGCCGGAACTGCTGGCGGAAATCCAGAAAGACCCGGATATTAGCAATGTGAAAGTGGCGAAACTCTAAGAGCAAGGACAAACAAAGTTGAAACTATTTACAAAACAAAATCTGCTGCCGGCCATGATGGCACTGGGGTTGGGACTATGGCAGCCGCCCGCTCACGCCGCGCCCGCGGACGCTCCCGCCGCCAAAGCTTCCGACCCTGTCCTCGCCACCGGCAAAGGCTTCGTCATCACGCGCAGCCAGCTTGATAATGCGCTCCTGAATTACAGCACGGCCATCGCTGCCAGAGGCAAAAGCATCCCGGATGGCCAACGCACCCTGATCAAATCAAACCTGCTGGACGAGCTGGTCGCCGCCAGGATCCTGACACAAAAGGCGACAGCGGAGGATAAGTCGGAAACTTGGAAGGAGATCGACGATTACATCGCCAAAGCCCGTAAAGCGGCACCGAGTGCGGAAGCGTTTGAAGCGCGGATTAAGGCCAGCGGCAAAACATTGGAGCAAATCCGCCAGCAGGAGTTCGAAAATGAGCTGCCTCTGCGGGTCCTGACGCGGGAAACAACCAACGGAATCAACATTTCCGCCGCCGCCGTCAAAAAATTCTATGACGACAACCCGGACAAGTTTGTGATACCGGAGGAGGCGCAAGTCAGTCACATTCTCATTTTAACGGTGGAGCTGGCGGACCCGATGCAAGCCGGGGCCAAACCACAACCGTTATCGCCTGAGCAAAAAAAGGCGAAGGAGAAGCTGGCGAGGGAAATCAAGGCGCGCGCCGACAAAGGGGAGGATTTCGCCAAATTGGTCAAACAATATTCGGAGGATCCCTCCTCCAAGGACAAAGGCGGCGTGTACACCTTCTCGCGCGGCCGGTCCGACCCAGCATTTGAGGCGGCGGCTTTTTCCCTCAAGACCAACGAAATCAGCGACGTGGTCGAAACCCGCTATGCATACCACATCATCAAACTCCTGAAGAAAACCCCGTCCAGGCACGAACCTTTCAGCGAGGTCGAGTCAGGAGTCAAAAGCCACCTTGTCGCGGTCGAGGCCAGCAAGGCGCGACCGGCTTACCTGGCGAAGATCAAGGCCGAATTCAACGTTGCCTTGTTCGATCCGGACACCGGCAAGCCTGTATCGTCCGTGGCCAAGTGAGCGCGAGGCGCGATTTTGGCCGCAGGCGGTGAAGGGTTTGGACGGCCGGGATCTGGCAGGCGCAAGCCCCGACAACGCGGGGGGGCGAAACTTTAATTGCAAAGGAAAAACAATATGACTCGATTTACAAAACAGAATGTGTTGCTGGCCGCGCTGGCCTTGGGGTTGTGGCAATGGCCTTCCTCCGTGGATGCCGCGGCGCCTGATAACCCCGCCGTTAACTTTGCCAACCCAGTGGTTGCCACGGGCAAGGGCTTCGAAATCAAGCGCAGCCAGCTTGATGACGCATTTGTGAGTTACAGCGCGGGCATCGCGGCCAACGGCGGCAGCATTCGGGAAGACCAGCGCGACGCGATCCGGTCCAAGTTGCTGGACCACCTCATCATCACCAGACTCCTGACCGACAAGGCGACGGCGGATGATAAAGCGGCCGCTCACAAGCTGGTGGATGACGACATTGCGGACGCCCGCAAATCGGCGCCGAGTCCGGAGGCGTTTGACGCGCAAGTCAAGGCCAGCGGAATGACCTTGGAGCAGGTCCGGGCGCGGGCCTACGAGGAACAACTGGCCCGGCGGGTCCTGGAGCGGGAAACGACCAACGGAATCGCGATTTCCGACGATGCCGCCAAAAAATTCTATGACGAAAATCCATCCAAATTTGAGGTGCCGGAAGAAGTGCGCGTCAGCCATATCCTCATCTCCACCTTGGAGCCGGCGGACCCGCTGAACCCGCGAGTGCCGCCCCGCCCCTTGCCGCCGGAAAAGAAGAGCGAGAAGGAAAAACTGGCCCGGGACATCAAGGCGCGCGCCGATAAAGGGGAGGACTTTGCCAAGCTGGTCAAGCAATATTCCGACGACCCTGGCTCAAAAGACAAAGGCGGTGAGTACACCTTCCCGCGCAATCAAATGGTGCCGGAATTCGAGGCGGCGGCTTTCTCCCTCAAGACCAACCAGATTAGCGATATTGTGGAAACCCAGTATGGCTACCACATCATAAAGGGGCTGGACAGATTTCCAGCCAAGCACGAATCGTTCGCCGAGTCCAAGGCCAAAATCAAGGTGTTCCTTGTGGAAAAGGACGCCGAAAAAACGCTGCCGGCCTATTTGGATAAGCTCAAAGCCGATGCTGGCGTCAAGGTGCTTGATTCCGAACTCGCCACACCCGCGCCGGCCGCAGCCAAGTGAGCGCGAGAGCTGAAAATTTGGGCGGGTTCTTATTGACCGCTTGAATTCTTACTCCTGCTGGTCGATTGGCGCGTCAAATCATCGATCTGGCGGCGCGCATCGGCCGCGAATTGTCCGGCGGGATAGCGCGTGAGGTAATCCTGGTAGCTGGTGACCGTGTTTTCCTTGGTCGCTTCCTTCCAGAAGAAGCGTTCCTGGCGGGCTTGCTGCTCCTGGCGGGCTTCCGGGCCCGATTTCCTCGCGGCATGCTTTTTGACCGCCTCGCTGATCATGGCCCTCTTGGTCTCGCTCCAAGTCCTTTCGTCATAGCAGTGTCGGGCTTCGGCCGTGTGCAGCCCCTTTGGCCAGTCGGTGTAATACTGCATGTAATCGGTGGCTTGGTCCCGCGATTTCGCCCAGAGCCAATCCAGCTCATCGCGCGTGGCCGGCAGGGCAAAAAGCAAGGCAATAACGACAACGATCCCAATATAGATTGCTTTCTGATTCATGCCTGCCTCGTGTATAACAAAAAGCGGGGAAAGATCAAACCTTGGTTTGGTTGGGCGCGGACGGGCGGGCTTCTAGGAATTTCTTCAATTCCACCGCCGCCTTGCCGCCAAAGCCCGGCACGGCGGCAATGGCCTCTACAGTGGCAAAGCGCAGGCGCTGCACGGAGCCGAATTTCTTGAGCAACGCCGCCTTGCGCAGCCGGCCAATCCCGGGAAATTCGTCCAAGATGCTCTCGGAGATTTTCTTTAAGCGGAGCTGGGCGTTGTAGGTGTTGGCGAACCGGTGCGATTCGTCCCGCACGCGCTGCAGCAATTTCAACGCGCCGGAATCATGGCTGAGCCGCAACGGCGCGTCCCGGCCGGGCTGGAATATTTCCTCGAATTCCTTGGCCAGCCCGATGACGGCGACACGGCCTAGGCCCAACTTGGCCAACTCCGCGACCGCGGTGTTAAGCTGGCCCTTGCCGCCGTCAATAACAATCAGATCCGGAAGCGGGATGGGCGCGCGGCCCGGGGCGATTTCCGTCCTCTCGCGCAGGAGCCGCGCATAACGCCGCCGGACGGTTTCGGCCATGCAGGCAAAGTCATCCTGGCCGGTAACAGTCTTAATCCGGAAACGGCGGTAGTTCGAGCGGTCCGGTTTGCCGTCGCGAAAGCTGACCATCGAGGCCACGGCAAAAGTGCCGCTGATGTTGGAAATGTCGAAGCCTTCGATGCGCGAGGGGGGCACCGTTAACTGGAGGACTTGGCCCAGTTCGGCCAGGTCCAGATGCGGGTCAATGGCCAGGGGCAGGTTGCAGGGCATCCGTTTGTAGTGCCGGGTTTTTTGCGTGGTGCGGCGCAGGTCTTGCAGGGCGTCGCGAAATTGGGCGGCCTTTTCAAAATCCTCGGCCTCGGCCGCTTTCTGCATCTGCGCCTTCAACTCGCTCTCCATTTCATCCGTTTGGCCGGCCAGAAAATCGCAGGCGGCCAGCACCTGTTGCAGGTAATCGTCGCGCGAGACATTGCCGATGCAGGGGGCGGTGCAGTACTTGAGATGGCCGTAGAGACAGTGTTTGTAGTCCTCCGGCCCGGGCGTCAAGGGGCGGCAGCCGCGCAGGTTGAATTTGCGGCGGGCCAGTGTCAAGGTGTGCCGGGCGGAGGAGGAATGGGCGAAGGGGCCAAAGTACCGCGCCCCGTCGTCCTGCCGGACGCGCGCCAGCATGAAACGCGGGATGGGATCGTTGAGATTGATCTTGATGAGCAGGAAATGCTTGTCGTCGCGAAAGCTGATGTTGTAGCGGGGCTGATATTCCTTGATGAGTTTGCCTTCCAGGAGCATGGCCTCCGGCTCGCTGGGCACCGTGTAGGTGTCAAGATCGTGGATGGCATCGACCAGCGCGTTGAACTTCAAATCCCAACCCATTCGGCGGGACGGATGGAAGTAAGTGCTGACGCGCTTGCGGAGGTCGCGGGCCTTGCCCACGTAAATGACCGTGCCGAACCGGTCTTTCATCAGATAGACCCCCGGCTTATGCGGGAGTTCGCTGAGTTTCTTTCGAATCTGCTCGGTCGCAGGCATGTTCAGAACTCCATTGGTTCCTCACCACCAGTTTAAGGCAGTTTGCAGTGGATTCAAGAACCATTGCCATCCTTGGGCGCAAGGGGCCAGATCAACTTTCGACAGCCTCCAATGGTTCAGCGATAAGTGGTTCATGGCCTGAGAGTTAAACCGCCCGTGCCGAGGGGAAACTCTACTACGTTAATAAAGGCGTGACTGGACGCAGGGCGCATATTCTGCAAGTGGTTCATGTTAGATACTTTGTGTTGATTTGGCTTGATTTGACCCGTTGATCAAACCAGAAATGTGTACTTCCCCCGAAAAAGTGGACACTCGATAAAACTGTTCATTTATAGGTTAATAGTTCTTCAAATTCCACAGGAGATTTGTAACCGAGAGCGCTGTGGAGCCGTTGTCGGTTATAAAAGACT
>JBKQUS010000097.1:0-80617 GCA_052325505.1 Limisphaerales bacterium
GCAAGCTGGGATTTGGACAGGGCACCGACCTTTTGGGCCTCGACCGTGCCGTTCTTGAACAAAATCAGCGTCGGAATGCCACGGATGCCGAACTTGGGCGGCGTGTGCGGATTCTCGTCGATATTGAGTTTCGCGATCCGCAGGCGATCCTTGTACTCGGTGGCGATTTCTTCGAGGATCGGCGCGATCATCTTGCAGGGGCCGCACCATTCCGCCCAGAAATCGACCACCACCGGGCCGGGCACGCCCAGCACTTCGGTTGTAAAATTCGCCTGGTTTAATTTCAGAGTATTCGAAGAGGTCATAGGTTTGGTATTGGGGGAAGCCATTATCGACCGGCATCAGGACCCGGTTGTGTCTGTCAGGAAAAATTTCAGATAAACCAAGCCCGCTGCGCCGGCCACGGCGGCCACGGCGGCGGCAATGGCCAAAGCTTTATCCAGCATGGTCAGTTCGCCTCCACCGGCGGCAACAGGGCGGGGTGCGGCCGCGGAAGGCCCGGGTTTGTGGGCGGCGGCCGGAGCGGCGACGCGGGAAGACGGGCTTCCCGACGTGGGCGGCTGCGGAGGAGCGGGCGCCCCGGAGCGGGGCGCCGTGGGCGCGGCGGCTGCCGCCGTGGCCATGGTGGGCGGCGGCGCGCCCGGGGCCAGCGTCGGCAATTTAATCGTAGGCGCGGCCGTCGGTTTCGGCGGCAAATTGATTCGCACCGTTTCTTTCTTCGGCTGAACCTTGACGCCTTCAGTCGGTTTGGGCGGCAAGGAGCCGCCAGTCGGAATGGGGGTTACATCAGCCATATATTCCTATCATTACCCTCAAATTAGAATTGCGCTGCGCCAGTGTCAATTCCAAATGACATGGATTGAAAAGTGCCTCCTTTTTCACTATCAGCCGGTGCAGACGTATTGCTGCACAGTTAACAGGCATGCGAACCCGCACCCCAAACACAAACCAGAATGACACCAGCCAACAGGCCGCGCAACTCGTTTTGCCGATTGACGGGCTGCGGGGAAGCTGAAAGAATGTCTGGCACATGTGAACCCGGAGAACCCAGAAGCCACATCCGCGGCGGAGCCGGCCCGCGTTTCGCGACGCACGGCGCTGAAACTGGCCGCGGTGGGCACGCTGGGCGCGGCGGTCGGCGTCGGCGCTTCCGCCGGCATAGCGCATTGGGGACGCACGCCGCCGGCTTCCTATCGATTTTTCTCGGAGGCTGAGGCCGGCCTGTTGATCGCGATTTGCGAACAGATCATTCCGCGTGACGACACTCCTGGCGCGACGGACGCTGGCGTGATTTATTATATCGACCGCCAAATGGCGGGCCCGTTTGTTCGGCACCAGCAAAGTTACCAGAAGGGGCTTGCCTCGTTTCGTCAGACGTGCCTGCAACTTTTCAAGGCTGCCTTTGAAGAACTCCCCTTTGAGCGGCAGACCGACGCCTTGCGCATGGTCGAGGCCGGCAAAGCGCCGCACGAACTCTGGCCCGGTCCGTCACAGCAGGATTTTTTTAATCTGGTGCTTGACCACACCCGGCAGGGGTTTTACGGCAGTCCGCGTCACGGCGGCAACCGTGGTTACGCCAGTTATCACATGCTCGGCCTGGCTTATCCGAATCTGATTGGCCGGAATGTTCCCGACAAAGGCCGATGATCACCCACTCCCATGTCATTGCCCAAAGTTAATGCCGTCATCGTCGGCGCCGGCGCCGGGGGTGGCATCGCGGCCAAGGAGCTGGCCGTGGCCGGGCTGAGTGTGGTGTTGCTGGAACGCGGTGGCTGGCCGCATTACGACGCACACAACGACGACGAATTACGGTCGCAACGCACCCCGGCCCTCGGCAACCCCTTTGGTCCCGACGACCGGCGCTATCGCCGCGTGTTCGTCAATCCCGACGGCGCGGCCCGCATCGTCCTGCCCAGCGAAGGCGATTACGGCAACAACGCGGGCTGCGTGGGCGGCGGCACGGCCAGCTACGGCGCGATGGCCTGGCGCTTTATGCCGCAGGATTTCCGCCTCCGGTCCACCTACGGCGAGGTCAAAGATTCAACTCTGGAGGACTGGCCGGTCAGCTACGACGATTTGGAGCCTTATTACGAGAAGGCGGAGTATGAGATCGGCGTGGCGGGCGATTACTCGAACAACCCGTTCTGCGGCCCGCGCAAGAAGCCCTTCCCCATGCCGGCCTTCCCCTATAACAAAGAGGGGCGGCTCATCGCCGAGACCGAAACGCGCATGGGCCTTCATCCTTTCCCGATCCCGATGCTGCGCAATTCCGTGCCCTACAATGGCCGTCCGGCCTGCATCCACATGCGCTACTGCGTCGGCTTCGCGTGCCCCGTGAATGCCAAGGCCGGCAGCCACAACACCGTTCTTCCCATCGCCCTGGCCACCGGCAACTGCCAAGTCCGCACCGGTTGCGTCGCGGCGGAAATCATCGTCGATAACGGCGGGCGCGCGCGCGGGGTCCGTTACTTTGACGCCGACAACCGCGCCCAGGAACAACCGGCCGACCTGGTCATCGTTTCAGCTTCAGCCACCGAGACGTCGCGGCTGCTGCTGAACTCAAAGTCGAAGCTCTTCCCGAACGGCGCGGGCAACAACAACGATTGGGTGGGCCGGAATCTCCAGGGCCACTGCTATGTTGGCGCGTGCGGTTTGCATGAGGAGGAAACTTACGAGGAGGCCGGCCCGGGCGCCACCGTTGCCATCTCTGATTACAACCATGGCAATCCAGGATTGGTTGGCGGCGGCATGCTGGCCAACGAATTCATTGATCTCCCTTATAAGTTTTGCAGCGATCGCCCGCCCGGTGAAGCGCGCTGGGGAAAGGCGCACAAGGACTTCCAGCGCCGCTACTACAAGCATCTGGTCCGCATCATGGGCCCCATCCAGGAAATGCCCAATTTCACCGCGCGTGTCACCATTGACCCGACGGTGAAAGACGCTTGGGGCATTCCCGTCTGCCGCCTCTCCGGCACGCGTCATCCTCACGATCTGGAAACGGGTGATTTCCTGTCGAAGAAAGCCGAGGCCATTGTCAGGGAAACGGGCGCGACCCGCGTCTGGCGCAACGGCCCGGGCCTTTGGCTCAGCGGCGGCCAGCACCAAGCAGGGACATGCCGGATGGGTAATGACCCGAAACAATCCGTAACAAACCGTTTCGGCCAGGTGCATCAAATTGACAACCTGTTCATTGCCGACGGCAGCTTGCACGTCACCAACGGCGGATTTAATCCCGTCCTGACCATCATGGCCCTGGCCTACTGGGTATCGGATTACATCAAGGCCGGGTGGAAGGGGAGCAAGTTCCGATGAGCCTCGCCCGCCGCTTCAAGACCATCTGCGCCGCCGTGCTGTTTGCCGCCGTGTTTCTGCTCGCTTCCGTCGTGGGCAGCCTGGCGTGGTTCCATTTCGGCAATCCCAACAACACCTGTGCCTCCTGTCACGAGATGACCGGCGTCCACTCCGCCTGGTCGGCCTCTTCCCATCGCACCCTCCACTGCCGCAACTGCCACGGAGGCTCGCTCACACTCGACGTTCACGCCCTGCGCGCGCACGTCAACCGCGTGGTGCAGCATTTCCGGCGGTCGCCGGACCAGCCCATCCGCCTGACGGAGGAAAACGTGCTGGCCCTGCAGGAGGCGTGCCGCCGCTGTCATCCGCAGAGCTTTGCCGACTGGCAGGGCAGCCGCCATGCGGCCAGCTATGCGAAAATATTTCTTGACAGCGCGCAAAACCGGAAGGAACAGCTTGCGCCCGACTGTTTGCGCTGCCACGGGATGTTTTATGACGGGTATATCGAAGACCTGGTGACACCCCTCTCCACCACCGGCCCCTGGGCGCTGAAGGACCCCGCCAAAGCCGGACAGCCGGTCATCCCGTGCCTGGCCTGCCATCAAGTTCACACGCCCGCCGCCGGGTTCAAGTCCGCTCAACTCTATGTCCGGCACGAGAAGGCATCATTCTCAGCCGATCTGCTGCCCATCACCCCCATCACCCGGGACGGCCGCCCCGTCAAAATCTCGCCGGACCCGCGCCAGCGGCTGTGCATGCAGTGCCACGCCCCCAACGCTTTCCGCGAGTTGGGTTCGGCGGATGATCGCACGCCATGCGGGGTGCATGAAGGGTTGAGCTGTCTGGATTGCCACTCGTCCCACTCCAACTCCGCCAAGGCTTCCTGCGCCGCCTGTCATCCGTCGGATTCTCATTGCGGGCTGGATGTCGAAAAGATGGACACCACTTTCCTTTCCGCCGTGAGCAGCCACAACATCCACACCGTGGCCTGCGGCGATTGCCACAACGGTAGGCGTCCGGCAAAGAGGACTTGAATACCAATCGTTAAGGACCCCGAAGTCAGGGGACAGTCCATCCTGACGTTTTATGCCCGTTTTTTCGGGTAAAAACTACACTTCTCATAGGTCACGTCAACTAGCTCTCACACTATTTGGTTTAACCCCCGCTAACTCCTTTATTGAAGATTTCACTGAAAGTTTTCAGTAATCTCCATTTCTTGATCGTGTACCAATGGCCTGATCACGATAAAGTCGACGCAACAAAGGGAGAGTTCTGCGACAAAGTGTTCAGTTTTCGAGTTCCAGGTCAAAAGCATCACAAAAACGCTGGGGCACTTTATGAACTTGCCGAACTTCCGAGGATACATTACCAATTTGCCGAGCATGAGCCGAATTCCAAGAGGGATAATCAGACAAATCGTGGGCCACATGCGCAAGTTTATTGCTGAGCAGGCAGGTATGCTGAAATTGCCGTTGTCTGTATTCAGACTCCTCGCGCTAACCACATTGTTATTCCCGTCACTCGATTCTCTGAACGAGGCGTGTCTGGCTGGCGACTCCGCAAGTCCTCAAACCAACAGCACCCTGCTCCCGATCCGCGTCCAAAAGGAAGGACATTATCTGGAGACGCAAGACGGCCGGCCGTTTTTCTGGCTTGGCGACACCGGATGGAAGGTCATTCACTGTTTGAAGCGGGAGGAGGCCAGCTATTATCTGCACACCAGAGCGCGACAGGGATTTACGGTGGTGCAATTGATGGTGTTGGACGAAAACGACGGCATCACGGAAACGAACGCGCTGGGAGAACTGCCCTTCGTCGAAAACGACCCGGCAAAACCGAACGACAAATTCTTCGACCGTGTGGCCGAGGTGGCCGATGAGGCCGCCTCGGTGGGGTTATATGTGGCTTTGCATCCCGCGTGGGGCGATCAACTCACCGCGCCTTGGGGCAAAGGTCCGCGGATTTTTCGGAATGACAATCTGCCCGTTGCGCGAAGTTATGCGCGGTATCTGGGAGAACGGCTGAAGGGAAAAGCCAACGTGGTTTGGATGCTTGGCGGTGACCGACCGGCCAAGCTCGACGAAGACAAGCCGAATCAATGGCCGCAAATTCCCGGGGTCGCCGCTGGATTTGCGGCGGATTACGATTGGACCCCGATCTGGCGTGAATTTGCCGCGGGCATAGCGGAAGGCGCGGGAAATTCCCCGTTGATTTTGTATCACCCTCAAGCAGGACACTACCGCACTTCACAATTTCTTAAGCACGAGGCTTGGCTGTCTGTCAACGGCATGCAGAGCGGTCATGGAGGCGGCCATGATATTCCGGTCTGGGATTGGATCGCCGAGGATTACGGATTGACTCCGGCGAAGCCGACGCTCGACTTGGAACCGAATTACGAGGACAGCCCGTATAACCCATGGCCACGGTGGGATCCAGCAACCGGTTATTTTCGCGACCACGATGCGCGCAAACAAACTTACCGCTCCGTGTTTGCCGGTGCGTGTGGTGTGACTTATGGCAACCATGCGGTCTGGCAATTTGCGGGTTCCGGCGCGGAGGTCATCAATCACGCTGACCGCGATTGGATTAGTGCGATGTTTTCACCGGCCGGAAGACAAATGGGGTATTTGCGGCAACTGATCGAGTCGCGGCCGTTCTTTTCGCGCATTCCGGATCAATCGCTCATCGTGGGAGATGCGGGCAACGGTGGTCGGCATCTCCAAGCTACGCGCGATCGAGAAGGGACCTATGCGTTCGTTTATTTTCCGATCAACGACCAATCCGCTACGATTGACTTGGCGAAACTGACCGCCAAACAGGTCCGCGCTTGGTGGTATGATCCGCGAACGGGCGTGGGGAAATTGATGGGAGAATGGGCTGGCGGCGCCCCTCGTGAATTTCGCAGTCCGCCGCAAGGGCCGGATTGGGTTTTGGTCCTTGATGATGCCGCCAAAAAATATGGGCCACCGGGACTTGAGGCGATTGGATATTAACCTGGCCTGGAGCCCGAAATCACGAGACTATTGCAACCGAAATGAACCCAAAGTCTCGATAGAGGTTTCATCGGTGGGCCGACTTTTCCAACGAAGATTCTATGAAAGAATTCATTCAATTTGTGGTGTCTATCGCGCTGGGCTTGGCTGCCACGCCAGCGGTTGCAGTCATGATTTCCATCGCTGATCGCGGCGCGGTGGCCGATGGCAAGACCCTCAACACCGCCGCGATTCAAGGTGCCGTGGATTACTGCGCCGGAAAAGGCGGCGGCACAGTGCTGGTACCGGCGGGTGCGTGGCTGAGCGGCAGCGTCGGATTGAAATCGCAGGTGACGCTTCGGTTGGAGTCGGGCGCGGTTCTGCGTGGTTCGTCGCGTCTTGAAGATTATCCACCGAACGGATTTAAACACCGGGAACTGGGGGACACACGATCCTTGTTGTGGGCCCTGCATGAGAGCGACATCTCCATTTGTGGCGAAGGCACGATTGAACTCGCGGATCGGCCGTTCTTCGACTGGAACAAACTCCGCACCGGATTGCCTGCCGAAAAAGATGGGCTGTTGCAGGATTGGCAGCGGCGGCAATGCGTGGTGACTGCTGGCGACCGCCCAAGCCAACCGATTTTTTTCCACGACTGCCACCATCTCCGGCTCGACGGTTTCACCATTCGCAACTCGCCCTGCTGGACGGTCACGTTCAGTGATTGCGAGGACATCCAGGTGCATGGCATCCGCATCGACAACAACCTTCAGGTACCCAACAACGACGGCATTCATTTTTGCGGCTCGAAAAACATCGTGATCACCGATTGCATCGTCCGGGGCGGCGATGATTCGCTGGCGTTCACGGGTATCACTGATCCGGACAGTGTTTGCGAGCGCATCACCATTGCCAATTGCATCCTGACGAGCCGTTCGTGCGGAATTCGTCTGGGCTATTCTTCCGGCAAAGTTCGGGATGTGGCGATCAATAGTGTGGTGATGAATGATTGCAATCGCGGTTTCGCCATACAGGCGGGCGACCATGGCTGGGTGGAGAATGTGTCGATTGACAACGTACTGATGGAGACGCACATGTTTGCCGGCGCGTGGTGGGGCAAGGGCGAACCGCTGCTGATTTCGGCGGCGAATTCCACGTCAGGCCGCATTCACGGTATCAGCATCAGCCATGTCAGGGCGCGGGCGGAAAACAGCATCTTGGTTGTCGGCCAGAACCAGAACGTGGGCGACATTGTGTTGAGCGATTGGGATTTGACCTTCACCTACAGCCCCAACACGCCGCTGTATGGGCAGGAGTTCGATCTGGCGCCCGCGCCGCTCCGACCTTCATTCATGGCGAAGAACGACATTCCGTGGATTTACGCCGATAGCGTCGCCGGTTTGGAGTTGCGAAATATCAAGGCCCACCAGGTTGACACCGGGGGCCGCAAACTCGCGCTTGAGCCGGTGATTGAAAATGTCCGAGATTTGAAGAAAACATCAGTGCCTTGATCCTACCAATCCTAGCTGAACCATGATTTCCCGGCGGACATTCATCAAACAAACTGCCGCTCTTGGTGCGACCGCCGCAGCGCCTGGCGCGCATCCCAGCTCGGCGGGAGCTTTGAATGCCAGGAGCGAAGTCAACCGCAACCCTCGCGCCATTACGATGTGGGATTTTTCCTGGCTGGAACGGCGCTGGCCTGGCGCTGGATACGAAGATTGTAACGCCGCGATTGATCAAGCCAGTGAACGCGGCTACAACGCCATCCGCATAGATGCCTTCCCTCACCTTATCGCCACGGCTCCCGAAAAAGAATGGACACTTCTGCCTGTTTGGTCGGTGCAGGACTGGGGCAGTCCGTCACTGAACCGCGTGCGTGTGCTGCCCGCCCTGCATGAGTTCGTGGCGGCGTGCCGCCGCCGCAAAATCAAGGTGGGCCTTTCCACCTGGTATCGGGAGGACGCGGATCAAACGCGGATGAAAATCACCTCACCGGAGATCATGGCGGAGCAGTGGAATACAACCTTGACCGGACTGAAACGTGCGGGCCTGCTTGATTCCATATTGTATGTTGATCTATGTAACGAATGGCCGGGCGAACTCTGGTGCCCGTTTTTTCACAACGACCCACCCAAGCCGACCTGGGGTGGATGGCATACGGAGACTTCGATGCGCTGGATGAAACAGGCGTGTGAATTGGTGCGGAAGGAACATTCCGAACTACCGATCAGTTTTTCGTTCGAGCCAAAAGACAGGACGAAACTTGCCGGCAAGGAATTGAGATTTTTGGATTTTGCTGATCCTCATCTCTGGCTGGCGCAGGCGAACGGCAATGAGTTCACCAACAAAATCGGTTACAAGGGCAACTTGTTTGATCTGGGAGGTTATCACGCGCTTGTCGAGAAAGCCGAGGCGACGTATCGGGCACGTCCTGATTACTGGCGTAGGCTGTTACGCGAACACATTTTGTCTTGTGCGAATGCGTTCAAACCGCACGGGTTGCCGCTCATCACGACCGAATGTTGGGCGCTGGTGGATTACAAAGATTGGCCTTTACTGAATTGGGACTGGGTGAAGGAGCTATGCCGTCTCGGTGTGGAAACGGCCGCGACCACCGGACAATGGTTGGCGATCGGCACGAGCAACTTCGCCGGGCCCCAATTTCACGGCATGTGGCGGGATGTTCGCTGGCATCGGGAATTGACTGATCTTATCAAGCGTTCTCCCATCTTGCCGGAGCTGCAAATGGCAACACTGGCCACGCGACTTTGAGAGAATTGAAGAAATATGACAAAGACGCCGGCAACTAAATTGTTTTCCCTGAGATTTTGCCAATGGTGCGCTGCCTTGGTCGCCTTCAACACGTTTGCCGTTCCGGTCACGCCGGTGCCGGACACAGTTGCGGGGGCCGTCGCTGACCAACAGGACATCCAGATCCCGGATCGTGTGCAATTGAGAGGCTGGCTCGGGACGCGCATTGCCGCCAGCCTCACCAATCGCCTTGAAACGCTGGATACCACGCTTTTGCTCCAGGGTTATCGCCATCGGCCCGGCCATCAGGAGTGGGATGGTGAGCACGTTGGCAAATGGTTGCACGCAGCCTCGCTGGCGTGGGCATATTCGGACGACCCCGTGTTGCGCGCAAAGCTGGACGACACGGTGGCAGCACTTTGCAAATGCCAGCTTCAGGATGGGTACCTTGGAACTTACCTCGATAAAGATCGTTGGACTTCGTGGGATGTCTGGTCGCACAAATACAATCTCATCGGCCTTATCACCTACATGCGTTACACGGGCAACCTCACGCCTCTGCCAACCTGTCGGCGCATGGCCGATCTGCTGTGCCAGACGTTCGGCGACGGCCCCGGCCAACGCGACATCATCGCGTCCGGCACCCACGTAGGAATGGCCCCGACCAGCGTGCTGGAACCGATGGCGTTGCTCTACCGCTTCACTGGCGAGCCAAAGTATCTGGAATTCTGCAAGTACATACTCCGCTCTTGGGAACAGCCGAACGGTCCGCACATCGTTTCGCGCCTCCTGGAACTCAAACGGGTGGACAAGGTCGGCAACGCGAAAGCTTACGAGATGCTGTCCTGTCTCAACGGCGCGCTGGAACTTTACCGCACAACCGGCGACCGGCAGTTGCTCGACGCCTGCCGCAATGCCTGGCAGGACATTGTGGATCACCGGCTTTACATCACGGGTGGCGCAAGCGCGCAGGAACATTTCCAGAATGATTATGTTTTGCCCAACGACATGGCTTCACATATTTGCGAAACCTGCGTGACTGTAACGTGGATGCAGGTGAATCTCCAGTTACTGCGCCTCACCGGTGAAAGCAAGTTCGCTGATCAGCTCGAAAAAACCACCGACAACCATCTGCTGGCAGCGCAGAATCCGCGGGGTGATGACTGGTGCTATTACACGGCTTTGGAAGGGCGGAAGCCCTACGACAAATTCATCACCTGTTGCCACTCCAGCGGCCCGCGGGGTATCGCCCTGCTCCCGTCATTTGCCATCACGACCGATGCCGACGGCGTGGTCATTAATCTCTTCGACGCTGGATCCGCGCAACTCACGCTTCGCGACGGCACGCCGGTGACATTGAAAATGGAATCGCGCTATCCAGCCGATGGTAGAATTCGTGTCACCATTGACACGCCAGAGCCCAAGGATTTTTCCATCAAAGTTCGGGTGCCGGCGTGGTGCAGACAAAGTTCCATTCGTCCGTCCGGCGCAAAACTGAAAGGCGATGGTTACACTGTTCTGCGGCGGAAGTGGAAGAATGGTGACACGATGGAAGTCAACCTTGCGCTGGAACCGCGCATCGTATTCGGTGATCATTCGAACCAAGGCAAAGCCGCGATTCTTTACGGCCCGCTGGTGCTTGCGGCCGATGATTCGCTGTTAGCCGAAACTCACGCATCACTGGATGACCTCGTCCTTCCCAAACCCAAACCCACAGCCTTGGCAGTCACCCCGGAAGCCGCTCCGGACAATTGGCGATCGTGGCCCGGGGCGGAATTTTTTCGCATCAAAGCCGTGAACATGCTTGATCGTCACACGTTCACAGTTCCACTCGTCCCGTTTGCCGAAAGCGGGTGGACAGGCGGGCACTACCAAGTTTGGCTGCACCTTGAACCATCACCCCCTGCTCAAGCGAAACCCCGCGGGTCTGGAAATCATGAGCACCCTGAAAACAGTTCCGCTGACTCTCCAAAATGAGCATGAAAACACTCCGATTTGCAATTGCCTGTTTGCTTTTCTCCATGCCGCTGGCAGCGCTTGCCACTCGGCAGCCTGTTGATGACGTGGATGTTTTCATGGGCACGTCCAACTCGCGTTGGCAGCTTTTTCCCGGCGCGACGTTGCCGTTTGGACTCGTGAAATTCAGTCCAGACAACCAGGGCAATGTCTGGAACGGCGGCTACGAATACACCATCGGCAGCATTTCCGGCTTCAGCCACCTGCATGCAATGGCGTTGAGCGGGGTGAGCCTTATGCCGGTGGTTGGACCGATTGAGAACAAACTTTATCCCGGCACGGCGGACAGCCCGAACGGCACGATGTGGACGAGCGGTTACCGTTCGCGCTTTCGCAAGGAAACCGAACACGCCAGCCCCGGCTACTACGGCGTCGATCTGCTCGATTATCACGTCAAAGCGGAACTCACCTCAACAATGCGCTGCGGCCTGATGCGACTGACGTTCCCGCAAAGCGACCAGTCGCGGCTGCTGCTGGATTTCGCTTTTCCCACCGAGGAACGGACACAAATTCTTGGCGTGACCGCGCAGCAAACCAGCCCGATGGAGATCGAAGGTTCCATCCGGCAAAAGAACCAATACGCGCTTGAATTCACGGTGCATTTTGTCCTGCAATTGAGTCGTCCGCTGGCGAGTCTCGATGACTGGCGGCTCGGCGATTACACGGGTGCGGATGTGAACTACGGCACGGACTGGCGGCGGCCCGCGACTTACGAACGCGGCATCACGAACTTTTCCGGCCAGGGCAGTTGCGGACTCGTGATGAATTTCAAGACGACGGCTGGAGAAACAATTTTTGTCCGCACCGGCATCTCGTTGGTGAGCGTGGACGGCGCGCGGCAAAATTTGGAAACGGAAATGAAACCGTTCGGCTGGGATTTCAATGCGGTTGTCGCGAACGCGCAGAAGGTTTGGAATGTGCTGGTGGGACGCGTCGAAGTGTTCGGCGCACGACCGGAGGATCGCAGATTATTTTACACCTGCCTTTACCGCGCGTATTCCGGCAAAAGCGTCATCAGTGATTGCGATGGCCAGTATCTGGACGCGCAGGGCGAATTGCAAAAGCTCGCGCCGCCCGCTGACGCGTTTTACACGAGCGACGGCTTTTGGGGGACACAATGGACGTTGAGTCCCCTTTGGACGCTGCTGACACCGCGCGTGGCTAGTTCGTGGGTGAACTTTTTCCTGGAGGAATATCGTCATGCCGGCTGGACACCCGAAGCGCCTGTGAACGGGAAATTCTCGCCGATCATGTGCGCGCAGCATCACCAAAGCCTGATCATCAGCAGCTACCAGAAAGGCATCCGCGATTTCAACACCAACCAGGCGTGGGACGCCATCTGGCACGACCTGACCACACCCGGCGTCGCAATGCCGAATGGCGGCTTTGCCGGTGACCGTCACTTAGCGGCCTATATGAAACTCGGCTATGTGCCGGAGGAAACCGGCCCGGTATCGAGCACAATGGAATATGCCTACGACGATTGGGCGGCGGCGCAATTCGGTTTGGCGATGGGCAAGACAAATGAGGCAGCGCAACTGTTCCAGCGTTCACAAAATTATCGAAACGTGTTCGATCCGCACGTTGGATACTTCCGCCGCAAGCACGCGGATGGTTCGTGGGTGCAACCGTTTGATCCGTTTCATTATGGCACAGAGGGCGGATGGAACGGGCCGGGATTTGTCGAAGGCACACCGTGGATTTACACTTGGTTTGTGCCGCACGATATGCCGGGGCTCGTCAAACTGCTGGGCGCGGGCCAATTCAATTCTCGCCTCGAGGATGGCTTCGCCAAAGGTTACGTGGATCTCGGCAACGAGCCAAATCTGCAGGCGCCTTTCCTTTTCAACTATTCCGGCAAACCGTGGCTGACGCAAAAATACTCGCGCCTAGTGTTGCGGGACTATTATGAGGAGTCACCCTATACCGGCTGGATCGGCGAGGAAGACGAAGGCCAGTTGAGCGCATACTATGTTTTGCTCGCCATGGGTTTGTTTGAGATGGACGGCGGCTGCAGCGCCCTGCCTTATTACGATTTATCCAGCCCCTTGTTTGACCGGGTGGTCATTCATCTGGATAACAATTATTATCCCGGAAAAACTTTTGCCATCGAGGCGCGGCACAATTCGGCGAAGAATATTTATATACAATCCGCCATGCTGAACGGCCAACCACTGAATGAAGCCCGCTTGTGCCATAACGATATGGCCTGGGGCGGGCGGCTTGTTTTGAAAATGGGACCGAAACCAAATGAAAATTGGGGCAATTTAATTCCTGCACAATCACAAAAATGAAATCATCACTTCAAATACTCATCGCCTTTTGTTTGCTCGCCCTTCGCGTTAGTGCGGAGTCCGTCACCAACTTCGTCCCGGCTGTCTCGCCGCAGATCGTGGTCGAAGGCCGATACGCACCATCGGCGGAAAGAGGGGTGCGGCTGGGGTTTTGCGGAACAGTGCTGCACTTTCGTTTTCACGGCAGCCATCTTGCCATGCGCGTCAACGCTTCCACGGATGAAGTCTATGTTGATGTCGGTGTGGATGGCGCAGAGCAGGTTCGCCTGCGGTGATTGCCACAACGGCAGGCGTCCGGCAAAGAGGACCTGAACACCAATCGTTAAGGACCCCGAAGTCAGGGGAAAGTCCATCCTGGTTACTGGACGAGAGCGTTTCTGATGATTCTCTTGACAGATCTGCTGTTGCGCGTGTTGGGGTGAAACTGTACCATGGAACCATGTTCCAGTGGAATCTCAACGTGCGTGGCATTGTCCTGCTGGCAGAGGCAATTGCGCTGTGGCTGGCTGGAGGTTTCCTCTCCAGCGCAGCGCCTGTTTCCAACTTGCCATCCTATGTCATCCGGAACTGGCGGACAGACGACGGCTTGCCGCAGAATGCCGTCACCTCTGTCGTGCAAACAAAAGACGGTTATCTCTGGGTCGGCACTTACAGCGGTCTGGCACGATTTGACGGAGTTCATTTCCATGTATTCAACAGCGGCAATACGCCCGCGTTGCGCAGCGGCAGGGTAACCAGCCTTTTTGAAGATCCCGGGGGCACACTTTGGATCGGAAGTGAAATTGGCGAACTGACGGCATACAAACCTGGTGCTGGATTTAACGCTATCGATATTGGCCCTGCATTCGGACGGCGCAAGATCATTGCCATAAGCCTCGATAAAACGGGAGACATGTGGCTGGTGGACCCGGCTGGGATAATGATGCGGCTGAAGGATGGTCTGCGGCTGGAACCAAAATCGGGCCTGGCAGTGTATCTGGCTAACGTCGCCAATGATTCGAGAGGAAACCTCTGGGTGTTGCGCAACGGCATGGCTTCGGTACTCGAACAAGGCCGTCTCATTCCTCAATTTGGCCGCGATGCCACCTACCCGTATGTTCAGGGGATTTGTTCGAGCCGGCAGGGCGTATCCTGGGTGGCCGGCGAAGGAATATTTTGGCTTCAGAATCCCGACGGGACGACCAATGGCTATGGGGCTGCGCCGTGGAACATGGTTCCATTGGTGGCGTTTTTGGAAACCTCAACCGGCTTGCTGGCGGCCGCCACGCAAGACCATGGTCTATTTATCGTCCGGCCCGGCGGTGCGGTTCTGAATTTGTGCCACAGCAACGGACTGCCCACTGACTGGCTTTCCTGCCTGTGCGAGGACCATGAGAGAAACTTGTGGATCGGCACAGGCGGAAGTGGCCTCATCATGGTCCGCCCCGGTAATGTGATGACGCTGGAGCCTCCGGATCAGTGGCAGGGGCGGCCTGTGTTAAGTTTAACATTAGGACGGGACGGGACGATTTGGGTGGGGACGGAAGGCTCCGGCATTTACCGCTGGCAGGACGGAAATTGGTCGCATTTGGGGATAGAAGCTGGCATGAGCAACTTGTTCGTCTGGTCAATATGCGAGGATGCCAGGGGACGGCTGTGGGTCGGATCATGGGGTGGTGGCGTGCAGATCCGCCATGGCGAACGTTTTGATGCCGTCCCCGAGGTGACGGATGCGATGCCCCCTGTGACTGCCCTATTATCAAGCGGGCCGGACGAACTCTGGGCGGGGACCGGAGCGGGGCTATTGCATTACAATTACAAAGCGGGCAAGGCAACTTGGCTTACACAATCGGGGAAAACATCGTTGTCCGACGTGCGGTGTGTGCTCAAGGACAAACAGGGCACTGTGTGGTTTGGGATGCTGGGCGGCGGCTTGGGCCGGCTGGACAAGGAGGGCCTGCGCCTCTTGAACAAGTCGGACGGTTTGAGCAGCGATTTTATCCAATTTCTGCACCCGGACAACGATGGGAGCCTGTGGATTGGAACTTGCGGCGGCGGCTTGAACCGGCTGAAAAATGGCCGATTCAGCGCCATCGGCACCGCCCAAGGCTTAGCGGACGACATTGTTTGCTGGGTGGAGGATGACGGTCTCGGTTATTTCTGGGTCAGTTCCCACGCAGGCATCATGCGGTTGAGCAAACGGGAACTGAACCAGTGCGCAGACGGACAATTGAAATCCGTCCACTGCTCATTGTTTGGCAAAGGAGATGGACTGCCCACGCTGGAATTCTCCGGCGGATTGCAACCGGCGGGATGCAAGACGGCGGACGGCCGCTTATGGTTTGCCTCCAGCAAAGGGGTGGTGGTGGTGGACCCGAAGGGTGTGAAATTGAACGCTTTGCCTCCGCCCGTGGTAATCGAGGCACTGCAGGTCGATGGCAAGCCCCTGGCCGGCTTGAACGGGCAAACAGCGGACCGGCCCTTGCGCATCCCGCCAGGCCGCCATCGACTGGAGTTCGCTTACACCGGCCTGAGCTACTCGTCTCCGGAAAAAGTCCGATTCCGCTACCGCCTGGAAGGTCTCGACAGCGAATGGACCGAGGCCGGCAGCAAACGCAGCGCCAGTTTCGATTACGTTCCACCGGGCCGCTATGCTTTTCAGGTTCTGGCCTGCAACGATGCCGGGGTTTGGAACGAGAAGGGGGCGACAGTGGCGTTTATTCTGTTGCCTCATTTCTGGCAAACATGGTGGTTTGCCGCGGTGGCCGGAGCGGTTGTGTTGTCAGCGGTGGCGGCGGGGGTCTGGCTGGCCGCGCGGCGGCGCATGCAGCGCAAACTGCAACGCCTGGAAAGGCAGCAAGCCATCGAGCGGGAGCGCACACGCATTGCCCAGGACATCCATGACGACCTTGGCGCAAGCCTCACCCGCATCACGATGCTCAGCCAATCGGCCCGCAGCGAATGGGACAACCCGCCGCGAGCCGCCGCCCAGGTGGACCAGATCTGCAACACGGCGCGCGAGTTGACACGCTCCATGGATGAAATTGTTTGGGCGGTCAATCCCCGGCATGATTCGCTGGACAGCCTGGCCATTTATTTGGGGAAATTCGCGCAGGATTACTTGCGCGACGCCGGGATTCGATGCCATCTGAACATGCCGGAAGACCTGCCTCCCTGGCTGGTCACAGCGGAGGCGCGCCATAGCCTGTTCCTGGCCTTCAAGGAGGCCCTGCATAATGTTGTCAAACACTCCGGTGGAAATGAGGTGTGGGTGACTCTGACGTTGCGGACCGAGGCCATCGTCCTGACCATTCGCGACAATGGCCGGGGATTTGCTCCAGATTTGCCAGTCCACGTGGACCCAACTGGTTCCGACCGCATTGAAGCCGGCCAGGGAATCCCCAATATGAAACTCCGGCTGGCGGAAATCCATGGCACATGTGATATTCAAAGCGCTGCCGAGGTTGGAACCACGGTCACGTTTGATCTGCCGGTTCAAGTGTCCGGTCTGCATAACTGAAACATGACATCTTCCGGCCATCGTCAAAACTCACGATACTTTTTTGCTGGCATCGCCGATCAAAGGAAGGAGAATCTTGCCAAGTGAGTATCAGTGTATCCATCGTCGAAGATGATGCGGAAACGCGCGAAATCCTCGCCGGGTGGATCAAAAATTCGCGTGATTTGCATCTGGTCAGCAACTATGGCACCGGCGAACGCGCCGCGGTTCGCCTGCCGTCCGACAAACCCGATATCGTATTGATGGATATCGATCTTCCAGGCATTAGCGGCATCGAATGTGTCCGACAGTTGAAACGGATATTGCCTGACACCCAGTTTCTGATGCTCACGGTTTATGAGGATTCAGATTACTTGTTCAGCGCGCTGGCCAGCGGGGCCAGCGGCTATTTACTCAAAAGAACTTCGCCCAAGGAGTTGATCAACGCAGTCAAGGAGGTTCACTCCGGTGGCTCGCCCATGAGCAGCAACATAGCCCGGAAAGTGGTGCAGTCCTTCAGGCAAGAGGCCCCCGGACCAGACGGCGTGGAGGACTTGACACCGCGTGAACGCCAAGTGCTGCAACTCCTGGCCGCAGGCGACCTTTACAAGGAAATCGCCGATCACCTTGGGATTTCAGTCACGACGGTCAACGCCCATGTTCGCAGCATTTACGTAAAGCTTCAGGTGCGTTCCCGGGGACAGGCGGTTGCGAAATATGCCCATCTGACTTCGGCTCCTTAAGAAGAGCGCCTCCGTCCGTTCTCAGCGCCTCGTTAGTTTTAACGAGCATGTTTTTCTTCACCCCTTTGCCGATGCTAGCTAGGGTTCCTTGAAATGAAATCCATTATACAGCCATGCCTTCCAGATTGCCGACGCAAGGATGCCAGAGATGGCCGGTACGACGGAGTTTCATCAGGCCGGATGCGGAACTTTGACCATGAAGATCGATCCGGTAAAGACATAATCACCTAAACTCAACTACCCAATACTATGAAACGAATGAAAAGCATCCCACTCACCATCGCGCTGGGGGCCGCCATTGCCCTGATGTCCGGCAGCACAGCCCAGGCTGGATCCGCAACCCTTTCCAACATCGCCGGCGGCGCGGCCCCCACCCCCGGGCCGTATGACTGTTATATGTTGGACAACGAAACCTACTACAGTGAAGCCCAGGCAGACCAGGAGCCGGCTTCAAGCGCCACAATCAATTACTATTCAAACGGCGGCGGCGGCGGCTATTTCCCCGGACAAATATTTACCACCCCGGCTCTTCCGGCCGGCGCCTATGGGTTCTCCCTGGCGAGTGTGACGGTGAATGAATGGGGTAACGATGGAGGTGGCCTCACCACCAGTTATCAGGATTACACCCTGACCCTTCTTTCAGTGCAGGCCAACACCCCCTCTGCCGGAGAGTTTACTGTGACTCCAATCGCTTCCTACACTTCGCAGCCTTATGAAGTGAGTGACGAGTATTATATGACGTTTGTGCCCGCTGCCGGCACTGCTGCCGCGCTCACGGCCAACACGGAGTATTGCTGGACCGTCGGGAATGATGGCAGCGGCTGGGTGGAAACGGGTGCTGAACCAACATTGGGCAATACAGGGGGAACCGCTTCAGCGCTGGTGCCGAGTACCGGGCTGAGCAGCGAGTACAATGCCAGCGGCTATTTGATTGACCCTAACGACATGGCCGTGGTCGCTCCGGTCGCGGGTGGAGTCATATATGCCGACGATCAAGCGCCCACCTTTCAAGCGATGTATGACCTCCAACTGACTCCCATCACTTTTGCCGCCAACCCGGTCACAATCGCCACGGCGGGCAATATTTATCAAACCCCGGAGCCTGCCTTCAGCAATGGGACGGCAGTGACGCTCGACTGCGGATCCATTCTTGGGGGCGTGTCGCCATTTAATTATCAATGGCAGGTGTCATACACTGCTCCCGGGGCAAACACCGCCGGCAGTTTCGCGAACACCGGCGGCAATAGTTCAAGCTTGACAGTGACTCCGGCCGCCAATGGATATTATCAATATCAGGTAATTGTCACGGACAGCACCACGCCCACCCCTCAGACGGCCATGGCTGCCTCGGTTGGTTTGGTGATCGCTCCCGCCGCTTTGACGGTGAACATGGCTGACGAAGGCGCCAGCTATTCGCCGCCTGGTTGTTATGACGCCATACAGCAAACGGTTGGCGGCGGCATGATCTCCAGTATAAATTACTATGACAATTTCACAGCATCGCCTGCCGGCAATATCTTTTTCACCGGCAACGATGCGTCGGGATACACCCTCACCTCCATCCAGATCGAGACTGGCAACAATGGTGATACTTCGTCGAGCACCACCCTGCTCCAGCCTTATTATCTGTGCATTTACCAGCTCAACACCGCGCAGACACTCGCCACGCTGGTGCAGCAGTATTATTGCCCATCGTTCTTGTTCACTTTTGGTGACTGGATCGAATGGCAGGGGTTGAGCACACCGCTGGCTGCCAACAGCACGTATGCTTACACTTTTGTGAATGATGATAACGCAAGCTGGGCGGGCTTGGACGCAAGTCCCACACCCGTAGCCACCTCGCCTTCCGGCATCGAAGGTGGAGTGGGTGTTGCCGTCTTGATCTCACCCGAAGACCGTAACGTTTCCCAGGACACCGCCGGCTGTTCCGGCACATTTATAGTGGGATTGACGGACGGCGGAGTGACGGTCAATTGCCCCCAAGCCAATGGACTGGTGGTTTCGCCACTCGGAACCGTGGCGGCTGGAACGACGGTCAGCTTGAGTGAAACACCCGGCGGCGAGGCGCCTTTCACCTATACTTGGAAATGGGACGCAGGATTGGGCGGCACACCTTCGGTGATTGTTCCCGGCACTACTGCTCATCAGAGCGGATCGAGCATCGATATCAATACCGTCGCGTCGCCCTTGGCGCCTGGCACCTACCAATTCACAGTCACGGTTGACAATGGCCATGAACTGGACGGCTCCAGCACCAGCCCGGTGGCCTCCGTGACGGTTCTCGAGGCCTTGGGGAGTTGTCTTGTGACCGACCTCGGCTCCACAAATACGCCGGCTGTCCTGCCCAACAGCAGCCTGGACATATATGACCTGGTTGACAACTGCGGCGATGACAACAATGTGCCTCCTGGATTAGGCGGCTATTACATCAATAATACGCCTCCCGGACAGAGCTTCTTGACGGGATCATATCCGCTTTCTCTCACCAGCCTCTACGTTAAATTGGGTGGTTTGTCGGGTAGTGGCGGACTTCCCGTCACTGGTCAGCCGTACGCGATCAACATTTACACCATCAGCGGCACCAACGCGCTGCCGTACGCAAGCTATACATCGGGGACCACGGTTATCCCGGGCTACGTAAATTCATACACTACTGTTAATGCAGATTGGCTCGAAATTAACGGCTTTGCGCCATTGCCACTGCAGGCCAACACCACCTATGCATGGACATTTAGCGAGACCTTGTCCGGCGACAGCGGCTGGATGGAAATCGCCACCGACAACACCGGCACGAACTTGCTCGGGTCAACGACTGGCAGTGCCGTATCGGTTCCGTTTGGTGGCGGTGGACTCAATATACCGACCAGCGGTTCTTATGACGCCGTCTTTGACGCCGTCCTTCTACCTGTGTTGAACTATACGCAGAACGCCAACGGGTCAATGACGTTGACATGGGCGGCGGGCACCCTGGTGTCCACTACCAGCTTGTCCTCGCCGGCGTGGACGCCGGTTGGCGGGGCATCGTCTCCGTACACGTTCACTCCGCCAGCGACCGGGAGCAAGTTCTACGCGGTCGTGGTACCGTAATTGCCATATTCACGGGAAGGGGCGTCTCCTAGTGATGCGCCCCTTCCCTTCGGTTTTAGTAGGGAGGGGGATGACAGGGGTCAGGGAACAGTTTCGATTTGATAATGATTTTGTGACAAAGGAACAATGCACGCCAACGTCAGCAAAGAGCATGCGAGTTCCGGTTGTGAAATGGTTGGTTGTGATGACTGCTGGTTGCTGGTTCGGCAGAGGGGCGTGTCCGTAAGATGGCATGCCCCTCTCCTGCCAGTGGGAACGCAATGCCGGGGTGAAGATGATTTATAATTCATAAACAAAGAGAGACATTAAATGAGTAATTTGAGTAATTGCAGGAGAAACGACAAATGAATTCCAATTCCAACAAGCAGCACGAAGTTTCCAGCTCTGCTTTTACGTTGATTGAACTGCTGGTGGTAATAGCGATTATTGCCATTCTTGCGGCGATATTGCTGCCGGCTTTGGCCATGGCCAAGTCACAGGCCCTGAAGACTCAATGCATCAACAACGAGAAGCAGATGGGTGCAGCGAATGCCATGTATGCCAACGATTTCAAGGATTTTATGGCGTTTTGCAACTGGGACGGTGGCAACCAGCTTACAGACCCTTCCACGGGCCAGAATGGAAAAGGCTGGCTCTACACATGCAGCGGGTCCATCCCCCAACCAACCGCGATACATTATGAAAACGACCCCGTTGTTTGTTGGTCTGGCGGTCAGAATGGCGTGCCTGGAGGCGGATTGTGGTGGCCTTACGTGCATAACCAAAACAGCTACCTCTGCCCGGTGGATCTTTCGACCTATGCGACAGGTCCGAATGCTTACAGCAAGCGTGCCAACGAACTTTGCACGTACGTGATGAATGGCTCTGTCGCCGGTTTTCCCCAGAGTACCGACCTGGTGTTTCGATCCACAAGGATAAGCGCAGTCTGGAGTCCATCATGCTGGCTTTTTTGGGAGCCTAATGCGGCGGCCGCCCCAGCCGGTGGCGGCCTCAATGAGTACAATGACGGCTCAAATTTTCCAAACACCCCTGTGTCCACCCCAGCGGGCAGCGAGGGGATTGGCATACTCCACGACAAGCGCGGCGGCAATATTGGCCGTCTTGACGGTGGTTCCATATTCGTCACTTCAAACCAGTTTAATCTGGAGTCGAAGGGCCCCCCGGGAGATGCACCCGACGGGAATAGAACGCTACTTTGGTGGAGCATCTATTATTTTAACGGGCATCAAGCTCCTGGATGACTTGTCATAATCGCAGCCCACTTATGCAGGAGTTGATGAACCTTGAATCCCTCGCAGGGGGAAGTCTTTCCGCAGGCTTTGGCGATCGTTCCGCCGTCAGCGATCAGTGCGCTGCCAGCACCATGGACACCACGGCATTGACCCACGCCCTGACTGTCTGCTGCTTCAGGGACGATTGTCCGTTGAAGGATCTCGAATCAGCCGTTTACGGCGAAGTCATAGACCGCCTGCAGCACCCATTCACTTGGCGCTTTCGTCGCTGGTGGCGGCGTACAGCCAACGGCTTGTGACCCTGCCCCGATTGGAGTCAAATCGGCTCTGCTCATTGGCCGGCATGGCTTTTGTGTTTTTGGCCGTGGCTGGTGGATTTGTCGAAGGCCAAACTCTCACCGACTTGGGCGCATCCGCCCCAACCCCGGGGGCAAACGACATTGCCCAATTAAGCACTGTGGACAACCAAACGTTTCCCGATGGTCTGAATTACTATACCGACAACCAGAGCAGTCATGGCGCCGGCGAGCCGGGCCAGACCTTCACCACAGGGACCAACTCAGCGGGATACTTACTAACGTCAGTTTCCCTGATGACCGCCGGATTGGGTTCCGACAGCGGCACCACTACGCCCCAGCCCTATTACCTCCACCTTTATTCGGTGTCCGGCTCCACCGCCACACCGCTGCAAACAAACACCTCGGGCAACATCGCCTTCAACGACGGCGACTGGCTGCAATGGAGCGGGCTTTCGGCGCCGCTGGCTGCGAATACAACGTACGCCTGGTCGTTCGGCAAGGCAGGCTCAACCAGCGGCTGGGAGGCACTCGCCGTTGCCGACGGCAATCCGTACGCCGGAGGCCAGATTGGGCTTTTTTTCCCCTACGGCGGGGCGGTCACTTTCGGTAGCAGTGAGGACTTTGACGCGGTTTTCGACTTGGGATTGACGCCTGCAACGACGCCGGGAATCATCCAGATTACCGTGTTGCCGACGAACAATGCGCCGGCCGGGACGCTGGTGACCTTCACGGCCAGTGTGACGGGCGCGCGCCCCCTTCACTTTCAATGGCAGTTCAGCAACGGCGGGGGATTCGCCAACATCCCCGGTGCCAACACCAACACGCTGGCGCTGACCGCGGCCATCACCAATACCGGTTCCTATGAACTGGTGGTGAGCAACAGTTATGGCGCAACGACCAGCACTCCGGTTGCCCTGACTGTGACCGGGGTGGTCATCAACCAGCTTACGGTGTCGCCAGCAAACGACGTGCTTGTCGGGACGCCGGTGACCTTCACGGCCAGCGTGACGGGCACGCAGCCCCTTTACTTCCAATGGCGGTTCAGCAACGGCGGGGGATACACCAGCATCTCCGGGGCCAACACCAACACGCTGGCGCTGACCGCGGCCATCACCAATACCGGTTCCTATGAACTGGTGGTGAGCAACAGTTATGGCACGGCGACCAGCGCTCCGGTCGCGCTTTCGGTGACGCTCGACACGAATCCACCGGTGGTTGTGAGCGGCTACAACATAGGCACAACGAATGTGGAAGTGGACTTTTCCAAATTACTAAACGCGGCCAGCGCCACGAATCTGGCGAATTATGTTTTCAGCGATGGGCTTGCCATCACTGCGGCCTCTCTCGCCGCCAACGGCTCGTCGGTCATCCTCGGCACGGCGCCGCAGGTCTATGGCAGCAACTACACGCTCGTCATCAATGGCATTCTTGATCAGGTGAATCCGCCCAACAGGATTGCCCCGAACACGCTGGTTGGTTTGACCGCCTCTCCCCGCCAGCGGATTTTGTTGGACGCCGGCTGGCGTTTTGAATTGGGTGATCCACCGGATGTCCTGACCAATTCCGCGGAAACCAACGTCACCTACTATCCCGAAATCCCCGATCTGGCCAAGCTGGATTTCACTGAAATAGGCTCCGCCACAAACACTTCCTCCGAATCCTACATGGAGACCATCCGGATTGACCCGATTGCCACGCAGATGGGGCAGAATGTCTCATTTGTCCAGACCAACTACAACGACAGCGCTTGGCGTGAACTCAACCTGCCACACGACTGGGTGGTGGAATTGCCGTTCAGTCCCAGCGCGGACGGCGGACATGGTTTCAAATCCGGAATGAGCGGAGGGACCAGCTCGAACACCATTGCCTGGTATCGACATACGTTCACCCTGCCGGCGAGTGACGCCGGTCAGGCGCTGTGGCTGGAATTTGATGGAGTGTATCGCAATTGCCTTGTCTGGTTGAACGGACACATCCTGGGGCGGAACGTCAGCGGCTACTCGAGTTTTTATTTTGATGTCACCCAATACGCCAATCCCGGCGGGACCAATGTGCTGGTGGTGCGGGTGGATGCCAGCCGGTTCGAGGGCTGGTTCTATGAAGGAGCCGGCATTTACCGGCATGTCTGGCTGACGACGGAGAATCCCGTGCATGTCGCGGAATGGGGAACTTATGTGGCGACAACCTCGCTGTCGGGTTCCAATGCCGCCATCACCATTCAAACCGACGTCACCAACGAAAGCGGGACGGCGACAGCGAGCGGCAGTTTGACTTCGACGATTTTGGATGCCAACAGCAATGCGGTTGCCACCATTACCTCGGCGTTGAGCGTGCCAGCCGGCCAGGATTTGGTCGTGACACAGACGTTGACGTTGACGGCAAACCTGTGGTCCCTGCAAACGCCCTACCTTTACAATCTGGCCAGCACGATCAGTAACAAGAATGCGGTGGCGGACATTTACAACACGCCGTTTGGCGTGCGGACGGTTTCGATTGATGCAGTCAACGGTGTTTACATCAATGGGCAGCATGTGGAGATCCAGGGGATGTGCAACCATCAGGACATGGCCGGGGTCGGCTCCGCCCTGCCCGACCGGCTGCAATATTACCGCATCGAGCGGCTCAAAGAGATGGGCGTGACGGGTTGTCGCACCTCGCATAACGAGCCAACCGCGGAGTTTCTCAACGCCTGCGACCAGTTGGGAATGCTGGTGCTGGATGAAAACCGCCGTTTGGGAACCAATGCGGAACCGCTGGGCGAACTGAGCCGTCAAATCCGGCGTGACCGGAATCATCCATCGGTGTTCATGTGGTCGCTCTGCAACGAGGAACCCCTCCAAACCACCGACGCCGGCGCTTCCATCATACAGGTGATGCAAAACCTGGTCCATTCATTGGATTCAACGCGCCTCTGCACCGCCGCTCTGAATGATTGGGAAGTTGGCTTTAGCTTGGTGCTGGATGTCAACGGCTTCAATTATCAACTGGGCCAACAGGACACATTCCACACTAACTACCCGGACTGGCCCATCATCGGCACGGAAACAAGCAGTGCGATCACCGATCGCGGGGTTTATACGAACGACACGGTCAACGGCTACGTCTGGGGCTATGACAACAGCGTGGTAAGCTGGGGCGAGACGGCCGAAGCTTGGTGGTCTTATTACGATGCGCGTCCGTGGTCTTCCGGCGGGTTCTCTTGGACGGGTTTTGATTATCGCGGCGAGCCGACGCCCTACGGCTGGCCCTGCATCAACTCGCATTTTGGCACAGTAGATACGTGCGGTTTTCCGAAGGATAATTTCTATTACTACCAGGCGAACTGGACGTTCAAGCCCGTGCTGCATCTCTTTCCCCACTGGAACTGGTCCACACTTGGCCAGGCCATCAATATCTGGGCGTTCGGCAATTGCCAGGAAGTGGAGTTATTTACCAATGGCGTCAGTTTGGGACGGCAATCGCTCAATGTTCAGGGCCACGTCGAATGGGACAATGTGCCGTATGCGCCGGGAACAATCCAGGCCATTGGCTATGACAATAGCGAGGCCGTCATGACGAACACGGTGTCAACCACAGGCGCGCCCGCTGCCATTGCGCTCTGGCCGGATCGCAGCACCATTCTGGCCGACGGCAGGGATGTTTCCGTGGTGACCGTGGCCGTCCTGGATGCAGAGGGAAATATCGTGCCCACGGCCAGCAATACTGTAACCTTTGCTGTCAGCACCGGCGGCTCCATTCTTGGGGTTGGCAACGGCGATCCCAGTTGTCACCAAGCGGACAAGGGAAGCAGTCAGCGCTCCGTCTTCAACGGATTGGCCGAGGTCATCGTCCAATCCACCAATGCGCCTGGATTCATCAACCTCACCGCGTCTGCACTCGGATTGACCCCGACCACTATCACCATCACGGAAGCAGTCACGTTGCCGCCGCCCGCCGCTCCCTCAGGAGTGGCAGCCGTCGGAGGGAACGGGGAGGTGACAGTCACTTGGGATGTCGTGCCGGGCGCCACCACCTACAACCTGTGGCGGGCCACGACCAGCGGCGGACCCTACAAGCTCCTTGCCGGAAACATCGGGAGCGTGAACTTGGGTTACACCGACAGCACTGTCACCAACCTGTCAACGTATTATTATGTGGTGACAGCCAACGGGAACGGCACCAGTGTCGATTCGACGGAAGTCGGCGCCACGCCGGCTGCCTTCGTCACCGGCCTGACGGCCATAGGGACCAACAGGCAGATTGTATTAATTTGGAACGGCTTGGCCGGCGCTGATTATAACGTGAAACGTTCCCTCGTTACTGGAGGCCCTTATACCACCATCGCTTCGGCGTTCGCCGGCACCAATTACACCGACTCCAGTGTGCAATCGTGCCAGAACTATTTCTACGTCGTCACAGTCACCAATGCTGGCGATGAAGGTCCGCCCTCAGCCGAGGCCAACGCTACAGTGCCGGGAGGTGCGCCGCCTTCACCCTGGCTCCACAGGGACATTGGCTCGGTCGGGTTCCCGGGCAGTGTTACGTACTGCGGCGGCCAATTCACCGTCTCCGGTTCAGGCACCGACATCTGGGGCACCATTGACGCGTTCCAGTATGTTTATGTCTATGTCACCAACGGCACCACTTGTGACGTTCGCGCCTATGTGGGCAGCGTTGGGGACACGGATCAGCACGCCAAGGCGGCGGTGATGATCCGCGAGTCGCTTTCCGCGAGTTCCACCCATGCGTTGGTGGATGTGGAATCCAGCGCTGGAATGGAGTTCCTGTGGCGTCCCGGCACCGGCGCTTCGACCAGCTCTTCCACCACTTCCGGGTCGGCTCCAAACTGGGTGCGGCTGACGCGCACCAACACCACCTTCACTGGTTATAGTTCACCCGACGGCAATACTTGGACGCAGTTCGGCACTACCAGCATCACGATGTCCAACGGGGCCTATGTCGGACTGGCCGTATGCGCGCATAACAATTCCGATATCAACACCTCCGTGTTTGACTACGTCAGCGGGGGTTCCCTGCCGGTTGTGACCGCGCCGACGCTGGCGCCGATCGCCAATCAGACCGTCAATGCAGGTCAGACCGTTGCCATCACTGCCGTTGCCTCGGACACTAACTTACCGACGCCGGCACTGGACTTCAGTCTGCCCGTCGCCCCGGCTGGCGCAACGCTGACTCAAGTCAACAACACCAACGCCGCCTTCAACTGGCGGCCATTGATTTCGCAAGCCAATTCCACCAACACCGTCTCGATCCAGGTGGCGGAGAGCGGCAGCCCGCTTTTGAGCGCGACCCGGAATTTCTCCGTGGCAGTGAATCCGATCACATTGCCGACACTGTCAGCGTCCGCCGCGAGTTTTTCAAATGGACGATTCACGCTGACCGTCAGCGGCATGGTTGGACCTGACTATGCGGTGGAGTATTCCACCAATCTCATGAGCTGGAGCATGGTCTTTGAGACCAATTCGCCGCCGTTGCCCTTTACCTGGGTGGATACAAATGCGAGTTTGACGAATCCGGCTTCCTACTATCGGGTATTACTTGGTTCTCCGCTGCCATGAAATGTGATCATCGAGATCTCCTCGTGAATTTTGACGACTTGTCCATCTGGAGGCTTTTGTCAGAAGATGGGCCGATGAAGATTCCTGTGGAGATGCCCAATGATTTTGAATGCTTCAGATTGCGAAGCCGGTTCGTAAGCGCAAGCGATGGATTTGCCATCAACACCATGAACACCGAGGCCTTGACCCATGCCCTGACTTTCTGCTGCTTCAGGGACGATTGTCCGTCAAAGGATCTGGAATCAGCCGTTTACGGCGAAGTCATCGCCCGCCCGCCGCACATCATTCCACGGGAGATGGGACAACGCGTTGGTTTTCGGGGACGCTCACCGGACTCGAGACCTTCAATTCGACGGAGTGCTCACCGTGGTCATCCACCAGGGGCACTGTTTCCGAGACAAGTTCGTTTCCATCGAGAAGGAGTTGGTTCGAGACGGCCCAATCCGCGGCAAGCCGCGTAATAGTGATGTGATAAACGGTCTGCCGGTAACGGTAGTGGATTTTATAGGTTGTCCAGCTTTTTGGAAGGCGAGGAGTCAGACGCAGTTGATCCCCCTCGAGGTTCACACCCAGCAATGTTTCGATGAGCAGCCGATACATCCAGCCGGCGGATCCGGTGTACCATGTCCACCCGCCCCGGCCCGTATGCGGGGCCACGGCATAAATATCCGCGGCGATGACGTAAGGTTCCACCTTGTAGGTGGCAATTTGTTTGGGCGTTGCGCTGTGGGAGACGGGATTAAGCAGCGTAAACAGCTCCCACGCACGGTCGTTTTCACCGATGAGGGCAAAGGCCATTGCGGTCCAAACCCCGGCGTGGGTGTATTGGCCGCCGTTCTCCCGCACACCCGGAATGTAGCCTTTGATGTAGCCGGGGTTGAGGGAGGATTTGTCAAAAGGCGGATCGAATAACTGGATCAATTCGGCCTCGGGGCGGACGAGGCGCTGCTCAACGGCGTTCATCGCCTGAGCGGAACGCTGCGGATCGCCGGCGCCGCTGATCACCGACCAGGTTTGCGGTATGGAATCAATTTGGCATTCCGGGTTGGTCTGGGAGCCGAGCGGTTCACCGTTGTCGAAGTAGGCGCGGCGATACCATTGCCCATCCCAGGCATGTTGCTCAATGTTCTGTTGCAGTTGCTGCGCTTGAGTAACGCAGCGGTCGGCAAAATGGACATCGTTACGCGAGCGCGCCAAACCGGCAAACTGTGTGAGCACATCGTGCAGGAAGAAAGCCAGCCACACACTTTCGCCGCGTCCGTCTTTTCCAACCAGGTTCATGCCGTCATTCCAATCGCCGCAACCCATCAGCGGCAGGCCGTGTGCGCCAAATTTGAGTCCGCGCTCGATGGCGCGCACGCAATGTTGGTAAAGCGTGGCCGATTCTTCGGAGCGATTTGGCAAATCATAGTAAGACTCCTCCTCCGGTTTGACCGGTCGGGCTTCCAGGAAGGAAACCTTTTCGTCAAGCACGCCGGTGTCCGCCACACACGAAACGTAACGGCAGGTGACGTAAGGCAACCACAAATAGTCATCAGAACAATGTGTCCTCACGCCGCGTCCCACCGGTGGATGCCACCAATGCTGCACATCGCCTTCCCGGAATTGACGCGCGGCCGCGCGGAGCAATTGCTCGCGGGTGAGCGCAGGCTCGGCATGCACCAGCGCCATCACATCCTGCAACTGGTCGCGGAATCCGTATGCGCCGCCGGATTGGTAAAAACCGGTCCGGCCCCAGAGACGGCAACTCAAGGTCTGATACAAAAGCCAGCCGTTGGCCATCACATTTACGGATGGATCGGGCGTGTCCACGTTCACCGCGCCGAGGGTTCGATTCCAATAGGTCCATACGCCTTCGAGCGCGACGCGGCTGGCCTCCACACCCCGATAGCGTTGGATCAGCTTTTGCACGTCGGCCGGATTGCGGCCAACACCGAGACGAAAACTCGTTTCCCGCTCCTGACCGTCCGCCAAATCGAAGGTGACTTGCATCGCGCCGCATGGATCGAGACCCGCGCCGACTTTGCCGGAGAGGCGGGCGCGCTTCAGCGCCGCCGGACGTGACAAGCTTCCGTTTCGTCCAATGAACTCCTTCCGATCTCCAGTGAGGGTGCGCGTTGAGTCGTTCACGTCAAGGAACGCGATGCGTTCGGGGAATTCGGTGTTATAGTAATTGCGCGCCAACAGCGCGCCCGTCTTGAGGTCAACTTCGGTTTGCACATGCAGAAGGTTATTGTGCCGCAAGTCACCCATGACCCATTCCGCGTAACTCGTGACGGACAAGCTTCGTGGCCGCCCCGAAAGGTTGCGCAATTTTAAAACTGTGAATTTGACAGGGGCGTCCATCGCCACATAGACCCATAACTCGGAGGCAATGCCGTTTTCGGTATGCTCGAACACGGTGTAGCCAAAGCCATGACGAATGACATGGGGTGTGGCGCCGCGCGCAGGCAATGGCGTGGGCGACCAAAACTGTCCGGTCTGATCATCGCGAATGTAAAATGCCTCGCCTGTAGTGTCCTGGACGGGATCGTCGCTCCAGGGTGTCAGTCGAAATTCATGAGAATTCTCCACCCAGGTGTAAGCAGCGCCACTCTCGGAAATAACCGTCCCGAAAAAGGGATTGGCCAGCACATTGGCCCATGGCGCCGGCGTCATCTGGCCGGGCTGAAGCGTGATGACATATTCGTGACCGTCGCGGGTAAAGCCGCCAAAGCCATTTGAAAAATTCAACTCGCGTTGCGGGAGAGGCTCGGGCCGGTCGGCGGATCCCGAACGGGTCGGCGTCAGGGCTGGGATCCAGGGATCCAAAACGCTCCGATGTTCCAGTTGCTCGCTCAAAGTTCCCTTTTCATCATCCAGTACAATTCGAGCCGCGGATTGAAGCAGCACCCGGTCATCGTTGGGAATTTGTTCGAGGCGCCGGACGAAGATGCCGCCGGGCTTGTCCAGCATTTGCGCTTCAATGCCGGACGAGATCAGGCCTGTGATGCGGTCGTGCAAGGACTGGCGGTAAACTGAAACGTCCTCGTTCACAATGACGAGATCAACGGTCAGCCCCTTCATGCGCCAATAGGAATGCGCCTGGATAAGCTGCCGGACGATTTCGATTCTTTCCGTGTCGCTGATGCGGACTAGGACAATCGGCGCGTCGCCGGAGATGCCATAGCTCCAAAGGCCGCTTTGGCCGCGCCGGTTGTTGCGCAGCAGCCCGGGGCTGGCCCGGCGGGCGGGGTCGGCATAAATCAACGCGCTGGCCAGCCGTCCATAAAGCTGGGCTTCCGCCTCCGTGGCATTGATCTGGCGCAAAGTCACCTGACTATGGGTCCAGGCCAGATCGAAGATGCGGTCAGCCATGCGGGCGCTTTGATATTTCTCTACATACGCCAGCGCCGCTTCCCGGTTTTCTGTCACACCAAGAACCAGATCGATCACGGCGGTCTCATGTGGAGGCAAAGTCACCGTGCGCCGCAGCGAAATGATAGGATCCAGCACAGACCCGACGGTATTGGACAAAGGCGAAATACGCTGCATGGCAGCGGGGCTGGCCGGTGTGCCTCCCCGTCCAATGAACCGGGAACGATCAGTTTCGCAGGAAATTTCCCCCTGTTGCCCCCCCTGACCCACCATCAGGTGCAGCAACCACGGCGGTTTTTCCTCCAAGGAACGAGCCCGGCGGGTGCAGAGAATGGCGGAGGATTTTGGGGCGAATTCTGTTTGCACGAAGAGATTGCTGAAGGACGGGTGCGCGGCGTCCGCCGCTGGCACCGCCAGCACCACTTCGGCGTAACTGGTTAATTCAATAATGCGCGACACGGCTGAACGATTGGTGATCGTGATGCGCCGCAACTCCACGTCATCTTCCGGCGACACGCTGATCTCGGTGTGGATTTCGAGGCCGGCATGGCGCTGCCGAAATTCCGCGCGCGCCTGCGTGAAAATGGCTTCATAACCCTTCGTCGCGCGCAAGGTGGGTTGATACGCGGTGGACCAAAAATCTCCCGTCGCCAGATCGCGCAGATAAACAAAAGTCCCCCAACAATCGCACGTGGAATCCTCGCGCCAGCGGGTGACCGCAAGATCACGCCAGCGACTGTAGCCGCCGCCGGCGCTGCTGATGACAACATGATAGCGACCATTGGACAAAAGATGAACCTCGGGCGCCGGTGATGTCGGATTGGTAAAAATACGCATGACGGCTTCGCCGCTTCCGGCCAGCGGCCGCGATTCCTCCAACTTCAAATCTTCGGAAAGCACGCTCGCGGCGGCCTTGGGCACACGCTCCTGCAACAGCAAGTCCGCCGCCTGAAGCAATGGACAGGCCATGAATCGACGTTGCATGGGGTAGTCCCGCAATAGATTGACGAGCGCCAGCAAGCTCATTCCCTGATGGTGCGTCATGAAGGATCGAATCGTGGCGCTTGTTTCGTCCGGTGGCAGACGCGTCGCCGTGTAATCCACTGCTTCGTAAAAACCGTAAGCGCCGGCGCGGCCTTCGAGCGCCAGCCGTTGCAAGTTTTCACAAGCTGCAACCGGCGCAACCATCAACGCCATGACGGAGGCGTATGGGGCAATCACCAAGTCATCGGCCAATCCTCGCTTCAAACCCAGCCCCGGCACGCCGAAAGCGCGGTATTGGTAGTTGAGTTGAACGTCAGTCCGGTTGTAACCCGATTCGGAAATGCCCCAGGGCACGCCGCGCAGGTTTCCGTAATCGATTTGCTGTTGCACCGCTGCCCGGCAGGTGTGGTCGAGCAAAGTGTTCTCGTAGTTGGGCATGACCAGCAGCGGCATCAGATATTCAAACATCGAGCCGCTCCACGAAACGAGCACCGGCTCGCCCCGCGACGCGACGAGGAGACGGCTCATGGAGAACCATTGCGTCTGCGGAACCTGCCCCAAGGCGATGGCAACATAGCTGCATAACCGCGCCTCCGAGGCCAGCAGATCATAGAAGCTGGCATCGCACCGGCGCTCGGAGACGTTGAACCCGATGGAAAGCAAATTCCTCGCCGGATCGAAAAGAAAAGTAAAGTCCATCGCGGCCATTTTGTCGGTTTGCGCGGCCAGGCCTTCCAAGACGCGAAGGCGCTGCCGGGCATGGTCGCTGGCTGCACGCAAGCAGCGCGAGAGTTCAGTGGGGCCGGCGCTTTCTCCTTCAACCAAAGGACACAACGATTGCTCGAAATTCGCGACCTCTTGCAAGGTTTGCGCCTGGTCGAGCCGGGCCAGCTTCTCCTCAAGCTGACTGCCAGAGTTTGGAATTGGCAAAACCAGCCACGGTGCGAGGAACCGCAATTCCTCCAAATGCTCCTCGCAATTGCGCTCCAGAGTTTGGGCCCATCCCTTGCGTTCTTCCTCTTCGTTCGCCAGGGCAGCGGAGATTTCCGCCGCCCGACCCGCCGCTGTTTCCAGCAAGGCAAACGCCTCGCGCAGACTGGATGGGGCCTTTTCCAATTCTTCGTCGAGCTTTGCCAGCAGGGTGTTGGCAGGGGCCAAATTCATGAGGACCCCCACGGTGTCGCGCAGACCGGCAAAAACCCGGGGCGTGAATATTTTTTCCCCGGCCTGTTCCCTCAAACCGGAGCCAAGCGTCAGCAAATGTCCCGCAAGGTTGCCACTGTCAACACTCGATATATAGAGCGGTAGGAGCGGCCGCAGCGTTCCCGTGTCATACCAATTGTAGAGGTGCCCGCGATACCACTCGAGCCGTTGCATCGTGGCGAAGGTGTCTTGCGTGCGTTGAATCAAACCGCCCGCCGAAAGATAGCCCAAATCCCGGGCGGCCAGATTGGCGAGCAGGGCCAGGCCGATATTCGTGGGCGAAGTCCGCGAGGCAACCGTCGGGACGGGCACTTCCTGAAAATTATCCGGAGGCAGCCAGTTCTCCCGCGCAGTGACAAAAGTCTCAAAAAAATGCCATGTCTTGCGGGCGGCGCATCTCAGAAAGTTCAATTGTTCCGCCGTCAAATCCGGAGTTGCGGATTCAATGGGCCGGCTGATCGACCAGGCGATCCACGGAGCGGCGAGCCAGAGACCAAGCATCGGCAGGGCCAATGACAATTGGGCCGGCTGCGTGGTTGCCAGGAAAAATCCCGTCGCAAGTGCGACAACCGGCGCAATCCACATGGTGGAATAAAAGCCAGTGAGGCCGGTGCCGGTCGCCCGTTCGGAATCACTCGATGTTTTCCATTCGAGCAGTCGTTTGTGCGTCACCAGCACTCGCAGCAACGTCCTGCCAATTGCGTCCAGGCTGACGAAGGCGTCGTAGGGTAGAAATGCCAGGGTGAGAGCAATCTGGCCGAGCTGCCGGCCGTACGACCCGGCCACTCCCTGCAGATGCATCACCCAGGGCAGGTCGGCTGGCTTGCGAAGCGCGTTGACCAGCGTTGCCAACGACCCGGGGAGCGCGATGATCGCAATGACCAGCAGCGATGCCAGCCCGGTCAGTCCGGGAACGAACAACCACGAGCCCAGCATGAGGGTCACCAGCGCAACTGGCACGAGACTGCGTCTCAAGTTGTCGAAAATCTTCCACTGAGACAAATAGGAAAGAGGATTGGCAATGCGACGAGCGTCAGAACCCGGAACCCGCGGCAGGAGCCATTGCGTGATCTGCCAATCGCCACGAATCCAACGGTGACGCCGGTCGATGTCCACATTATAGCGGGAAGGATATTCTTCGTAGAATTCCACGTCGCTGACCAAGGCGGAGCGGGCATGGCATGCTTCCAACAGGTCGTGGCTCAGCACGGTATTCTCCGGAAAGCGTCCGTTGAGTGCTTGCTGGAAAGCATCGACATCGTAAATTCCCTTGCCGATGAACGAGCCTTCCCGGAAAACATCCTGATACACGTCGGACACTTCCCGGGTGTAAGGATCAATGCCCGCCTCGCCGGCGAATAACCGGACGAACCAGGATCGCCGCGCGCTCGGCAGACTGACGCCGATGCGCGGTTGCAGAATGCTGTAGCCTTCGGCGACAATTCCGCGCACGGCATCGAATTCCGGCCGGTTCAACGGATGGGCCATCGTTCCGGCAAGCTGGCGGGCGGCATCGCGCGGAAGCAGGGTGTCGGTGTCGAGCGTGATGACATACCGGATGTCCGGCAGGATCGCGGTCTCCCCTGCAATCTCGGAAAAACATTCGGGAGAACCGCCGCGGAGGAGGGCGTTAAACTCGGTGAGCTTTCCGCGCTTGCGTTCGTGGCCCATCCACAATCCTTCTCCGGCATTCCAACGGCGCGGCCGATGAAACAAGAAAAAGAGGGTGTGGTTCCCGGAAGGATATTTTTGGTTCAGCGTCTCGATTCCGGTCCGTGCCCGTTGCAGCAATACTTGGTCTCCAGGCAGAGTTTCCTCCGGTGCGTCTCGAAAATCCGTCAGCAGGGCGAAGTAAAGGTATTGATCCCGATTCGCCAGATGATGAATCTCCAGGGACTCGATGAGGCGATCAACCCCTTCCAGGCTCGTGAGCATCGTAGGAACGACCACCATCGCGCGGCAATCTGAAGCGATGCCGGCAGAGAAATCCAGGCGTGGGAGCAGGTGGGGTTTCACCAGCAACGTGCAGAGCCAGTTCATCAGCGCCACGGCCAGTTGGCTGACGCAGAGGAGGAAAATGAAGGTGAAGAAAACGAGTTTCCATCCCGGCACTCCTTGCATTCGGGCCTGTTGTAAAAACCCGCATGTGGCCAGTAAAGTGAGCGCGCCAATTCCGCCCGCATAAAATGTCAGCGGAAAACGGTGGATGCTTCGTTCGACGACCGTTCGCCAGGGCCACCTCACCTTCGCGATGCGCCCCAGCATGGACCGGCCCTTGTCGATCAGATAGAAGCCCACATGGGCGGTCCGGTCTTTGCGCCCCTTTAGCACGGCGCTGTCTGCCGCCAGTTGTATGGCGCGCTGCGCGACATGCGCTTCTGAGAGCCGGCTGTGCCGGGCAAAAAACTCGATCGAATGGCGATAGCGATCGCGGGTCGCGAAATCCATCTTGCTGTAAACGGCGGCTGGGTCCTTCCGCAAAATCTCCTCGACCAGACTCAGGTGTTCCACAAACCCCTTCCAATCCATGGCGCTCAAAAAGCGAAGACTGGCAATGCTGTGGCTGACGGAAACCTGATCGGCGGCCTGATTTTGACTCTCCAGTTGGACGAGCTGCTCGATGGACAATCCGTGTTCCACCAGCCGCTGTTCGAGCCAACTGCGCGCCAGATGCAGCACCGGACTTTGGCGCGACAAACGCTGGCAAAACTCCGCCACGAACGAACTGGAGATGGGCACATCGGATTTCGCCATGTCCGCCACCACCACCACAAGGTGAGACGGATTCTTTTCCGCCATGTCTTGCAATCGATCCACCCACAAGTCCGCAAGATCGCGGTCCTCCCGGCCGATGTTGAGACGGCTGGTGACGCGTTGGAGATTTTCAATCAACCCCAGGCGCAACATAATTGGAATCGCCCACAACTCGCCCAGATTCAGGTGCCCCACTGTTTGATAGGCGGCGATAAAGGCGCGGAGCGGTTCCGGATCAATCTGTGCATCCACATGCGAGATCAATTCGATCCCAATGTCGTAAACGCGTGGAAGCCCGGCGGAAGGGCTGTTCACCAGGCGGGGCAATTCCCGACTGTAGCCCCGGGGCAGATGCCGCCGGGCCAGTTGAATTTGCTCTTCGATGAGGTAGAAGTTGTCGAGCAGCCATTCGGCGGCGGGAGTGATGGTTCGACTGGGATTTACGGCAAGGGATGCGCGGTTGAAGCCTCTTAGTATGTCCTCGTTTTGACTCAATCTGGCCAACAGGCGGTTGGAACCCTTCCGAGTGACCACCTGATGATTGGCTGCGAGAGCTTTGGCGTGGCGCGCCAATTGCTCAACACTGAACAACTCGGCCCGCAATGGCGCCTCGCCGGCGCCCGGCCGCAAACGCGCATTCCCGGCCATCCAGTTTTGAAATCGCAATGGCAGAGTATGCATGTTGTTCTAGTTTCTGGTCCCGACTCCTGCATTTAGCCTGCCTGCAGGAATTAAACCTCCCTGGCGTCTGCCAGCTCGTCTGGCGGAATCGAGGCAGCCTGGACAGTACTTGGTTCCGGCGCGCCTGTCGATCAGGCCCATCAAAATTACGTCGCCCCTTGGGCGATAATTACCGCCTTTATAATGCGCTTGATCCCGGGCAGATGATATGGGGTGTTTTCCCCATCTGCGATTGCTGCCCGGCGGATGAAAAGCCACCTGAATAACTTGGAGGCGCGGGTCGGAATCGAACGAGAACAGGGAGTTTTTCCAAAACTCACTACTACATAATTACCACCCCACCACCAGAGGCGAACAGCCTCATAACTAACGAACGCCAATAGAATCAGGCTTTTCTGCATGTTTGTCAAGCACCAGCGATTACGCACCCAATACCAATCAACTTCTCACCAATTACTCATTTATCACCCATTCACTGGCACTTTCACTGGCACTTTTTTCGGCAGAAAAGAACTGCGAATTCAGGCTAAATGCCATCCGTCATCGGTATTTGTGTGCTACGTCGATAGGCATCCGCCGATGAAGTATTCCGTTGTGTTCATCCCGTCTGCACCCGCGCCTCTGGTTGCTCCGCGCAACATCGCGCCGGCAGACGCAACATCTTTGCGCCCGCCGTCACTCAGTTGCTGATGCTCCGCCGCCCGGCGGCGCAGGCACAGCCGGGTGCGTTTTGTCAGGAGCGGTCCTGCTCTCTCGGGGCGGGTGAAGAGAGCAGTTCCGCTCCTTCAGAACAAAACGCAAAACATGAACACAAATGAAAACCTCATCTCCACTGGATGCCCCGCAACCGCTCCGCAACCCGTCAACCAACTCGTCAAGCCGGTAAAATTCCCGGCTCAACCGCAGGAATGGAAAATCGTTTCATTGAGGGAATGTCCCACTCCCGACACCATGCAACATTGTGAAACGCCGGATCAGGCAGCCGCCTATTGGAAAACGCATATCGCAACTCATCCTTACTTCAATCCTGAATGTGAATGTTTGGTGGTATTCATCCTCAACACCCGCCGACGCATTAAAGGTCACTACTTGGTGTCCATTGGCACAATGGATACAATCCTTTGTCATCCGAGGGAAATTTTTAGATTGGCAATAATGGCAAGTGCTGCCGCAATCATTATCGCGCATTCTCACCCGAGCGGCGATCCAACTCCATCGGAAGCCGACATCAAAATCACCCGTGATCTCATTCGAGCCGGTCAACTTCTAAAAATCGAAGTTCTCGACCACATCGTAATCGGCAACCCCAACCACCTGAGCTTAAGGAGTCTTGGTTATTTTTACAGCTAACTGATCTCGGTTTCCGAGAAATCGGAGGCCATTTTCATCCTCGCCACACAACGATCCTCAAATTATTTGAGAGATCATGTAACCGACAGCTTGCTTACTTTGAGTTCATCATTTCTTTTTGCGATTGAACGCCATGAAATAAAGCAACGGCACCAGCACCGGCGCGGTGAACATGGAAATCAAACTCCCGGCCATCAGCGCAATCGCCAGCCCCTGAAAAATGGGGTCCGTCAGAATCACGGTTGCGCCCGCCACCACCGCCAGCGCCGTGAGCATGATGGGACGGAACCGGATCATGCCCGCCTCGACCACCGCCTCGGCCAGCGGATGACCCTCCGCCAGCCGCATTTCGATGAAGTCCACGAGAATGATGGAATTGCGAACGACAATGCCCGCGCCCGCCATGAAGCCGATCATCGAAGTGGCCGTGAAAAAGGCGTGCAAGATACCATGCGCCGGCAAAACACCGATGAGCGAAAACGGAATCACCACCATCACGATCAGCGGAGTGAGAAACGACTTGAACCAGCCGACCATCAAAATGTAAATCAGCACCAGCACGGCGGCGAACGCCATTCCCAAATCACGGAACACTTCGATGGTGATATGCCACTCGCCATCCCACTTCATCGAGGGCTGCTGGTCGGAGAACGGCAGCACGGCGTTGTAAATTTTCAGCTTGGAGCCGTCGCCGCCAAATTCACGCGTGTCGAGCTTCGCCAGCGCGTCATTCATTTTCAGAATCGCATATACCGGACTTTCCACCACGCCCGCCACATCGCCGATGACGTAAGTAACCGGCATGAGATTTTTGTGATAGATGCTTTTGTCAGTGATGGTCTGTTTCACCGTCACCAACTCGCGCAACGGCACGAGCGGTGCTGCGCTGCCAGCGGTCGTCGGTTCGGGCAAGGCGTTGGCGTCGCCGGAACGCACGCGCAACGCGAGCAATTCTTCCGGGTTGCTCCGGCTGGCGAGCGGCAGTTGTAGGACGATATTCACGTCCTCCTTTTCGCGCGGGACGTGCAGCAAATCCACCGACTCGCCACCCACGGCGATTTTGAGCGTCTGCGAAATTGTCTCCGCGCTGATGCCGTGTAGTGCCGCTTTTTCCTTATCAATCACGAATTCGACTTTCGGTTGGTCGGCTTCGATATACCAGTCCGTGTCCACGACGCCGGGCGTATGGTGAAAAATATCAATCACCTTTTGCGCCAGCTTCAAACGGTTTTCTTCGGTCGGGCCATAAATTTCCGCGACCAAAGTTTGCAACACCGGCGGGCCGGGCGGCACTTCGGCCACGGCCACGCGCGCGCCGAATCTTGCAGCGATCTCCGCCACGCGTGGACGCACCCGCTTGGCGATGTCGTGGCTCTGCGTTTTGCGCTCGCCTTTCGGCACAAGATTGATTTGCAAATCAGCGACGTTCGCGCCACGGCGCATGAAGTAATGGCGCACGAGGCCGTTGAAATTGAACGGCGACGCGACGCCGGCATAAATCTCGTAATCCGTCACCTCCGGTTCGGTGCGGACGGCGGCGGCGATTTCGCGCGCGGCCTGCGCGGTGCGTTCGAGCGAGCTGCCTTCCGGCATGTTCAGGATGATTTGAAATTCGCTTTTGTTGTCGAACGGCAGCATTTTCACCTTCACCCAGCCGACATAAACCAGCGACATGGAGACGAGCAACAGCACGACGAGCGCGGCGAGAAATTGATAACGTCGTTTCGCGCTGGCAATCAGCGGCGTCATCAGCCCGCGATACATCCGGCCAAAGAAACTTTCGCTGGCCGCTTCATGATCCGGCGCATGACTGTCAACCAAATGAATTTTCTTTCGCCATTGCAAAATGCGGATGGCCGCCCACGGTGTGACGATGAAGGAAATTGCCAGCGAGAAAAACATCGCCGCGCTTGCGCCAATCGGAATTGGGCGCATATAGGGTCCCATCAGCCCGCCGACGAACGCCATTGGCAACACGGCGGCGATCACCGCGAACGTGGCGAGAATAGTCGGGTTGCCGACTTCGCCCACCGCTTCGATGGCGACAATGGTGCGGCTGCGTCCCTTGCTTTCCGGCAGATGGAAATGGCGGACGATGTTTTCGACGACGACAATGGCGTCATCCACCAAAATGCCGATGGAGAAAATCAGCGCGAACAGCGTGATGCGATTCAAGGTGAAGCCGTAGAGATAAAAAATGAGCAACGTCAGCGCGAGCGTCGCGGGAATCGCCAGCAGCACGATGATGGATTCGCGCCAGCCCAGCACGATTAAAATGAGGAACGACACACTAACTACCGCGAGCAGCATGTGCCAGAGCAGTTCGTTGGATTTGTCCTCCGCTGTCACGCCGTAGTTGCGTGTGACGCTGACCTGGACATCCGCCGGGATGATATAACCCTTGAGCGTTTCCACTTTCTTCAAAACCTGCCGGGCAACAGAAATCGCATTCGCACCCGGCCGCTTGGCGATGGAGATCGTCACGGCAGGTTCATCGGCAGAAACTTTATTCGCCGCGCCCGAGCCGAAGAACACATATTGGCTTGGTTCTTCCGCGCCATCCACGATGTCAGCCACGTCGTGCAGATAAACCGGCTTGCCGGAATACGCGCCCACCACCACGTTGCCCACGTCATCGGCGGTTTGCAAAAACGCGCCGGTTTCCACGACCACTTCATGATTGTCGCTGGTGAGGTTGCCGGCGGAATACTGCTTGTTCGCCTGTTGCAACATTGGCACGAGACCGGCGGGTGACAAATTGCGCGACGCGAGTTTTACCGGATCGAGCTGCACGCGCACCTGCCGTTGCGCCCCACCGATGATGGTTGTTTCAGCCACCAACGGCACTTGCTTGATCGCATCATCCACTTGCGCAGCCAGACGCCGCAACGTGAGGTGATCGTAGTGCGGACTGTGAATCGTCAGCGCCAGAATCGGCACGTCATCAATCGTCCGCGCCTTAATTAACGGCGTCGAGACGCCATGCGGGATTTTATCGAAGTTGGATTGTAATTTCTGATTCAGCTTCACGAGGCTGCTGTCCATGTCCTCGCCCACCTTGAAGCGCACGATGACGAGCGACTGGCCTTCACTGGAAGTCGAATAGATGTATTCCACGCCGGGAATTTCCCAAAGCAGCTTTTCCATCGGACGCGTGGCACGTTCCTCGACTTCCTTCGCGCCGGAGCCGGGCATGGAGACCATTACGTCCACCATCGGCACCTTGATTTGCGGCTCTTCCTCGCGCGGCAGCATCACCACGGCGAACACTCCCAACAGCAGCGATGCGATGACGATGAGCAGCGTCAGCTTGGAATCAATGAATGACTGCGCAATGCGCCCAGCAATGCCAAAATGCACGTCCGATGAATTGTCTTGGCTGGCTTTCACGGTTTGATCGTCACAGGCTGCCCGTCCGTCAAAACCGACACGTCTTCGGTCACAACTTGTTCGCCGGAATTCAAACCGGAGACCAACTCGATTTCATCACCAATGCGACTTCCGGTTTTGACGAGGCGTAATTGCGCGTGGCCGTTGGCGACGACAAAAACCAATTCCATCTGGCCGCGCTGAATCACGGCGGAAGCTGGAACGCGAATCGCACTCACTTCACCGACGGGCACGGCGACGCGCCCGAATTGTCCCGATCGCAACCCCGGTGCGTCCGGCAAATCCAGCTTCACCAAAAACGTGCGGCTGTTCGGATCGGCGACGGGTGACATTTCTGCGACGATGCCTTCAATGTCATTGGTGACGGGCGCAACCCGCACGGGGAGCCGGTCGCCGGGCTTGACGTTGGCATTGAGCGCTTCCGGCACGTCGGCTTGCATTTGGAGGGCGGATGGATCTTCGATGTCAACCAGCGGCTTGCCCGGCGCGGCGAGGTCGCCCACGTCGGCCCACTTCTTCGTGATGATGCCGTCGAACGGAGCCGTGATCTCCACATAACTCATCATGGCGTTGGCTTCGGCCACCGCACTTTGGGCGATTTGCTGGCGGGCCTGTGCGGAATCGTATTCGGCGCGCGTTGCGCTCTGCTGCGCAAACAAAGCGGAAGTGCGTTTCCAATCACGGTCGGCTTCCTCCAGCGAGGCTTTGGCTTGATCCAGCCGGGCCACGATTTCGCCCGCATCCAGCCGGGCGATCAACTGGCCTTTTTGAACTTTCTCACCAAGCGCCACCGGCATCTGATCAATATGACCGCTCAATCTGGCCTCCAGCGTGGCATGAAGTTTCGCCCGCACCGTGCCGAGCACTTCCTCAGTCATCGTGCGTGATTTATTTTCAACAGTCTGCACCCGGACTTCGGCCGGTGGCAGACTGGTTGAATTTTCATTTTCATGTTTCGCGCCGCAACCGGCGAGCGCGAACGCGAAGGTTGCGACCGGCAGAAAAAACAGGGTTCTGGGAATCAATCGTTTCATATCATTTGGAAGTCGGCTGGGAAACCAGTTGGGGCAGTGCCAGCGCCTTGCGGAGCGCGGCAATGGCAATGTGCTCGTCAGCTTCAGCCTCGGCGCGACGGACGCGGGCCGCGACCAGCGCGGATTCGGAGTCAATCAACTGCATTGAGATGGCCAGCCCTTGCTCGAAGCGGTTGCGGGTCAGCATCGCGCTTTCTTCCGCCTGTTCCACGGCTTTGCTGCTCACCGCCAGACTCTCGTCGGCGGCGTTGAGATCAAGCCGGGCTTGTTCGACTTCCAGATCGAGTGCCAGCCGGACTTTGACCTGTTCTTCGCGGGCGGATTCCAAATTAGCCTCGGCTTCGCGCGTTTTGGCGCGGGTCGAAAAGCCGTCCCACAAATCCCACTGCACCATCACGCCGGCGGTGTAGCTGTTGCCATCGCCGCCCGTCACCCAGCCGTAATCATGATCCAGACTGCCGAAGGCACTGACGCGCGGCTGATAGCCGCTCTTGCTTCCACGGACTTGCGCCTGCGCCGCACTCGCGCGTTCACGGGCGGCGGCGAGTTCCGGGCGTTGCGAGAAATCCCCCACATACGGCGCACTGACGGCGGGCGCGGTGTCGGCCACGGTGAATTCACCGTTCTCGATGCCCAGCAGACTACGGAGCGCGCGGATGGCCAGAAGGTTGGCATTGCGGGCGCGAACCAAATCCTCGCGCGATTGCGCCAGACGCACTTCAATGTCCAGCACATCGGATTTTAACAGCGTGCCGCCATCCAGCCGTTTTTGGGCGACGACCAGATTGGTTTCAAATGAATTGACCGCAGCCTCGGCTGCTTGAATGAACTGCCGCGTCTTCAACACGGTGTAAAATGCGCGTGAAACTTCAAAGCCCAGCGCATTGCGGATGGCGGCGCTGTCCAGCTTCGCCGCCTCGGTGTTTGCCTTCGCGGCCTGTCGGTTCGCGGCATTTTGCCCGCCGGCATAGAGCGGGAGGGTGACGATGCCACGCGCATTGAGATCGTCCATGTCGGGCAAATTATTGAAATTCGGCGGCGAGTTGTAATTGTAAGCCCGCTGGTTGAGAATGTCGCCGAACACCATCATGGGATTGTCCGTGCGGGTGTAGCTGGACTGGACTTGCAGCTTCGGCCAGAAAGTCGAATTGGCCTGCTCCAACCCGGCCTGGGCGGCAGCGATGCGCTGCTGCGCGATGCGTGCGTCCGGATTGTGGGTCTGCGCATAATCCAGAGCACGTTCCAGCGTCCAAGGTTCGGTGGCACCGGCGGCCAACGAACACAGCAGCGACAAAGCCAGAAATCCCGGTAGCCTTTTCATTTGGAGCAGCAGGATTCTCCTGATTTTCCAGTTTCACAGCAAGACCCGCCGACGCCCATTTTCTTCAAGATCATTTCCAGTGGACAGAAATTCGTGAACGACGATTGCAACAGGTTGAAGCCGACGAACGCAGTCAACCAGAGCCAGCTCGGGCTGTGGTAATGCGCGAGCAGCAGGCTGGCGAGAATAAACGTGCCGGCAAACCGGCGGATAAGCATGTGCATTTTCATATAATTTTTGGATTGTTAATGGAGACTCGTTGCAACCAACACACCGACCACCGCGCCATAAACCATCGTGATGATGGGATGGCTGGTGAGCGGACAGGCACCGGTGGGACAACCCACGAGTTTATACCAACCGAGGCCGAAACCACCGCCAACAATGATGCCAATCACGATGCGGAAAATCATAGGTTCAAGCGGTGACGTTTGAATTTGCCGCCTTCTCCAGCCAGGCTTTGAAAGGGCGCGGGCCGTAAAACCCTTCAACTTGATCCACTGGCTCCCCGCCGCGAAATACCATCAAGGTTGGCACGCTGCGGATTTCATATTCGCCCGCCAGCGTGGCGGCATCGTCTATGTTCACCTTGGCGAACTTCACCTTGCCGGCAAAGTCGGCGGCGAATTGTTCCAACAGAGGCGCGAGCATCCGGCACGGCCCGCACCATGGCGCGTAAAAATCCACCAACACCGGGCCGGTGGCGCGCAGCACTTCGGCTTCAAAATTGGTTTCGGTCAGTTCGATGATGTTTTTCATGGCAAAATACATCGTTGCTACCATTACCGAACCACGAGCACCGGAAAAGTTACAAACAATCTGCCGCGCTTCCGTTTGAGAATCTTGAAGTCTGCTAAACGCGAGCCAGGCCACCTTTGAGCAGCCGGGTGGTTCAGCCTCCTCGCTTTTGCTCGAAATATGCCTTGAGCGGAGTGAATCGCGTCGCCGGCAAGGACGCTTCATCGCAACTTTAACCGGGCGAACAACAGAACTTTCACCCAGTCGAGGCAGAAAAAATACGCCGCGCCCACGCCCACAACGCCGAGCAGGATCGAAGGACTGATTGCCGGCATGAAAATGCCTTCCAGCGCGAGCAGCGCGGTGACGCCGAGGCCCACCGCCGAACTGCCCACGAGGTAACGCCCCGGCCGCGACTGCCAGAAATGCCCGCGCTCTCGTAACATATAGACTCCTGCCTGCGAACTGAAAATCAGCGTGGCAAAGGTCAGCGTCTGCAATGTTCGCGGATTCAGCCGGAGGGCATAATGGCCATAGAGGAAGACACCGAGCGAGAAGACCAGTTTGAACGTGGCGAGCACCGTGGCGGCCAGCAAAATGCCGCGCGTATTCCAGCGGTTCGGCTGACGCGAGAATTCCATCCGGTCGGTCGAAATGGACATGGTGAGGAAATCATTGAGAAACAGAATGAGCACCATCAGCAGCGGCGTGAGCGGCCGGTGCTGCGTCACGAGAAAGCCAATGACCAGCAGCGCCATCATCTCGATTTTCTTCACCAGCATGGCGAGCGTGTAGGTGATGATGCGCTGGAAAACGCGCCGGCTGGTTTCGATTGCTGGCATCACGCCGCCCAGACCCGGCGAGGTCAGCACCATCGCCGCAGCCGCTTTCGCCACATCCGTCGCGTTGGCGACAGCCACGCCCGCTTCGGCCTGACGCAACGCCGGGGCGTCGTTGACGCCGTCGCCGCTCATGCCGACCACCGCGCCGCGCTTCTGGAAGGCGCGCACCAGCCTGATTTTGTCTTCCGGGAACACCCCGGCAAACACGCCGCACTCGAGCGCGTCACCGCCGAGGTCTCCGTGCAGTTTTTCGGACGAACACACGCTCCCTGGAATGCCCACCTGTTCGGCCACGGCGCGCGCCGTGATCGCGTTGTCGCCCGTCACCATCACCGTGCGCACACCGGCGTCGCGGATGGCGCCCACGACGGCCTTTGAATTGTCCCGCACGGCGTCGGCGAGGCCGAGCAGACCTGCGAGCTGCAACACTTTTTCATCGCCGACCGCCACCGCCAGCACCCGCTGCCCGTGCGCGGCCATGCCTTCGGCCTGCGATTGCCAGACGGATTCCGCCGCGCCAGTGAGTTTCGCGACGACAGCGGGCGCGCCCTTCACATAATGCCGTGAGCCGTGTTCCTCGCGATACACCGCCTCGGCGCGCTTGGTGACCGGATCGAAAGGCTTGAAGTCCATCCGCTCGTTTTCGCCATCGTGCCAGCCACGGTCGGAAGCGGCCTTGATGATCGCACCGTCCACCGGGTCTTGTCCGGCTGGATCGCTGGCCAGTGCGGCGGCACGCACCAGATCGGTTTCGGAAAAGCCTGGGGTTGTCCAAAGCGCCGTCACCGTGGCCTCGTTGCGCGTCAGGGTTCCGGTTTTGTCGCTGCACAACACGGTCATCGAGGCGATGTCATGCAAGGCGCTGAGGCGCGTGATCAACACCCCATGCTTGGACAGCTCCAGCGATCCCAGCGCGGCCGCGAGCGTGAATGTGGCGGGCAAAGCCACGGGAATGGAGGCGAGGAGAATGGTGAGCAGCAAAGGCAGAACATATCCGAGGGACATGCCTTGCACATGCGCGTAGCCCGTGACGATCACCACCATCGCCGCATTGACCACAAACAGATTCTTCACCACGCCCACAATCTCTTGTTCCTGCCGGTTGGCCGATCCCGCCGTGCGGACGAGTTCGGCGGTCTTGCCGAAGAAGGTATGCGCGCCGGTGGCGGTGATTTCACCGGTGGCTTCACCGCCGCGCACCATTGAGCCGGCATAAGCGGTTTTGCCCGCCTCGACCGACACGGCGGCCGATTCGCCGGTGAGCGCCGACTGGTCCACCAGCAGCGCCCCTTCGTCCATGCGCACATCCGCCGGCACGATGGTGCCTTGGCGCAAATGGATGACATCGCCGGGCACGAGTTCCTCAGCCCGCAGCGTCGTCCAGTCACCGTCGCGGCGCACCCGCGCCTGCACATGAAGTTGCTGGCGCAGGAGCGCCAGCGCCTTCTGCGCGCGGCCTTCCTGCAACAGGCTTATTACCGCATTCAACACGAGCAATCCTCCGATTACCACCGCTTCCACGTTCTCGCCGAGGAAGAACTGGATGATAATCGTCGCTTCAAGAAGCCAGGGGATGGGTGCCCAAAATCGTTTAAGAAACGTCTTCAACGGGTGGGCCTTTTCCTCAACCACCGCATTGGGGCCAAACTGCTTCAGCCGCGCCTGGGCCTCGGCAGTGGTCAGGCCACGGCGGTTGTTGCTCGCATTGGTTGCAGTCAAATTTTGAGCGGGCATATAGATCGTTCCTAAATTGATACCAAGGTTTTGTCAACTGGCCGCGCTGGCGTTTCAAAGACTGGCGCTGGCTGAATTCGTTTTCGTCAGTTCGACGATAATGTTTTTATCCGACTCCAGCGATTATCTTTGTGACCGAGCCGGGAGAACGAGAAAAGTTAAAAACTAATTGCAGACATCGTCCAGGGCTTCGATCCTAAAAAAATGCAGTTGACAGTATTTAGCAAATATGCTAAATACTAAACATGATGACCGCTGCAAAAGCTGAATACACCGCCAAGGCCCGCATCATCAAGGCGCTCGCCCATCCGACGCGCCTGTTCATCGTGGATGAGCTGTCGCGCGGCGAACGCTGCGTGTGCCAACTCAAGGACATGATCGGCGTGGAAATGCCCACGGTGTCGCGGCATCTTGGGGTGCTCAAAAGCGCGGGAATTCTGGAGGACGAAAAGCGCGGCTTGCAGGTTTTTTACCGGCTGCGGGTGCCGTGCGTTTTGAACTTTTTCAAATGTGTCGAGGCGGTTCAGCGTAATGGAAAGTGCCCATAGAGTTTTTTTTGCCAGCATATTTAGCGGATTAGCTAAATGAAAACGAATTGGAATATGAAAGGCAAAGTGTTGGTCGTGCTGATTGGCACGGCGATGCTCTTGGACGGCTGCGTTACCGCGCCGCCCGCCGCCCATGAAACCGCCGACTGGTATTATCCGGGCTGGATGGCTCACGCGCCTTATGCGCCGGTGTTTGAAGTGCGCGACACCGAAAGCAGTCTCGGCCCTTATGCGAGCCAGACCAAGACCATCACGCTCAAAGACCTCGTCAAGATGCACGGCCACCCGTGCGACGGGCTTGTCACCGCCGCGTGTGCGTTGAGCGTCGGACTCCGCGAACTGTATCCCGACGGTGTGATTGACCGCACGGACACCGGCGGCATCTGCAACAACTCGCCTTGCTACGGCGACGTGGTGGAATATCTGACCGGCGGACGCATCCGCTTTGGCACGCAGAAAATTGATCCCAGCCTGGGCAACGAATTTATCCTGTATCGCTTCTCCACGCATCAGGCGGTCAAGGTGGCGTTGAAACCGGGTGTGTTTCCCACCGAAGTCACCCGGCTGGAAACGCAGATTCGGCGCGGCGATTTCTCCGTGGCCGATATGCGGCGCTGTCAACAATTGGAATGGGATTACGCCCGCAATCTGCTGCAACATCCGTTGGCCGAATCTTTCACGGTTACGCCGCTGGCCAATTTCACCTGGCAGCCCGATGCCTACGAACATCTCGGCAAGCGCGGCGACATCATCAACAAGAACGTGTTGGGACATCCTCCGGCGCAATGAAGCGATTTCCATGAATTCCCAACTTGAAACCAAAATTGAGTCCAGTGACCGGTCAAATAAAACGACCGCCTGCGGCTGCGCCGTCCCGTCGAAATCGCCCACCACTGCGATCTCCACCGTTACCAGCAAACCTGGCTGGCGCAAATATCTGCCGTGGGGTGTTGCGGGATTGGTGATGTGGTGGCTGGTGTATCGTAGTCTAGCGCCGGCGAGCCACTGGATCACTTACGAACTGCTGGGGCTGGAACCCGGTCGCCGCTTCAGCCTGGCGGTGGAGTTCTTCGTGTTTGAAATTCCCAAGGTGCTGCTGCTGCTGACGCTGGTTGTATTCGTCATCGGGATCATCCGTTCGTTTTTCACGCCGGAGCGGACGCGGCGGATTCTTTCGGGCAAAAGGGAATTTGTGGGGAGCATTCTGGCGGCCTTGCTGGGCGTGGTCACACCGTTCTGCTCCTGCTCGGCTTGCCCGCTGTTCATCGGGTTCGTGACGGCGGGCGTGCCGCTGGGCGTCACCTTTGCGTTTCTGGTTTCCGCGCCGATGGTGAACGAAGTGGCGCTGGTGCTGTTGTTCGGCTTGTTCGGCTGGAAAATCGCGGCCATTTATTTGAGCACCGGCTTCATCATCGCCTTGGTCGCCGGCTGGGTGATTGGCCGGTTGCACATGGAAAAATACATCGAGCCGTGGGCGCTTCAGGCGTCGGTGGGCATAACCGCCGAGGAGCCGTCGCTGACCTGGCCGGAGCGCATCCGTTTCGGACGCGACGCCGTGCGCGACATCGTGGGGCGGGTCTGGGTGTATGTGACGCTGGGCATCGGCGTGGGCGCGGGCATCCACGGCTATGTGCCGGACGGTTTGCTGGCGTCGTTCATGGGCAAGGGCGTGTGGTGGTCCGTGCCGGTGGCCGTGCTCATTGGCGCGCCGCTGTATTCCAACGCAGCGGGCATCATTCCCATCGTGCAGGCGCTGCTAGGCAAAGGCGCGGCGCTGGGCACGGTGCTGGCATTCATGATGTCGGTCATCGGCATTTCGACGCCGGAAGCGGTCATTCTGCGCAAGGTGATCCAATGGCCGCTCATCCTGACCTTTTTCGGCATCGTGGCGGTGGGGATCGTCATCGTCGGGTATCTTTTTAATTTTATCATGTGAAAAGCCAGTCATTCTTCCACTTGAAAACGATTATGAAATTAGACGCAACGCAAATCGGCCAGTTCACCCGCCGTTACGCAAAATGGCTTGTGGTGATCCTGCTCGCGGGCATTGTGATTTATCGGGTGAGATTTGCGCCAATTCCCGTGATTGCGCAAAAGGTCACCAATGGTTCCATCGTCGCCGAAGTCATGGGCACCGGCACGCTCAACACGCATTTCAAGGCGGCAGCCAGTCCGAAAGCCTTTCAAGGCCGGCTGGTTCAGGTGTTGGCGGACCAAAATGACTTTGTGACCAACGGCCAGTTGCTCGCGGTGCTGGATGACAGCGAGCAACGCCGCCAGGTGGAAGTCGCGCAGGCCACGCTGAACGCCGCGCAAGCCACCGACCGCCAGGTGCGGGATGATGAGGCGCGGGCGCAGGCGGTCTTGAAACTGGCGCAGATTGTGTTCAACCGGGACGCCGCCCTGTTCACCAACAAAATCATTTCCGCTTCCGACTACGACACCGACGTGGAGCAAATGCGCGTGGCGGAATCGGGACTGGCCGTGGCACAATCGGCCATCGTCGCCGCCGACCGCCAGCAAGTCGTTGCCGACAAGCAACTCGCCTATCAGCGGGAACTGCTGGCTGACACGCTCATCCCCGCGCCGTTCAACGGCCTGGTGATCAAACGCAATCTCGACTCCGGCGACGTGGTGACGCCCGGTGCGTCCATCCTTGATCTCGTGGACACGAACGAGATTTGGGTTTCGGCCTGGGTGGACGAAACGGCGATGTCGCCGCTGGCGACAAATCAACCGGCCCGCGTGGTATTCCGTTCCGAGCCGGACAAATCGTATCCGGGCCGCGTGGCGCGGCTCGGTCGCGAAACCGATCCGGAGACCCGCGAGTTTGTGGTGGATGTGTTGGTGCGCGAGTTGCCCGCCAACTGGACCATCGGCCAGCGCGCTGAAGTCTATATCGAGACGGGCCGGGCCGCGAACGCGCTGGTGTTGCCCGCAAAATTCCAGTTGTGGCGCGAGGGCCGGCCCGGCGTGCTGGTGAACGAGCGCGGCACAGCGCGCTGGCGCGACGTAAAGCTTGGCCTGCGCGGACGCGAAACGGTTGAAGTTGTTGCCGGGCTCACGGCGGGCGAGCAGGTCGTGACACTGGCAGCGGGTGAAAACGCGCTCACACTGGAAGGGCGGCGCGTGCGGGCCACTGTGCCGCCAAACAAAGTTGGATCGCCATGAACCTCGCCGCGCAAGACATTCGCCACAACCTCGCCCGCTTCGGCCTGACCGCCTGCGGCATCGGCCTGCTGCTGATGATTGTGCTCGGCATGGGCGGTATTTATCGGGGGCTGGTGTATGAGGCGACGCTGCTGGTAGACCGCGTGAACGCCGACTTGTGGGTGGTGCAACGCAACACGCGCGGCCCGTTTGCCGAAGTTTCTTCCGTGCCGGCGAACGTCGAAAACCGCGTGCTGGCCGTGCCCGGCGTGGCATCGTCGCGGCGGTTTGTCTATTGGACCATCCAACGCGAGCTCGCCGGCCGGCCCTTGCGCCTAGCCATCCAGGGTTTGGTCTGGCCTTACGACAACGGCGATTGGCTGCCGCTGGCGACGGGCCGGCCGCTGGGCCAGGCGCATTATGAAATGGTCGCCGACCGCAGCCTGGGCCTCCCACTCGGCGAGCGGGTCAAATTGGGCAAGGATTTTTACACGGTCGTCGGCGTCACCCACGGCATGACCTCCGCCTCCGGTGATGGCATGGCCTTCTTCTCGCTGCCCGACGCGCAGGCGATCCAGTTCGACGAACCGGGTGAAGCCATCCGATTGCAGCGCAACACCCGCGCCGCACAAATGCAGTCACAAGACCTCGGCCAGCAACAACCCGGCCTGCTGACGCGCGTCTCCGGCCTCACGGCAAATCTGCCTGCCATCCTGCCGCCGACGGTCAGCGCGGTGCTGGTGAAGCTGGCACCCGGTGCGGATGCGCAAGCGGTCATCACCACCATCCAAGGCTGGCCGGACTTGACGGTCTATACGAGCGATCAACAGTGTGACCTGCTGGTGCGCGGGTTCGTGGACCGCTCGCGGCGGCAGTTGGGATTGTTCCGGGCCATCCTGGTGGTCGTTTCCACCATCATCCTGACGCTCATCCTCTACACGCTCACGCTCGACAAAACGCACGACATCGCAATGCTCAAGCTCATGGGCGCGCGTAACCGGGTCATCATCGGCCTGATATTGCAGCAGGCGCTTCTGCTCGGCGCAATCGGTTACGGCCTGGCGGCGTTGCTCGGGCACTGGCTGTTTCCATTGTTCCCGCGTCGCGTCGTCATCACCGCGCCGGATTTCTGGCTGCTGGCGCTGGTCGTCGCGGGCATCGCCGTTTTCGCCAGCCTGTTGGGGATTTGGAAGGCCATGCGAATTTCACCGAACACCGTCCTGTCATGAACTCCACCGCCAATCCCTCCACGCCCGCACTTGAGGCCATCGGCCTGACCAAGATTTATGGCAGCGGCAATACGGAAGTCGTGGCCATGAACGACGTGACGCTGCGCATCGAGCGCGGGGAAGTGATCGCGCTGCTGGGGCCGAGCGGCGCGGGGAAAACCACGCTGCTCACCGCGCTGGGCCTGATCAATCCGCCCACGGCCGGGCGCATCACGATGGGCGGGGAACCGGTCATGGACGGGCCGCACGGATTGGTCAACCTGGCTGCGTTCCGACGCAAGCATCTGGGCTTCGTGTTTCAAAAGGCAAACCTGATTCCGTTTTTGAACGCGGCGCAAAATGTCCAGGTGGCGCTGGAAATCAATGATGTCCTTCCCCGCCTGGCCCGGCAGCGCGCGCTGGAACTGATGGAATATCTTGGCGTGGCCGACCGCGCCAGCCATCTGCCCAACGCGCTTTCCGGCGGCCAGCAACAGCGCGTCGCCGTGGCCCGCGCGCTGGCCAACGAGCCGAGCTTGATTCTGGCCGACGAACCCACCGCCGCGCTGGACGGCCATCGCGGACGCCAGGTGATGGAACTGTTCCGCAAAGTGGCGCACGAACGCGGCGCGGGCGTCATCGTCGTGACGCACGATCACCGGGCGCTGGATGTGTTCGACCGCGTGGTGGAAATGGAAGACGGGCGGTTGAAATCAACGCCGGCAAACGCTTTGAACACCAAAACACAAGATAGGAAAACAACATGAAAATACAAATCCTCGGCACCGGCTGCGCCAAATGCAACGTCCTGACGATGGCCGCAGAAAAGGCCGCGCAAACGCTTGGCCTGGCTTACGAACTGGAAAAAGTCACCGACCTGAAGCAAATCATGGCGTTCGGCGTGATGACAACGCCCGCGCTGGTTGTGGACGGCAAGGTGAAGGTGAGCGGCAAAGTGCCGTCCGTGGAAGAAATCAAAAAACTGCTCGCGTGAACCGTAAGAACAAAACCGATTATGAAAACACCCCTGAAACTCGCCATTGTGGCCGCGCTTGTCGTGACCGTGGTTGCTGCCGTAACCCTTAAACAGAACAAATTAAAAGCCCCTGCTGAAACCGACGCCGTGGCCGTGACCGCAGTCACTAACGCGCCAAGGGAAAACACCGGCGGGAAGACCGCGCCCGTTGCCAACGCCAAGCTTCCCAAACTCCTCGATCTCGGCGCGGGCAAATGCATCCCGTGCAAAATGATGTTCCCGGTGCTGGACGAGTTGAAAAAGGAATACGCCGGTAAGTTGAACGTGGAATTCATTGACGTGTGGGAAAATCCCGACGCCGCGAAGCCATACGGCATCGAGGTGATTCCCACGCAGATTCTCTACGACGCAGACGGCAAGGAACTGTTCCGCCACGTCGGCTTTTTTGCGAAGGAAGACATTCTGGCCAAGTGGAAGGAATTGGGCGTGAATTTCACGGACAAATCAAATAACGGCAAGTGAGGCTTTGGCCTGCGCATGAGATCAAACACCAAAATCCTTCTGGCCGGCGCATTGTTGATTGCCCTGTTGGCGTGGTCATCGGCATGGCGCGGATCGCGTTCCGACAGCGCGGGCCAGAGTTGCGGAGCTTGCTGTCCGTTCCTTTCCGCGCCGAATGCAATGCGGATGCCCTCCGGCACAAACGCAATAACAACCAACCGCACATCCAGTCCGTCATCCATCACGAACTTTACGCCATTACCCACACAACCATAACCACCATGAACTCAAAACCGCAATGCACTTGTTCGTCCGCGCCCAAACTCATTTTTCCGTGTTCAGGCGCTTCCGACGTGGGCGGCCTTGCTGACCTCGCCGCACGGCAAATGACTCTCGACCAAACCGGCAAGATGTATTGTCTGGCCGGCATCGGCGGACGCGTCAACACCATCATCGAGACGACCAGGGACGCCGCGAAAATTCTGGTGATTGACGGCTGCCCGCAGGAATGCGCCCGCAAAACGATGGAGCAAGCCGGATTCACCGGGTTCCAACACTTGAAGCTGGCCAGCCTGGGTCTTCACAAGGGTTCCAGCCCGGCCACGGACGAAAATATCCGCCTCGTTGCCAACCGAGGTGCTGAACTTCTCGCGTGAGGTCGCTTTATGAAACAAATCTTTCTTTGGTTCGTAATGTTGCTGGTCGTGGCGGCGGTTTCCGTCGTGGCGGCAGACAGTCCCACCCTCAAGCCGTCCGAGCCTGCGCCCGTCGCGACCAACGCGCCGGGCCAGCAAGTCATCGCGTATTATTTTCACGGCACCGTCCGCTGCGAAACCTGCCTGAAGATCGAGCAACAGGCCAAGGCGGTGATTGAGCGGAAATTTAAGGCAGAACTGGACGCACACCGGTTGGTGTTCAAACCGGTGAATTACGACCTGCCGGAGAATGCTCATTTTCTGTTGGATTACAAATTGCCGTGCCCTTCGCTGGTGCTGGTCCGGCAGCCAGGCGGCAAGGACGACAAATGGACGCTGCTCGGCGGCACCTGGCAATTGGTCGAAGACCCGGTGAAGTTCAATGCCTACATCGAAACCGAAGTGAACAAGTTTTTGAGCATTCCCCAATAACCACCGCGGCATCACGATCAAGCCATGGAACAACTCTTCACCGCACTTGGCCACGCCGTCGAGGGTGCGCCGCTGATCGCGCTGGCGGCGGCGATGGCGTGGGGCGTTTTGAGCATCCTTTTAAGCCCCTGCCATCTGGCGAGCATCCCGCTGATTGTGGGATTCATCAGCGAACAAGGCAAAGTCACGGTGCGGCGGGCGTTCTGGACATCGGTTCTTTTCGCAGTGGGCATTCTCATCACCATCGCGGCCATTGGCGCAATCACAGCGGCGGCGGGCCGGATGCTGGGTGATGTGGGGCGGTATGGAAATTATTTTGTGGCGGTGATTTTCTTTGTCGTCGGGCTGCATCTGCTGGGCGTGATTCCGATGCCGTGGTCAGGATCGGGACAAGTAGGCATGAAGCGGAAAGGATTGCTCGCCGCGTTCGTGCTTGGCTTGGTGTTTGGCATCGCGCTCGGCCCCTGCACATTTGCCTACATGGCCCCGATGCTGGGGGTGACTTTCAAACTGGCCAAGACCGCGCCACTTTACGGAGTGGCCTTGTTGGTGGCGTATGGCGTGGGGCATTGCGCCGTGATTGTGGCGGCGGGGACTTCGACGGAACTGGTGCAACGCTTTCTGAACTGGAACGAGCAATCGAAGGGCGTGGCCGTGGTGAAAATCATTTGTGGCATCCTTGTCCTACTTGGCGGTGTATGGCTCATCTATTCCGCGCTGTGAATCTTGCTCGACGGTGAAATGATGGCAAACGGACTTCGCCATTTGCGCCTTCGAGTGATCAGCGGCTAATCAGATCCGCCAAATTCCGAGCAACCAACCCGAAGCCCAACAGAACCACGCACCAGGCAAAGCCCCGACGCAAGACGCCGGCGGATAATTTTTTCGCGAGCACCGCGCCGATAATCATTCCCACCATCGCCGCCAGCAGAAAGCCGAGCGTGAGCCGCCAGTCAAAGTTTGCATAGCGCAGTTGGCCGACCAGGCCGCCGACGCAATTCACCGCGATGATCGCCAGCGACGTGCCGATGGCCGGCTTCATTTCCAGCCCGGCCAACAAAACGAGTGCCGGCAGAATCAGAAATCCGCCGCCCACACCCAGAAACCCCGTCAGCACGCCCACGGCAACGCCGACGACGAGACAGCGCACCGGACGACATTCCTGCGCCGCCGCCTTCGCCTCGCCTTTGCACAGCAGCCTGATGCCGACGACGAGCATCAGCGCGCCAAAGAGAAACATCAGCATCGGCGCGGAAACCAGATGCGTCAATTTCGCGCCAACAAATGCGCCGGCCATTCCGCTCACGGAAAAGAACGCCGCCGCCCGCCAATCGAAAGCGCCTTGCCGCAGATTGAGCAGCGTGCCAAGCGCGCTCGTGCCACCCACGATGACCAGCGACATGCCCACGGCTTGTTGGGCGGGGACTTTGGCAACATAAACCAACACCGGCAGGGTGATGATTGAACCGCCGCTGCCGAGCAGTCCCAGCGAAAGCCCAATCAACGCGGCCAGGGTCAGGGCGAAACTGAACGTCAGTAAATCCATGGAATGAAACGCCGAACGCGTCGCTCATAGCCCGCGTAATTCGGGAATTGCTGCCGCAGCCAACGTTCTTCGTGCCGGGCTTTGGCATCAATGAAAACACCCAGCACCAGGGAAGCGACCAAGTCCGGCCAGCTTTGAAAGATGAGCGCCGACCCGACGGCGGCACAAAAAACGGAAGTGTAAAGCGGATGCCGAATCAAAGCGTAAATGCCATGCTGGACAAACTGCGCCGTTGCAGATGGCTTGGGAAAGGGCGTCAGGTTTCGTCCCAATGCCAGCGTCCCAGCGAGGCCACAAATCGTGGAGGCCACGAGAAAGACCAAACCGAAAAGGAAATGTGGAAGCGACTTCGATGTCGCGCGACCGGTGAGATCCAGCCCGGCAATGGCCAATAGCAGCAGGAATTGTCCCACCACCCACCAACCGCCGCGTTGGACAAAGCCGTTATTCATGGCGGCGGGCGAGAATTTGCACCACCGCGCCGCGCCCCGTGTGGCCATCGCCTTCGACAACATCGCGTTCAAATTCGCGGCCAACCAGCAATTCCAATCCCGCAAGTTCATCCCGTAGGCCAGCCAGAGTCATGAGGAGTTCAGAAGATTTTGGGCCGCCAGTCCCCAAAGCCAATTCTGCCAGAGTGTAGGCTTCAAGAACGAACACTCCGCCGGACCGCAAACCACGCACCGCTTGAGCGTGAACTTTGCGGCGAATTGCGGGCGGCAAATGGGCAAACGTGGCCACGATTCCCGCCCAAGCTCCCGGCTCGATGGTGAAGTTTCCAAGGTCAGCAAGCACTGTTTCTATTTCAACGCCGCGTGCCGCCGCGAGTTGCCGGGCTTTGGCTAAACCGGCTGCGGATTGATCCACCGCCGTCACCCGATGGCCGAGGGTTGCGAGGTGAACAGCGTTGCGTCCCTCACCTTCCGCGAGACAAAGCACCGGCCCGACGGGAATCTGTGACGCCATTTCAGCCACGAAAGAATTTGGTGTTTCGCCGTAAATATATTGTGGCGCGGCAAAGCGGTTGTCCCAAAATTCGGCGTCCATGATTCAATTACTGTTCACAATTTTTTTCGCCCGGCCATAAGAGCCGAGGTTGAAGGCATTCGTGTAGCCCAAGGTTTTCAATTTGCTTTTCGCCATGCCGCTACGCATCCCGCTCGCGCAGTGCAGCAGCAGCCCCTGACTTTTGTCCTTCACGCGCTTTGGCAGAGCGGTTTCAATTTCGTCGAGTGGGATGTTGATGGCCTTGGCCAGATGCCCGGAGTTGAATTCGCCGGGGCTGCGCACATCAATCACCAGCGCGCCGTTTTTAAGTTTTTCAAGTGCGTCTTTAGCCGAAATCTGACCGGATTTTTTTATCATAAAAAAGACCGTGACGACTGCCGCGATGATTAAAGTGGTTGTCCAATTCATAGGGTCAATCCTTGTCGGTATCATCATCCGCTGCTTCACCAAGTTGTTTTCTAAAAAAATTCTTTACCGGGCAATGGCCGGTGATGCCGGAGACAACCAAATACGCACTGACGAGAAACGTCAGCAGCAGCCACCATTGGCTGACCGCTTGCGACAGCCAGACACTGATGAGAATCAGTGCGCCGGCCAGAATCCAAACCAAGCTGTTCAACAACCTGTTCATGCTGGCATTGAGCCGCCGATTGGAAATAAGTTACAAAACTTGCGCGGGTGGGGAAATTTGAAGCGTGATTCGGCAGAACACGAACGGTTTGACGCCGGCAAAACGGCAATGAAATTACTTCGCGGGAAATTTTTCTTTCCACTTTTTGCGTAAGGCATCGTGCATCTTTTCGCGGAATTGAATCGGCATCGCATACGGCTGGCCATCCTTGTAAAGCGTGATGGTCTTGCGGACGTTGTCCACGACGACCTGGCAGGGATTGCAGCCCGCCATGTGCTTCTCGAACTCTTCGCAGATTGCCGGGTCAACCGTGCCGTCCACATATTCATTCAACATTGCCAGTAGTTCTTCGCACTTCATGGTGTTTATCTCTTTGATGACCGAGCCGCCAGCCGGTTAAAAGTTACAAGGTTTTTGTCGAAGTTGTTTTTCATTCGTGGTGGTGAGGCAATCGAACCAACTGCCGTTCGGGATCGCCCAAAACACGGGTCAAATCCTCGCGCAGTTGCAACCGGGCGCGGAGCAGCCGCACTTTCACATTGGCCTCGCTCAATTCGAGAACTTCGGCGGTTTCTTTGACGGACAATCCCTCCACATCGCGCAGCAAAAACACCAAGCGATGCTTCTCATCCAGCCGTGTCAGCGCATCGTCCAGCAAACGGCGGATTTCATTTCGCTCCACCAGATGTTCCGGCGACTGCCGCCAGTCGGCGATGAATTCCGGGTGCGGAATGGAATTCAAATTATCGGATGGTTCCGTCGCCTCTTCCAAAGAAACAGTGTTCAGCCCTTTTCGTTTGCGGATGATTTTGAGCGCCGCATGGCTGGCAATGCGCAGCACCCAGGTTGAAAAGCTCGCCTCACCGCGAAAACCTTCAAGATTTTCCAGAACGCTCAAAAAAGTTTGCTGCGTGACATCCTCGGCGTCTTGTTCCTGTCGCAGCATCCGCATGGCCAGCCCATAAACCCGCTGTTCGTAACGGTTGGTCAACGCCTCGAAAGCATCCAAGTCGCCCGCTTTGGCTAGGCGCACCAACTCGGCATCGGGCGTTTCTGGGGTGAGTTGATTGGTCATGCAATTTGACAACGTGATTATATTTGCATACCAAGTTGCAACAAGCCGCAACTTTTTTAATCGCGTCACCATGCCAAAAACCGCTTCATTTCAAAACACTACCGAAGCAGCCATTAAGTTGATGGCAGCGCGTTTTCGTGCATTGGGGGAAGTCAGCCGGCTCAAGTTGATTTTCGCCGTCGGCAATGGCGAGAAGAATGTGTCGCAGTTGATCGCCGCCACCGGCTTGTCCCAGGCGAATGTTTCCAAACACCTCAAGATTCTGACCGACAGCGGTATCTTCGCCCGCCGCAAGCAGGGTATTTATGTGTTTTATTCCGCGACCGATTCCTCTGTTTTCAAGCTGTGCAAAGTTTGAAACGAATCAGTCGGGAAATCTCACCGAATATTCATGTCTTTATGCGCGCGCAGCAGTTTCAAAAATTGGATCACTGCCGGGCTTGGATTTTTGCTCTGCAATTTTTGTAAATGCAACGGGCGGCGAATCACCAAATCCTTTACCGGGATGACCGCCAGCGAACCAATCTGAAGCTCACAGCCAATTGCCAGTCGGGAAACGATGGCAATGCCCACGCCGGCGATGACCGCGCGTTTGATTGCTTCGGGACTCGCCAGCGACAATACCGGTTTCACCGTCATTCCCCGTTTACCCAACGCCCTTTCGACTACTGCGCGCGTGCCCGAACCTGCCTCACGCAAAATGAATGGCTCGCGGCAAAGCTCGCGGGCGGTGACACGCTTCTGTTTCAGCAACGGATGGCCGCGCGGCGCGATGGCGACCAGTTCGTCCTCGTGGAAAACTTCGGAATCCAGATGCTCCGCTTCCATCAAACCTTCGGTCAATCCAACTTCAATTGAGCCTTCCATCAGTTGATTTTGAATGGTTTCGGTGTTGGCGATTTCCAGTTGAAGTTCAATGTCGGGATGCTGCCGGTGAAACTCGCCGAAAACCTGTGGCAGCAGGTAAGCACCAATGGTCGTGCTGGCGCCCACGGCTAGGCGTCCCCGTTTGAGTCCGCGAAATTCCTCAATCGCCCGCGCCGTTTCTTCCTCAACCACGGCCATGCGTTGAACATAATGCGCCAACAGTTTTCCCCCATCAGTGAGCCGGCTGCCGCGTGGCAATCGTTCCAACAAGCGAACCCCCAAGGCATCTTCCAACTCTTTGATTTGTTTTGAAACGGCTGGCTGACTGACATGCAACCGTTCGGCACCGCGACTGATGCCGCCAGCCTGGGCAACCGCGTGAAACAGCGCCAGATGATTTCGATTCACCGGATAACCATAAGATATGTATCACATATAAACAATGTCTTTGTGCTATATCAGGCGAAGGCTAAATTCAGGCTCAAATATGAATACGTTGCATTCCGAAAACAAAAACACAGGCTGGATCGCTTCACCGAGCCACACGGCGAAAGTCATTGTTTTTGTATTGGTCGCGGCTGGACTGATCGCGTGGGCGACTCCGCCGGTTGCTTTAGTCGCGGGGATGATTTTTACGCTGTGCCTGGGCAATCCATTCCACCACCGGGGACACAAGATCGCCAAAAGCCTACTGCAAATCTGCGTCGTCATGCTGGGTTTCGGAATGAATCTGCCCGTCATCCTGCGGGCGGGTTGGAATGGGTTACTGTTTGCCGCTCTGACCATCGGGACGACGTTATCCTTGGGCTATTGGATTGGCCGGCGACTCGATATAAACCGCAACACGTCCATTTTAATTTCGGCGGGAACGGCGATTTGCGGCGGCTCGGCCATCGCCGCCGTTGGATCAGTTCTGGCCGTCACGGACGGCGAAATCGCCGTTGCGATGGGAACCGTCTTTCTGCTGAACGCCGTCGCGCTTTATCTGTTTCCATTCTTGGGCCATGCGTTGCACTTGAGCCAGCATCAGTTCGGGGTCTGGGCGGGAGTTGCCATTCACGATGTTTCTTCGGTGATCGGTGCCGCGCTGCCTTATGGGAACGACGCTTTGGAGACGGCCACCGCCGTCAAACTGTCACGCACCCTGTGGATTGTTCCACTCACGTTAGGGCTGGTGTTTGCCGCCGGTCGCAGCTACCGAATAAAGCTGGCTGGCGCGACAACAGCGGGCGTTGGCTCACACCCGGCAGCGAGGAAGCCGAAAGTGGAAATTCCATGGTTTATTGCTTTTTTTCTAATCGCCTCGTTGGCCCGCAGCTACATGCCAGTGATTGCGACTTGGTCGCCTGAAATTTCCCACGTCGCCAAAGGCGGATTGACACTGGTGCTTTGCCTCATTGGCGCAAGCCTTTCGCCCCGCACGCTGCATTCGGTAGGCTGGAAAGCCGCCGTTCAAGGAATGTTGCTTTGGCTTTTCATTAGTGCGGCCTCTTTGCTCCTGATTCTTTTTGGCCACGCCGGATGATGCGTTTTTTAGATTGGCAGGCTTGCTCGCTCTTCTCCAAATGATTTGAGGAATTGACCTTTTGCAGCGAGTGTGCGATGTTATTTCGTCATTAGGCGAAATATAGAAAAGCATTATGCGTGAGTTCATGAACATCACCAAGGCGCTGGCCGATGAAAGCCGCGTCCGCACGCTGCTGGCCTTGCGCCAGGGCGAGTTGTGCGTCTGCCAGATCACCGAGTTGTTCGATTTCGCCCCATCCACCATATCCAAGCACCTGTCCATTCTCTTTCAGGCCCGGCTGGTTGAATCGCGCAAGGATGGCCGCTGGATTTACTACCAGTTGCCGGGGGAAAACGCTTCAGAGGTAGTTCGTGAGGCGCTCGACTGGATCGAAAAGTCCCAGGCCAAAGCCCCGCAAGTTTTGGAAGACAACAAAAAGCTCAAAAAAATACTAAAGCAAGACCCTGCTGAATTATGCAAACGCCAATGCAAAAAATGAAACCCACTGTCCTCATCCTATGCACCGGCAATTCGTGCCGCAGCCATCTCGCCGAAGGCATTCTGCGCGCGGCAGCGGGCGATACGCTCAATGTCCAGAGCGCCGGCTCGAAACCGGCGGGCTATGTGCATCCGCTCGGCATCCAAGTGATGAAGGAAATCGGCATTGATATTTCCGGACATCATTCCAAGCACATGGACGAATTTCTCAAGCAGCCGATTGAAACCGTGATCACGGTCTGCGGCAATGCCGACCAAGCCTGCCCAATGTTTCCCGGCCAAGTCAACCGGCATCATTGGGGCTTTTATGATCCGGCGCACGCGACGGGCACGGACGAGGAAAAGCTGGCGGTGTTCCGGCAAGTGCGGGACCAGATCAAGATGGTTTTTGAGGCTTACGCCGATGGACGGCGTGACCAAATGAAGGACAAAGCGGCCTGACGTTTATGAAGAAGCAACACGTCCTGTTCCTTTGCACGCACAATGCCGCCCGCAGCCAGATGGCGGAAGCATTTTTGCGGAAGCATGGCGGGGAACGGTTTGACGTGGCGAGCGCCGGGCTGGAGCCCACGGCAATTCACCCGATGACAGTGCGCGTGATGAATGAGGTCGGGTTGGACATCTCCAACCAGCAGGCCAAAGGGCTGGACGCATTTTTGGGAAAGACCACGATTCAAGTTGCCATAATTGTTTGCGAACAGGCGCAAAAGAATTGCCCGCGCATTTTTCCTTTCACCATGCAACGCCTCTACTGGCCGTTTGAAGACCCTGCTGCCTGCAATGGCACGGAAGCGGAGCGGTTGAACAAATTCCGGGACGTTCGCGACCTGATTGAAGTAAAGATTTTGGAATGGCTTCGTGAGCAAAAATGAAAACAGGAAGACACAATGAAACAAACTCAAAAAGAAAAACTCCATTACGATCCGAAAAAGGAATGCGGCAGCGGCGCTTGTTTGGGCGAACTCTTCCCGGATTTTATGCGTCTTATTCCCAACGTCCTGAATCGCGGGCGTGTTTTTGGTGTCCTGATCGAATCTCATGGGATCGGCGTTCAACGCAAGGAAATTGTCCGCGATGAAGCCGCTTGGGAAAAATGTCTTGAATGCCCTGACTTTGACCGCTGCCTGCAAGTAAGTCTGGCCGGTCTTTCTCTCCAACAAGCAGTTGCCAACTATTGAACAAAATATGAAAACACAAACCCTCCAAATCTTTGACCCCGCCATGTGCTGCTCAACCGGCGTATGCGGGCCGGACGTTGACACCAAGCTCGTGCAATTTGCCGCCGATCTCGACTGGCTCAAAAAGCAGGACGTGATTGTGCAACGACACAACCTGTCGCAAAACCCGGCGGCATTTGTGGATAATAAAAACGTCCAAAGCACACTAACGGAAAAAGGCGAAGCCGCTCTGCCGGTGATTCTGGTGAACGGCAAGGTGGCGGCGACGGGCCGTTATCCCGACCGCGCTGAACTGGCCGGCTGGTTCAAACTGAAAGTCAAGGCGACCGCTCCCGCGAAGTCAGATTGCTGCTGCGGTGGTGGAACGTGCTGAAATGAACATTCCCGCCGAACAAACGCTCGCCAGTTTTCTGGTGGCACCGACGCGCTTTTTGTTTTTCACCGGCAAGGGCGGTGTGGGCAAGACTTCGCTGGCGTGCGCCTCGGCCATTGCGCTGGCGGACGGCGGCAGACGCGTTCTGTTGGTCAGCACTGACCCAGCCTCGAATCTGGATGAAGTGCTGGGCGTGCGCCTGACTTCCACGGCGACGGAAATTCCAGCCGTCCCGCGACTGGCGGCACTGAACATTGACCCGGCGGCGGCGGCGGCGGCGTATCGGGAAAAGTTGGTCGGGCCGTATCGTGCGAAGCTGCCCGACGCCATTGTGCGCGGCATGGAGGAACAGCTTTCGGGCGCCTGCACTATGGAGATTGCTGCGTTTGATGAATTTTCCCGGCTGCTTGGCCAGCCGGAAGCGACGGCGGACTTTGACCACGTCATTTTCGACACCGCGCCGACGGGGCACACACTGCGGCTGATGACGTTGCCGACCGCTTGGACCGGTTTTCTGGACAGCAGCACGACGGGCAATTCCTGTCTCGGCCCGCTGGCGGGGCTGGAGAAGCAGCGGGTGATTTATGAAAATGCGGTGGCGGCGTTGGCGGATGGCGAACGCACGACGCTCGTGCTGGTGAGCCGGGCGCAGCGGGCGGCGCTGACGGAAGCGGAACGCACCAGCGATGAACTCGCGGCCATCGGCGTGCGCAATCAGCGTTTGATTTTGAATGGCTTGTTTCAAGCCGTGGATTCCGATCCGGTGGCGCTCGCGTTGCAAAAACGCGGTGCGGAGGCGCTGGCGAATGCGGGTGCTTTTCTGAACCGGATGCGGGTTTTCAAAGTGCCGCTGCGGGCGCATAACCTCGTGGGTATTCCGGCGCTGCGGGCGCTGGTGGCGCTGGGGGAAATCGAAAAGCAGAAAGTAGAAAGTAGAAATGAAATCGTCGAGCCATTGCCGGGGACGGCAACTTTAAGCGATTTGGTGAATGACATTGCCAAGGCCGGTCGGGGCGTGGTGATGACGATGGGCAAAGGCGGCGTGGGCAAGACAACGATTGCAGCGGCGATTGCCACGGAACTGGCGCGGCGCGGATTTCCTGTGCATTTGAGCACGACCGATCCGGCGGCGCACATTGCGGCGGCGGCGGGAAAAATTCCTGGAATGCAGGTCAGCCGGATTGATCCGCAAGTGGAGACGCGGACTTACGTTGAACAGGTGATGGCGACGGCGGGCAAAAACCTCGACGCCAATGGCCGCGCCTTGCTGGAAGAAGATTTACGTTCGCCCTGCACGGAAGAAATCGCCGTGTTCCGGGCGTTCGCGCGGACGGTGGCGCAAGGCAAGGATGCGTTTGTGGTGCTGGACACCGCGCCGACGGGCCACACGCTGCTGCTGCTGGACGCGACGGAATCGTATCACCGCGAAGTGGCGCGCAAGGCGAGCGATATGCCCGAAGAAGTGTTGCAACTGCTGCCACGCCTGCGCGACGGAAATTATACCCGCGTGGTGGTGGTGACGTTGCCGGAAGCCACGCCGGTTCATGAGGCGGCGATGCTGCAAGCCGACTTGCGCCGGGCGCAAATCGAGCCATTTGCGTGGGTCATCAACCAGAGTTTTGCCGAAAGCGGCTCGCGCGATCCACTGCTCGTGGCGCGCGGTCGCGGCGAAATTCAATTTCTCCGCGAAGTGGTCGAACAACATTCCAAACGCACGGCCATCGTGCCGTGGGTGACGGAAGAACCCGCTGGGCCGGAACGTCTGCAACAATTTTTCAGACCGCAACCCAGCCAATCCATTCAGCCATGAAAAAATGTGTCCTGTTCATTTGCACGCATAACAGTGCGCGAAGCCAGATAGCGGAGGCGTGGTTAAAGCGCATGGACGGCCCGGCCTACGAGGTGGAAAGCGCCGGACTTGAGCCCGGCACCTTGAAGCCGCTAGTCATTGAAGCCATGCAAGAGGCGGGCATTGACCTGTCGGGCAAGACCACCCAAACCGTCGCCGACGTGCTCCAGTCGGAGCGACACTTTGATTACGTGTTTACGTTCTACGATCAAAAGAAGGCCGGGCAGTGCCCAACCTTTCCCGGAGAAATAGCGCGGCTGCATTGGGACATTCCGGAACGTCCGAAGACGCCGGGGTCCAATGAAGAACAACTGGCCCACGTGCGGAGCGTGCGGGAACTGATCAAGCAGCGCGTCGAAGCGTGGCTGGCGGAGAATCCATGAATCGAATTTATGATGAATGAATCTGAAAAAAGGACAGTGACGACGATGCCAGAACCCAAACGCCTGGCTTTTTTTGAACGCTATCTCACCGTGTGGGTTTTGCTCTGCATGGTGGTGGGCGTGGCATTTGGCAAACTGCTGCCGGACCTCACCGCCACATTGAGCAAGCTGGAGTTCGGGCAAGGGTCACAGGTGAACGTGCCGATTGGCATCCTGCTGTGGCTGATGATTTATCCGATGATGTTGAAAGTGGATTTCAGCGCCATCGGCGGCATTGCCAAGCGGCCCAAAGGGCTGATGGTGACGCTGTTTGTCAACTGGCTGGTGAAACCGTTCAGCATGGCACTGTTGGGCTGGTTCTTCATGCAGCATGTGTTTGCGCACTGGATTGACGCGGAGACAGCGAAAAATTACACCGCCGGCCTGATCATTCTGGCCGCTGCGCCCTGCACGGCGATGGTTTTCGTCTGGTCTTACCTCACAGATGGCGACCCGGTCTATACACTGGTGCAAGTGGCCGTGAACGATCTCATCATGCTGGTTTTATTCGCGCCGATTGTCATGTTTTTGTGCGGCGTGGCCAACGTGGTCGTGCCGCCGAGAGTGCTGATTACTTCCGTGGTGGTCTTCATCGTGATTCCGCTGACGGCGGGCTGGCTGACGCGGACGCTGCTGCTCAAGTCGCACGGCAAGGAATGGTTTGAAAAGAATTTCCTGCCGAAGTTTCATCCGGTGATGATGTGGGCGCTGCTGCTGACGCTGGTGCTGATCTTCGCGTTTCAAGCCGAAAACCTGACAACGAAATGGTTTGCGGTCATTCTGCTCGCCATCCCGATTCTGATTCAGGTTTATTTCAATTCCAGCCTGACCTACCTGCTGATGCGCAAATTGAAAGTGCCGCACAACGTGGCGTCGCCGGGTGCGCTGATCGGCGCGAGCAATTTCTTTGAACTGGCGGTGGCGGTGGCCATCACGCTATTTGGCCCCAGCTCCGGCGCGGCGCTGGCGTGCGTGGTGGGTGTGCTGGTGGAAGTGCCGGTGATGCTGTCGGTCTGCAAGGTGTGCAACCAGTCGCGCGGCTGGTATAAACGTGTCGAGGCGCCAGCATGACCGGCATTGCTTCCCGATGAGTTGCTCGGATCGGGTAATTCCAAATCAACTAATTTAGGTTTGTTCTTTTTTACCGTTGTCAACTTCTGTGACCATAATTTCCAGAATCACCGGCTGACCTTCCGTGATGAGCTTCCGCTGATTGTTTGGCAACTTGGCGAGCAGCGACAATTCCATCCGCTGCATGACTGTTTCAATCCGCCGCAAATGATGGCCTTGAACGGAAATCTCGTGCGTGGTGAAGACGAGCTTCAGGTTTTGCTCGCCGCCGCTACTGTTGAGTTCCGCAAAGATGAAATGATTGTGGGGTAGCAACAGTGAACGCTCGGGCGTTGCTTCAATGCGTAATCCGCGTGCCTGTGGGTCGCTGGCCCAACATTCGGGTGCTTTTGTGCTCATGTTTTTGTATTGTTTGATGTTTTGGTCGATGTTGTTGAGCCAGATGGAGACGGAAAATTCGTTCGGCGGCTCGACGACCGAAGCGAATAAGATAACCGTGCAGCCGATTCCAAAGCCGATGCTGTCCGCGCGGGACAAAACCGGCCGCAAATTCCATCGCCAGTGGCCGATGACCGGAGCGGGCGATATTCTCACGAAGTTGCTGCTTATCCGGCGTGAAAATGCGGATACCACGCCGCCCCCGCGAGATGGTCACATACCATTGTTGCGCATTCGTTGCCGGCTTGACCGTCGAATCGGAAAACAGGACGTAATCCACGGTTTTGCCCTGTGAACCGTAGGATGTGACCGCGTAGCCGGGAAGAAATTCACGGAAAGATTTGTCCAAGACGCGGCCATCAGTCAGTTCAACTCCGCCATCGGCGCGGACAGATTTCACGGTGACGAGTTCGCCGTTGGTTGCACGCCCGCCGGATGCCAGCTTGAGATTTGCCTTGAGATGCAGCCGGTCGCCATCAGCGACAGAAAGCTCGCGCGCCTGGCAGACCGTGAGACGGTCGAGCAATCGGTTTGAGACCGTCACAAACTTCCCGTCAACCTCGACAAGCACGCTCGATTTCAAAATGCCCGCCAGCTTGCCTTTCGCCCCCGGTTTGGCATCACGGACTTTCTGATTGAAAACAATCACGGCATCTGGCGGATAGAAACGCTGATCGCGCTTTTGGGCGTTGGTGAGGTCAATTCTTTCTAGTGCTTGAACCGCCGAGTCTGTTGCGCCAAGCAATCCTTTGCCTTTCAACGCATCACGCACGCGCGAGTTGACGTGATGCACTTCACCCCAAGTTTGCGAGACAACGACCGCCGAAGCATTTTGCTCCGCGAGCCGAAGATATTCATCGGCGAGCTTGTCGGCTTGTTCGCCAATGCCACACGCGACAATCGCACCCATCTTGTCGAGGCGTTCAAATGAATCGCCCAGCTTGCCCGCCGCCGCAGCTTCGACCGCATTCCGATACAGCCCGATGCGCTTGCGTTCCTCGACATCACGACCCAGCGCCGGATCTTGCCGACGAATCTTGTGCAATTCGACTGGCTTCACTCCGGCATGGCGTTCGATAGCGAGCAGGGCATCCGAAGCCTCAACGGCTCCGTGTTGCCGAGTATCGCCGGAGAGAACCAACCGTCCGTGTCGCTCATGGATCAACCGGACAAGCTCCAGCATCTGTCGCCCGCCAATCTGACCAGCTTCGTCCACCACAATGACGGCGCTGTCAGCAAGTTCACCCTTTGTGAGAAAACTGGCGACCGTCGTTGGCGACGGAAAACCAGCCTTCTCCATCTCGACGACTTGCTGACGTTGCGGCGCGAGAACAACCACGCTGCGGCTAGACTGCCGCAGTTGCTCCACCAGTTCGTGCAGAACAAAACTCTTGCCTGTGCCCGCGCCGCCACGAAAAACAGAAACGCCGTTTGTCGAACGAAGTAAGGCGTCAAGAGCCTCGCGTTGCTCGTCGTCGAGTTGCGGACTTACCTGGCGACGATTCGCCACCAGCGGGAGACAATCCCCGACGCCCTCTTTCGCGGTTTGAACAATTTCCCATTCACGCAGCAGAACTTCCCACAGCGTCACTTCACCTGGACGGGCTGTGTCTCGAATGTAACCGCGACGTTGGGTGAAATCCTTGAGTTCGGAAACCGAAAAACTTTCGCCCCGCGCCCGGCCCAATGCCTCCTGCCATAACTGACATTCAAGAACCACCGAGTTGCGGTCGAACAAATGTTCCTCCGCCCACTGAACGGCTTCGCTGACGCTTACGCGATTTTCTTCTTTCGTATTATTCTGCGGCTGCTCTGAAAGCCGGTGCAACAAAGCCTGATCGGATTTGCTCAACTGCGCCTCCCACAATTCCCGCAGTTCATCCCGGCTCAAATCTTTCTGTTTTCGCGTTCGCTTTTCCGTGGCGAGCTTCGCGCGAAGTCCAGCGATGTTCGCGCCGCCAAGTTCCGGGTGGTCCGCCAGCAGCTTCGTCAGCGCCTTGTCAATCTCCGCATCACGTTTGGAAAAGCGCTGGCAGAGTTCTTCGGGAACACCTTCCACTTGAAAATCGCCACGCGGCAAGTTGCGAATCCGATAACCGAAGCTCCGCAACTCGCGGGCAAATTCGTGATAATAGGCGTTCTCGGCAAACTTTCTTGCGCGCAACAGTTCGTAGTTTTGCAGTGCCTTCCAGCGATTTTCAATGGCGTCAAAAGTGGCGTTGAACACGATGCAGTGCGTGTGCAAATGCGGATCGAGCGCGCGTGAAGTATCGTGGGTGAACATGGCGGCGGCGAAGTTGCCCGTGAGGCGGTCGGTCTGCGCGCCGCCAACTCGGATGCGAGTCGCCGCGAACGACTCGAATTCCGCGAGCGCCGACCGCACGGCTCGCGCGTGGGCTTGAAGAACCCGTTCGTCTTTGCCCAAAAATCCCGCGATTGAAACCGACTTTGGCGGTGAGAATGTGAAGTCGAAGAAAATCCGCCGATTGGCCGCGTTCTCGCCGCCTTCCGTCCGCGTCGTGTTCAACCGTTGAGTTAACGTCTCGCCGGAAGACGGATGCTGATTCTCGCACAGGCGGAGAAAATCATCCGCGCGGACTTTGCCGGCCAAACCGAGCCGTTGCGCGCCGAGACCAAGCCATTCGCCAGCCACACGCTGGCCTTCATCGTAGTAATCTCCAACACAGAGATGTTCTTCAAAGTATTCCCGCGCGTTTGCCAGGTTGTATTGCGTCTTGGCCGTGACCATGCACCGGACAATACACGGAGTGTCCGCGCATTTTATGTATCACATACATCTTCTCACGCACGGTTGGAGTTGCCAGCCGTCCAACTTCAGGCGAGCGCTCCCGACTTTTCTGCCATTACGACTTTCGATGTCCTCTTGACGGCGGCATTAATGTTGCCCAAGCAGCAAGAACCTTGCGGGTTGCGGATTTCACAAGCGCAGTTTCCGGCTTTTACTTCCGCTGTGATGCGTTGCGGTATGGTGCATTTGCCCGTCGCGCGAAGCTCCTCAATTGCCATCTTTTCCGTGAAGCCGAAGCAATAGCAGATGGGCACGGGGTCTTCCGTTTCCTTCAACCCGATGCGCTGGCGCACGTCGGCTTTGGTGAGCACGATTCCATCGCCGTTGAAATAGACGACCTCACACGTCGCGGTGCGGCAAAAGCGGAACGAGCTGATTTCGACAGTTTCCAAATGCTCCGGCTTGACCTGATGTTTGAGCGTTTGTAGCGCGACTGGCTGACCCGATTGGCCGCAACGCGGGCAGTTGGCTTTCGTTCCTGTTGCAGGCTTCGAGGCAACAGCCGATGGTTTAATGGAACAACAATCAGACATTCGATGCGTCGGTTTAGTTGCAACCGGGACAGCAGGCGGCGAGAATCGCCTACCCGACCGCCAGTTTCCACCACTTCAGGATTAAAATTAAAAACGTGCTCACAATCATTTCGTCACTGTGTTGGCCGTGTCACCACAACAACTCGCGGTTTTCTCTACATTGAATCCGGTCGCATCAATCGTCGCGATGATTTTCTCCGGCGAAAGTTTTGTGCGGTCGTATTGGACAGTCGCCGTTTTGGTGTCGAAGCTCACCTGCGCTTGCTGAACGCCAGCCTGCTTCTTCAAAACGGATTGGATATTCAGCGCGCACGCCGCGCAATCCATGCTTGGTATCCTTGCTCCCAAGACGGCAGTATTCGTATTGACTACGACGGACGGCGCACAACAGGCGTCCGAGTTCGATTGCGTGGCTCGCAGAATCGCCGACGAAAGACTTGGAAACGCCGCTACAACCAGAACGAAGGCCGTGGCAAACCACAGAACCATCTTGTTCCATTTGGCAACGGGTTTGGTCGCGCAGGCCGAGCCTTCTTCGCAAGTAGTCTTTGGCTTCCGATAAGTCAGATACCAAGCCAGCGCGAGCAGCGCGAACGTGACGTCCAAAAACACAGGACGCCATTTTTCAAACACGGCTGACGCGGCAAAGCCGCTCGCACCCAGCGCGACGGCAACCAGCGGGCCGATGCAGCAGAGGGACGCGGTGATGGCGGCGAGGATGCTGCCGCCGAGCGTCGCTTTTTGCAGAGCTTTCGATTTGTCCATAAACGTTTTTCTTCGTTTCGGACGAACCTACGGCCTCTACTTGGCTAGAGGGTCAAGGGCTTTTTTTTGATTTCTTTGCCCAGCCATTTGCCGGTATGATTCCCGCATGACGAAGGCCTTTGGCTTGTTTGTGCTCACGGCTGCGGCGGAAATCTTCGGATGCTACGCGGTGTATCTGTGGTGGCGCTTGTCCCGACCCGCGTGGTGGTTGCTGCCGGGCGCGCTGTCGCTGGCATTGTTTGCCTGGCTGCTCACCTTGCACCCGCAGGCCGGGGCGGGCCGCGTCTATGCCGCGTATGGCGGAATCTATATTGCATCGGCGATGCTTTGGTTGTGGGCGGTGGAAGGCATCCAGCCCGACCGCTGGGATGTGATCGGATCGGCCATCTGCCTGGCAGGCACGGGAGTCATTCTATTCGGACCTCGCGGGTGAGCGAGGCGGGCGCGGTGCTGGGTGGGGCGGTTCAGGACATTGGACAGGTTTGGTCTGCGGTAGTCTCTCGATCAAATCGCAAAACTCGCCCGCACACTTCCGTTGGTGCGACGTTTCTTTTTCCCATTTCGGCACGACTGCGGCCAGCGCGCGCCGAAACACCTGTAATGCCGCGATCCGTGCGTCCAACTCCTGCAAGTGTTTTTTGCCCACGTCGGCAACGCAATGACACGGAGCGCGACCTTGTCCGCGCAGACCGAGAATTTCTTTGATTTCCTCCAGCGTGAAACCAAGGGCTTGGGCCTTTTTGATGAATTGGACTCTGCGGAGCGTCTCCCCCGAATACAGCCGATAGTTCGAGGTTGAACGGCCGGGCTTTGCCAGCAAGCCAAACCGCTCATAATAGTGAAGCGTCTGCACGCCGACTCCGGCGCGCGTCGCCACTTCGCCAACTTTCAATGGAGACTCTGTCATCGTTGATTGCCTTCTCCTTAATAACCGAGTTCTCGCATGAGTTCAATACCGGCGGCAGTGAGTTCATGGCGTCAGCCATAGGGTGCAAACGAGACCGCGTTGTTTGAAGCCTTCGCCCGGTCGTTCCTTAGTCGGATCAAAGCTGAGTTTGGTTGTGATACCTCCAGAAAATGGCAGCACCGTTGCGTCGTTGTCGTGACCACATGCCGGACATCATCAGGACTGTCCGCGCATTTTGTGTAGCTGATACATCTTCACAAAGGCGGTTTGTGGTGAACTGTCGCCGTGAAAACGATTGCGACTTTGAAGTCCGGCAAGCAACTCTGGGGCATTTACCACACCGACCGGGAATACGCCCGCGAGTTGGGTGATCCACTTCGCACAGTCGTTGAAGCACCCAACAAACTCACCGCCGAGGAAACTGCCGCTCGACTTGGCTTTGGTGACCCGTGGGCGCATCCGGTCACTTCTGAAGAAGTGAGACACGCACAATGGCTTCACAAACGCCGCCCTGGACACCGGCAAGAACTCGCGCACAAAAACTCACGCGGCATCCGCATCTGATTATGCAAACACCCACCACCGCTCAATTACGCACCGCCATCGAAGTCCTCACAAAGCTTGGCGAACGTCTCAACACCCACGCCGAACATTCTGTGATGCAACTGTCGGAATCGCCACTCGGTGCTCACTATGCCGGGCGCATCGAAGTGGGGGCGATTGAACAAACCAGCCGCATCGAAGCCGTCGCCAAGCAACTGAAGGATTGGCGCGACGAGTTGTTGCAACAGGAGAGGCAGTGTGTTTCTCATCATGTTTAATACAGGACAAGCCTTACCCCTTCGTGAACGAAGGACTTGGTGTCCGCGAATGAGTCGCGGCGGGCACGCGGAATATCCGCGCGAGATCAACCGTTCATGGACATGGCATTGGCCAGTCCACGGGCTTGATTCAGCCGGGGACAGGACGCGGACAGGAACTTTCCGTGTCCTCGAACAATCCGTGTCCGCGTTCAGTCCACGCCAACAATCATGTCCGCGAACAATCCATGTCCACGCACAGGCAACGGCCTCAATCGTCCGTGAACAGGCAACGGTCACGGGCGTGGACTGTCCGCAGAAAGTCCGCAGCCGTAATCAATCCACATCCGCGAACTGGTCACGCACGCGATTTGTCCGCGACCGTGGGCCGGCAAAGAATCATCCGCGTCGTTGCATCGCGGTGTCCATCTTGCCGCCGATCCGTTTCCCGATTCACGTCCAAATTATTCCAGCCCATGTCCTCATTTGATCCAGCCACAGTCCGTCAAGCGGTCGCGGAATTTACGCCTCTCCGTCCGCAAAAGTTCCAGGATTTGATTCCGGCCAAGGATGTCATCATCGAATTGCGCCAACGGCGCGCTTCGTATCGGGCGATTGCCACTTTGCTCACGCAACATTGTCTGCCGACGAGCAAGACAGCCATCGCCACTTTCTGCCATCAGATTCTTGGCGAGATTGTCCGGCCACATCGCCGCCCCGGACGAAAACGCCCGGCTTCTCCTGCCGAGACAAATGGCCGAATGGCTTCACCGGCTCAATCAGAGCCAGGGGATAATCATCCGTCGCAAGAACCACCGGCGGACTCCAATGGCGGCGGGATTCCGCAAATCCGCAGCCGTGGACCACGCATCGCACGAGTGCGGATACTCAAACCTGAAAACACATGAAACGTCTCGACCTCATTCTCAACGGCAAAGGCGGCGTTGGCAAAAGCTTCTTCGCCGTCAACTTCGTCCAGTATCTCAAAGACAAGGGCATTGCCCATGTCGCGATTGACAGCGACAACGAGAACTCGACCTTGAAACGGTTTCATCCCGACACTCGCTTCCTAGACTTGTCCAAACGACGCGCGCTTGACGAAATTTTCGCCGCGTTGGAAAAGGCAAATCTGGTCGTTATGGACTGCCGTGCCGCGTCCACCGACCTGTTCATTGAATTCTTCGCCGAAATTGACCTGTTCGCCGTGCTGTCCGCGCTCGGCGCAAAGCTCACGCTCGTCATGCCGGTGAATCACGAGTCGGACAGAGTGGAACAAATCCAGCGGCTCACGGACGAGTTCGGAGACAAGTGCGGCTACGTCGTTGTCCGCAACGCCGCGCACAGCGACAGTTTCACGATCTTTGAAACGTGCGAAGTCCGCGCGCTGCTCAAAGACAAGCTCGGCGCACGGGAAATCGGCATGAGCCGGATGCAGGACTGGCTGGTTGAAGCGCTTAACGCCGAGAATCTGACGGTCACAGCGGCGGCGAAACACCCCGCGTTCAGCCTGCTCGACCGGCAACGACTCCAAACGTGGCAACGCAGATTTTACGCTGAAGTTGAGTCTGCCGCCAACCTCCTACTGTCTTCAAAGTGATGTCCAAGCCCAGCACACAGCCGCCGGACTTCGACGAGGAATTCACCAAGGCCGTTGCCGAGTGGCGCGATAAACATCTGCTACGAGAAGACGACGCGGTGATATTGCTTGTCGAATTGTTTCGAATCCACCAGCAGCATTGGGATGAAATTCGCCGCCGGGAGATTCCGTCCTTCGAGCAATTTCGCGCGGACATCACGAAGCTCTTCGGCGCGGCGCAGACATTTCAACAACAGTCGTCATCCTTGCTGGAACTGCTGCGAAGCCAGCCACCGGCTCACCGTGCCGCGAGAATCACCCGCACCGCCGCGATCTTCGCCGCGCTCGCCGCCTTGCTGGCCGGCTATCTCATCGGGAGGGCGTGGCGATGAAGCTCGGCCTCATTCCGTTTGACCCGATAATTCTGCCGCCAGACATCATGCTCGCGTTGCGGCATCCGCAATACGTTTTGGCGTTCAGCGGAATTCTTCTGGCGTTAATCGCCGCTTGGTTCTTGTTCGTTCCTCGAAATCACAAATACTGCGTCGCGCGGCTCGGCGGTCTGAAGTGGAAACGAAATCAATTTTGTCGCGGCTGGCTCATCACCGGCGACACCGGCTCTGGCAAAACCAGTTCCGGCATCAACCAATTGGCACACCAGGTTTTTCAAAACGAACCGCATTGGGGTGGCCTGTGCGTTGACGAAAAGGGCGTTTATTGGGAAACACTCGCGGCAATGGCGCGTCACTACGGCCGCGAACACGATTTGATTCATCTGCAAATCCGCGCAAATGATACCGATGGGCAGTGGACGCCGCCGAATCGCTACAACCTGACCGGCGACCGCAGCATTCCGTTTTCCACCTATGCCAAGTTTATCGTGGACACCGCCACGAGTCTTGGCCAGGGCGGCGACAAAGGTTTTTTCAAAAGCCAGGCACAAACCCATATTGCGCACGCACTCGAAATGCTCTTTGAATTGAACCGCCCCGTGACTTTGCTCGACGCGTATGAATTGTTGTCCAATCGGGATCTGCTTGAAGAAGAAATGGAAAATCTTGAAAATCTCCTCGAAACGCCACGCCGGGCCGCCGTTTATGCGCATTTTTTAGACCGTTTTCTCACCCAGCCTGCCGAACAATTTGGCGGCGTCCGTGAAACTATTGGCAACTACCTGCAATACTTCCTGACGCCCGAAGTCGCCGAGGTGTTTTGCACCGGCGAAAGCACGTTTAATTTTTCTGCGATTGACCAGGGCAAAATCATCCTCACGACGATGCCGCAAAAGTTTCAGACCGAACGGCGTTATGTGAACACATTCCTGAAGCTGCTTTATTACAATCATGCCTTGCGCCGTTTCGACAAAACCAAGTCGGACCGCGCGAAGGACAATTTGCTCATCCTCTGGGCCGACGAGGCGCAACGGTTTATGACAGCAAGTGAAGACGGCACGAGCGATTACAACTGCGTGGACGTAATTCGCGAAGCTGGCGCAACGGTTGTCGCCGCCGCGCAAAGCACAACTTCGCTTGTGCCACCTTTGGGCAACGACAAAGCCAAAGTGCTGACCTTGAATCTCCGCAACCGTCTCATCTTCCGCGCCGCCGACGAAGCAGATGCCGTCCAAGCCGCCGACTTTATCGGCAAGAAGCGCGTGGTGAAACGCTCATGGGGATTCAGCGCCGGCAAACGCAACGTGAATTACTCCGAAACCGAAGAACACAAAATCAAACCGCATAAGCTCCGCAATCTTCGCGACCACGAGTGTGTGCTTGTCCACTGTGAGCGGGGATTTCGGCGTGTGACACTTCCGCCGATGGAGTCAGACGGAAGTATTTCCAAGTGGTTTTCTCGCTGGCGGCGTTGGGTTTGACGAGGTGACTGAATCCGCGAGTTTGGGTTACGCCGCGAGCCGGCTTCTCAATTGATCGTGTAGTCCGCTGAGGTGATTCATAAAGCTGGACCATTTTGCTGGTGACAGAACTGAACTGAAGAATCCCGGCCCTGTAATCGGTCCTGATACCGTCATCACCACCAATCGGGTTTTTTGAAGTTGAATCAGGTTCTCCCGATTTCTGATCGCGCGTTGCATAAGGGCGTTTAGGTCCGGCAGGCTTTCGACGAATTCCGCGTTAATCTTGCTTGAGGAGACCGCGTCCAGCAGAGCATCCAGATAATCGACGGCTGTGATTTCAAAAAGCCCTTCTAGCGTCCGGTAATAGGTGTCCAAGTTGTCACGAATGTGATGCCAGCGGTCCGGACTCATCTCAAGTGTTGCATCCGCTTCCAAGGCCGCGACGATACGTTCGATTTGAGATAAGAGCAGATTGCCAATGGTCAGTAGAATATGTAGGAAGTTTGGAATTCCCTTTGCCGTCCCACGCTCTACGTGCTTGTCGAGCCGCCTTTGATGGCGTTGGACAAAATCCATGACCGCCTCGTGGAGCACCTCAAAGTGTCGGAGATTGCGCGCACCCAAAATCCGCAACGCATCACCACCGAGCGCCGCAGCATTGTTTGAAGTTGCTCGCCGACGTAGCAGTCTCGTTGGCAAATCAATCGGGATGTCGCAATAGGTGAGAAACTGCTTCAGCCTTTCCTCATCATCGCCACTGCACAACACCGTCAGCACATCCATGAAACGCTGCGGACTTTCGCGGGCTTCCCGGATTTGTCGTTCGCGACGCACATCCCGCCCCGTGACAATGTCCTGAAGATTCGTGACGAGCACGGGGTTGCTTTGCGGCGTCCAATTCCGGGCTGAATTCACCCCAAGCTGCGCGAGTGCGGGCGCGGCGCGTAACCGCTTCTGATTGGTTTCATCAAGACGGCAACGCAGGAAGCCCGGTCCAGTTGTTTCAACACGGAGATGAAACGGGCGATTGTCACCTTGAATGATCCGGCAACCGACCGCGCTCGAAATCTGGCCACCGGTCACTTTCAACTTCAGCCAATCCTCCTCTACCTGCGACTCGGTGATCCTGAATGGAAAGCTGTTGGGCGGGGTGGAAAATTCATCCGTATTGTCGGTCGCAGTTTGAAGCTGGTTTGCGTCCCTCAAGACGACCGAAGTTCCATCGGGGTCGAACCAAGACTTGGGTGTAACCTGTTTCGTAGTCACTGGCGGATAGCACAGCAACACCTCAAGGTTGCCGTTCATAGCGGTCCGGCGTAACGCGGCAGACGTGAAATTCGCGCTGCCCATCGCCAAGACGATCTCCTTCCCACAGGTGAAGGCATACGCCTTTCCGTGTAATTGTTGGAAGTGCTCCTCGTCGGCGTAGCGACAGAGCCGGATTTCCATGTCTCCGTCGGTGAACGCCGGCACCGCAAGCCAAGCCTTGGTAAGGGTGGTGATGCCGTTCTGAGTGTAGAGCGTCAGTCGCTTGGTTTTCGAACAATCCCGGACGTAATCCACCAGCGAAGGATGAGCGTCGAAGAATCGGGACAGAACAGAAATGTGCGAGGCCGGGCCGGGCAACCGCTCGACCAATTGATCCCAAAGCGGTCTTTCCAAGTTGGAAAGCAGAACCGGCAGGTCACTTTTTGCAGAGTCGGGCGCAACTTTGGAAAGCCACGGCGCTTCGGCCAGCAAAGTGTTCAAGTTTGAATGGAGTTGTTCCGCAGGCCAGCGTTCGGCTAGTTGTTCAAAGAATCGCAGGGCCGACTGAAACAATGGCAACGTGGACTCGTTCTTTTCCTCCTCATAGTCGAACGCAGCGACCAGTTCTGCATTTGAGCCGAGTCCATCCTGGGTAAAATTGGCGCTGCCGATGAGCAACAACCCACGCCGCTTGCCCGCAAGCAGGAAAACCTTTGGGTGAAATACACCGGGAACGCGAATCGGGTGCAGCAGGTAGCGAAGATTCGCTTGCTTCGGAAAGGACTCCGCATTCTCGCCAGCCGCTTTCAGTAAATCCTGATACTCGCCCTCATCCAAAAGGACGCTGATATTGCCGTTGTCTTGGAGGCTCTTGAAATTCTCCAGAGCATAGTCCTCGAAGAAGCGAGTTCCGAAATTGTAGGTCGTGATGAGCGCGTGCTCGAAGGCGTGCTTTTTGAGCCGCCCATGCAAATCCAGTTTGGGTGGTTGCTGGCTCATTTCCGAAGTTGGATTACCTCGTTGAGAACTTGCTTTCCCCTGGCCGTCAAGAGCAACGGATCGTCCAAGTCCGCGTGTTTTATCAAGCCGAGGTCTTGCAGCACCGTAGTCGCATTTCCGTGACGCGACGCCCGAAATCCGGGAACGATGTCCTGTTGCTTGACGAAGCGCCCGTTCGCCAGTTCAAACCAACTGGCGTCGAGTTTTCGCTTTTGGAACTTCACCTGGTCGTGGCGCATTGCTGTCCATTCCAGCAACCGCTCCACGGCCTGCCGCCAGTCCAGTTGTTCGGCCTGCCATGAATCCAGCCAGGGGAAGATTGTTCCCAGCCACAGCTCTCCCTTGGCTTCGTCAGCCACCCGGAGCAAGGCATCCTCATCGTTTCGTCCGCGCCATTTTCCGTAGAGCATGGCCAGTAGCAGCATGGCGCGTCCTAAACGGGTTTGCGGCGAGCCGTCGTGTTCCCAGCGAATACTCCATTCGTTGACCACGGCCTCACCTGCAAACCTCTTCGTGGCTTCGAGGCAGGTCGCAACATCTGGAACACCCACAATGCCGACGGCCTTGAGCAACGCGGTTGGTGTGCCGACTTTGGCTTTCGTCACCGTTTCCAAGTCATGCACGAATTCTTTGCTCACCAGTGCATCAAGCAAAGCCGCCTCGGTTAGCCCTTCTGGGTGTGGTGACAAAGCATCAAGCACCGCCGCGAGGAATTCTTCGAGGGCGAAGGCGAGAAATTGGTGGGCGCAAAACTGCCGCCAGAAAGCGTGAGCCTCGGCAAATGCAGGGGCAGGTTGATAGGACAACAAGTCATTGTCATCGTCAGCGAGGCCACCGTAATAATGCGGCCAGAAAACCGCGCCGCCGTCCACATCACGACGAGTCACCTCGACACCTGCTTCCTCGCATGACTTCAAGACGTGAAGAAACATGCCCAACGTCGCTTGACGGTTTAATGGTCGCGTGCCCGAAGGTGATTCACCCAAATTGAAGAACATGCTTATCAACAATTCTCGCTCCGTATCCGCCGCGCGCCCGCCAAGCGCATCTAGGGAGAAAACCTCCGCTGATTCTTGCAGCACCTTTTTCGGAACTCGTGGACGAGTTCTCCAGTTGCCGGTCAAATAAGGCGACTTCGCCGTGGCACTCGCAAATGCGTCCGCGAGCTTTCGACCATGTTCCGTTGAACTGGTCCACTCGCCCTGTTCGTCCACACGAACCAAGTCCAGCGCGTGCAAACACCCGCCATAGTATTGGCCGTATCCGCCGGTAGAGTTGGACGGCAATACGCGGAAATTGGTGTCCACGTTGTCGCCCTCGTCGGCTGACGCGAGAATCGTATCCACTTGTCGGATGCCCACGATGGGCAATTCGATTTTTTGCCCGAGTCGTGAGGCGAGCGCGAAGGCAGCCTCGCGTCGCTGAAATTCCTCCTCAAACGAGATGCGTCCCCCTTTGGATTGCCGCAACGCTTCGATGTCGGCGATAGCCCAGGTGTAGAACGAGTAATAGCGTGCTCGGTCGGTGGTGGTGATGATGCTCGGCAGCAGAAAGTTCGTGAGCGCATCGGAGACGCGCGACAAGCCCAACGGGTCGCGTCCCGATCCATCCATCGCCACGCGGCGAGTCCATTGCGGCCAATTCTTCATTCGGAAATGCTTGATTCCATTACCAAGGAGCGGCCAATCCGTGGTGGGCTTTTAAGAATTCTAAGAACGCATCGTCTGTTTGCTGAACCAATCTTTCAAAAAACCGTTTGCACTCCTTCAGCAGCAGTAAGGTAAGCCTTGGACGGTTCTTGGGGTCTTGAATCCAGGGGATGTCTTTTGGCAGACCCGAACCATGAGCGATGCCGTGGCGAATTTGAAGCCAATGGTTAGCGCGCCTTCGCATTTCGGCTGAATCCCACTGACGTTGTTTGAGCTGGACCCCTATTTTTAGACCACTGGTTAAGTTCGACTTTTGCCGGTCTGCTGTAGATAAGAAAGAGCAGACTTATGAAAGCAAAACGGAAAAGACACAGTGCGGCCTTCAAGGCCAAAG
>JBKQUS010000098.1:0-13767 GCA_052325505.1 Limisphaerales bacterium
CTTTGGCCTTGAAGGCCGCACTGTGTCTTTTCCGTTTTGCTTTCATAAGTCTGCTCTTTCTTATCTACAGCAGACCGGCAAAAGTCGAACTTAACCAGTGGTCTAAAAATAGGGGTCCAGCTCACCGAGGATGATGAGATAATTTGCCAGGTAAAGAGGATGACGAACAATGGAATACATCCCGGTTGTGTTGAGAGTGTCGGCCACTTGCTCGCGGGTATTGCGGCCGGACGTTCCGTAAGGGGCGTGTCCCACGACAATTACCCTCAAGGCCAATCCAAAAAACGATATGACCATGCATCCTGCCTGCCAGCACTCATTAAGCGCATGGCTGTTGCCGAGATAATTGGAGGAGGCAAGGCAAACCAAAAAGACAGGCAGGATGGCCAACGGAAGATAACTCCGGTGCTTGAACAGCCACGAGCCTGAGGTTTCAAGTTGAGTGCGTAAAGACATTAAACAGCGTCATTTCATTTTCATTCACAGATTCCCCGGCCAATCAACCATCCCGTGCTACACAATTTAAACATAAGAGCAAATCTAAACATTTGCCAAATGGCCAGTTTCAGAATCTCAATTACAGCCGAGGATGGCTCGTGAAAGCAGGTTGGGAATCACTCTGTTGAACCGGGATTGAGCGACGGAGTTTTTTTGGCCATCCGCAAAATGCAATAAACCACTGGCGTGGCCACGAGCGACAGCAGCACGGAGATGCAGAGCGCGCCGATGACGGCGACGGCCAGCGGGCGAAGCATCTCCGCGCCGGAGCCGATGCCCCACGCCAGGGGCAGCATGCCCAGGGCGGCGGCCAGCGAGGTCATCAACACAGGGCGCAGGCGGCGGTGGCCGGAACGCACCAGGGCCTCCACCAACACCACACCGTCCGATTCCAGTTGTTGCACGAAGTCGAGCATGAGAATCCCATTTTTGGCCACAATGCCCACGCCGATGATCGCCCCCAGAAATGAAACAATGTTGAGGGTGATTCCCGTGAGCCACAATGCGGCGATCGTTCCGAACAGGGCGAGGATCGCGCCGAAGACAACTGCCACCGGCTCGTTGAACGAGCGGAATTCAATCAGGAGCACTGTGAACACGAGCAGGATGGCGGCGAGCAAAACCATCAGGAGATTATGGAAGGATTCCTGTTGCTGCTGGTAAAGGCCGCCGTACTCGACCGTGCCGGGCGGCAGCCATGCGTCCCGGCCTAATTGGTCCTGAATCTCCTTCATCGCGCTGCCGAGATCACGGCCTTCCAGCCGTGCAGACACAATGATGTCCTGCCGCAAATCGTCGCGATCCAATTCCACTTCACTCGGCTCCTCGGTCACACTGGCGACTTGGGAAAGCCGGACGACCTTGCCAGTGGCCGTTCGCAACGGCAGCTCGCTCAACGCCGCGACACGATTCACGCTCGCAGGGTTGGCCAGGACGCGGATATTCACGATGCGGTCGCCCTGCAAAACATAGGAGGCGGTCTGGCCCAGCAGCGCAGTATTCACGGCGGCGGCAATGTCCTGAACGCTTAAGCCAAACCGCGCCGCATCGGCGGGCCGCACCCGGAAATTGATCGAAGGGCCAGTTTCCGTCAAACCGTCGAACGTGTCCACAATACCGGGAATCTTTTTGATCTGTTCCTCCACTCGCGGCGCGACATGTTGCAGCCATTTCAAATCGGGCGAGAACAATTTGATCTCGATCGGATTGGGCGTCAGTTGCAAATCGCCGATCACATCCGTCAGGATGCCCGGAAACTCCCAGCGGAACGCCGGAAATTGCTCGTTGAAAGTATGGCGCAATCCGGCGATGACTTCTTCCGTGGAATGTTTTCGGCCGGGTTTGAGCTTGACCGCGAAGTCGCCGCGATTCGCCTCGGTGATGAACAGGCCCAATTCCGCCCCAAGTCGGCGCGAGTAGCCCTCCACGTCCGGATTTGCTGATAATATCCGCTCCGCCTCGTCAAGCTGGCGCGACGTTTCGGTGAGACTCGTGCCGGGCGGCGCATGGTAATCAATGATAAAGCCGCCCTCGTCGAAGTCGGGCAGAAAATCGGAATCCAACTGCCGGTAGATGAAAACCGACGCCACGACCACCGCGCCGCCGGCCAGCAAGGTGAGCCAGCCATATCGCAGCGCCGCGCGCAACGCGCTTTCGTAAATCCGAAGGACGCGGGTCAGCAGAAATCCGCCGTCCATGTTCTTTGGCGCATGGCCGTGTTCTATTTTTTCGCGGTCACGAATAAGCCACGCGGCCAAGGACGGTGTGAGTGTGAGCGCCAATGCCAATGACGTGAGCAGCGACACCACCATCGTCAACGCCAGTGCGCGGAAGAACACCCCCGCAATGCCGGACAAAAATGCCAGCGGAATGAACACAACCACAGGGGTGAGCGTTGAGCCAATGAGCGGTTGTAAAATTTCGCTGACGGCTTCCTGAATTCCCGACAGCCGCGGACGACCGGCAGCGATCTTCACGCACATCGCCTCCACGACCACAATCGCGTTGTCAATCACCAGTCCAATGGACGCCGCGATGCCGCCCAGCGTCATGATGTTGAAGCTCATGTTCGCCAGATTCATCGCCACGAGCGTGACAAGGACCGTGATCGGAATCGTGACAATGGCCGTCCACACGCTGCCCCAGTTCTTAAGGAAGAAGAAGAGAATCAGCACGGACAGCATCAGGCCGAAAACGATCGCGTCCCACACGCTGCCCACCGAATCGCGCACGAAGAGCGATTGATCGTAGAAAAACGCGAGACGCATGTCCGGCGGCAACTCCCGTTGGAGTTGCTGCAATTGTCGTTTCAAGGCGGCGGCGATGTTCAACGTGCTGCCGTCTGCCTGGCTGTGGATGTTCAAAAGCACGGCATCCCGGCCCTGCGCCGTCACGGATTGAAAGACCGGCTCCGCCCCGCGCTCGACGCGTGCCACGTCTTTGATTTGCACCGGGTGCCCGTTCTGAACCGCCATTACCAGATTCTCAATGTCTCCAGCCGAATGAACACGCCCGTCCACCGTCGTCAGGTAAAGGCGGTAATTTTCCTCCATCATGCCCGCGGGCGCGAATAGATTGTTTTTCGTCAGCGCATCGCTAACGTCCGACAGGCCAAAGCCGGCCGCTTGCAATTTCAGCGGATCAACGACGACATGAAATTCCGGAGCGCGACTGCCGGTGATGTCCACGCGCGCCACGCCAGGAATTTCGAGAAAGCGCGGCTTCAATTCATAATTCGCCGTCTCCCAGAGAGAGGTGATGTCGCGGTTGGAACTGGTCAGGCTGATGCCGATGATGGGAAAGGCCGAAAACGTCACGCGCTCAACCTCGGTGGAGGCGGTCGCAGGCAGGTCGTTGCGGATTTGTGAGAGCCGCCCCAGCACATACAATTCCGACTCCGCCATGTCCACATGCCAGTTGAAAAAGACATTAACTTGCGCCGAACCGCGCTTGGTGGCCGATCGCACCGTGAGCGCGCCCGGAATGTCCTTCATCGCCTCCTCAATCGGGCGCGTCACCGTTGCCATCATCTCGTCGGCGGGCATGATGCCGTTGTCAACGAGAATGACGACCCGTGGAAAATTCGTCTGCGGAAACACCGACGACGGCGTGTGCAGCGCGCAAAAAACGCCGCCTGCGCACAACACCGCCGCAAGGAACGTAATGGAGAGCGCGTGCCTTGTGGCGAACCGGCCCAGGGGCGAAATGGAATCCGGCTTCATCTTGAATTGGACGAAGGGGCGGACGTTTCGCCGCTCGGGGCATTTTCAATGCGAATTTTGGTCTTTGCCGGCAAGCCATAAGCGCCGGCCGTCACCACGGTGTCACCCGCCCTGAGTTCAGGCGCTGCCACTTCGATCCAGCCGTTTTCGCGCAAACCGGTTTGGACCGGCACCTGTCTCGCCTCTTCGCCGTCGATCACCGCGACCACGGTTTTGCCGCTCTCATCCGTCACCACGCTTTCGCCGGGCGCGGCAAGACAATTCGTGTGAGCCGCCGTCACAATGCGCAACTGGACAAATTGTCCGGGACGCAACCCGTTGTTCGCCGGCAACAACGCACGCACCAGCACTGTGCCAGTGTTCTTATCCACGCCCGGGCTGACAAATGAAAGTTCGGCCGTCACCAGCGGCTCCGTCAACAACTCGACCGGATCGCCGGATTTCAAATCCCGCGCTTCCGCCGCGGGAATTTCCGCGCTCACGGCCAGCCGGTCCAAATCCATCACTTCCGCGACCACTGTGGTCAAATCCACGGCTTGGCCGGGTTTGACGCTGACGCGCACAGCCGTGCCGGACAAAGGCGTAGTGACACGCAAAAGGGCCAGTTGCGCTTCGGCGTCCTGCAGATTTTTCAATGAGGTGTTTTGCTGCGCATATAATTTCCTTTGCCGCTCCACTTCCTGCGCCGCGTTTTCCGCCGTCGTCGTGCCCGAATTCAGTTCCATCAGCACCTCCCCCTTCTCCACGGGCTGGCCTTCGATGACGGAGACTTTGGTGACCACGCCCGCGACGGGAGCGGAAAGCGCTGCCTCGGCGGGCGGCGCGTCGCTCGAGGCGGGTGCGGGTTCAACCGTGCCGTAGCCTTGAACATAGCGATGCATCGTGGCGAGTTTGAGCGCGCCCGTCTCGACGGTCACCAGGGTGCGCGTCGTTTCATTGTCGCCCGTGCGGGAAGTTTCCCCGCGCGATTTGACGAGCACAACGATGCCCGCGCCGGCCAGCAGTACAACGGCCACGCCGGCGATGATATGTTTTGCCTTCATTTGGAGATGTGGTTGGGTTTATCGCTGGTAATACTATCGATGACCGCGGAAATGGATTCCGCCGGACACTGCAGCGCGTCTTCCAACGCGCCGAAGGCGGTTTGCAATTTTGCCTCGTTGTCCAGTTGCGCGAGCGCCGCGTTGCTCAATTCCAGTTGCGTGCTCAACACGTCAAGCGTGCTGCCCGCCCCAGCTTTAAGTTGCGCCTCGGCGGATTTTTGCTGTTGTTGTTCGGCGGCGAGCACTTCATTTCCAGTCTGCGCCTGTTGACGCACCACGCTGTAGCTGGCAACCGCGCGGTCAATTTCACCGACAACTTGCGATTGCAACTCCACGAATTTCGCGGCCGCCAGTTTGCGCTGCGCCTCGGCCTCGGCAATCGGCCCTTGATTCTGGTCCAAGACCGGCAATTCCAGCGTGAGGCCGAGAGTCCACTGGTTGTCGCCCGTGTTGCCGTAATTCCACGCGTAACCGGGACCCAAATGCAGGTCCGGATATTGCCGGGCAACTTGCAGCCGCAATTCAGCTTCCGCGGCTGCGTAATTAGCCAGTGCCGCCATAATGTCCGCGCGCGACTGCAGCGCAACCCGGCGCGCCTCGGTCGATGTCAATGCCTTCACGTCGCGCGTTGAAAAATCAAAATTCAATTCCTCGCCCTGCAACGCCTCTGCGGTCAAGCCGAGCGCTTCCCCCAGCCGCGAGCGCGCCTCGGCCTGCTTTGAGAGCGCATCGCTCAAATCCAGCAGTGTCTTATTCAGGGCAATCTGCGCCGTCGTGAGTTCGATCCGCGAAATTTCGCCCTGCTCAAAACGCTGTTGCAGTAATTCCACAATCTCCTTTTGCGCGGCGAACTGCTTTTGCAGCAATCCGGCACGCCGTCCGGCGATGTTGAAGTCAAGAAGGCTGGCGCGCACGCCGCTGCGGATTTGCCACGCGGCCGAAACATAATTCCAATGCGCGGCCTCGGCATATTTCTCAGCCTCAGCCATGCGTTTGCCGCGCTTGCCGGAGGTTTCAATCGGCAGATCGAAAGTCACGGGCAGGAACCACGGACTGTAATTGCCAGGGATTTGTGAATCGTAGCCGGGCAGGATGGTTACGGACGGATTCGGCCTGGCGCCCGCCGTTTTCAAGCCCGCCGCCGCGGCCAGCCATTGCGCGCGGGCCACTTCGAGACTGGGATGAAAATCAAACGCCACCAGCGTTAGTTCCGGCAAATCCCAGTTTGTCTGCGGCCAGTTTTTTATTTCGCGGCCAAGATTTTGTTCGAGGTATTTTTTGAGCCCGGCGTCGTCCAGCCGGCGCGACTCCAGTTGCTCCGCCGTTTTTTCCGGTGAAATCGGCTGCGGCTGGAAATGGGCGCAGCCCGTGAACACGGCGGTTCCAAGAATCAGCGGCCAAAATTTCGTGCCGTTTTGACGCCCATCTTTCATCTTCTTAAAAGTTCGCTTCAAGCGTGACTTGTTGATTATTGAAGCTTCATCCTTCTCCATTAGACAACACCTAAATGGAATGTTTCCATTACAGACCGGTTTGTGTATGCTGGCGAAAGCATGATTATTCCGGAACACCGCAAAGCCATCGACAAGCTCGATGCCCAGATCGTCAAGCTGCTCAACGAGCGCACCCGGCATGTCCTGCAAATCGGCGCCATCAAAGTCAAGGCGGGCGAAGCCATTTATGTCCCCCACCGCGAACGCACCGTCTTGCAGCGCGTTTGCAAGCTGAACCAGGGCCCCATCACCCCCGATTCCCTGCGCGCCATTTACCGCGAGATCATGTCCAGCGCGCTCTCGCTCGAGAAAACGATGACCATTGCCTATCTCGGGCCGGAGGCCACCTTCACCCATCAGGCCGCCATTGAAAAATTCGGCTCCAGCCTGCTTTACTCCCCGCAAAAAACCATTGCCGACATTTTCACCGAAGTCGGCAAGCGGCGCGCCGATTACGGCGTGGTGCCGGTCGAAAATTCGACCGAAGGCGTCGTGACGCACACCCTGGACATGTTTGTGGACAGCAACCTGCAGATTGTCGCGCAGATTGTTTTGCCCATTCAATATTGCCTGGCGGGCGAGGCAAGCATGAAGGACGTGCAGCGCCTCTACGCGCATCCCCAGGCGCTGGGCCAGTGCCGCGTCTGGGTGCAACGGCATTTGCCCAGGGCGGAGATTTTCGAAACCTCCTCCAATGCGCGTTCGGCTGAACTGGCGGCCAGCGCGGCGGCCGGCGGACGCCGCTCCAAATTGCGCGGCAAAGTCGCCGCCATCACCGGCTTTTTGGCGGCGGAGAAATACAAACTGAAGGTCATCGAGCCGGACATCCAGGATTTCAACGCCAACGCCACCCGCTTCCTCGTCCTGGGCGGGCGATGCGGCCCTCCCACCGGGCGCGACCGCACCAGCGTGATGTTCAGCATCGCCGATCAAGTCGGCGCCCTCTACCGCGCCCTCGCCCCCTTCCGCCGTTACAAGCTGAACATGACCAAGATTGAATCGCGCCCCAGCAAACGCAAGGCATGGGAGTATTTCTTTTTTGTTGACTGCGACGGGCACATGACCGACCGCAAAGTCTCCCTGGCCATCGCCAACCTCTCGGAAGTTTGCAATTTCGTCAAAGTCCTCGGATCGTATCCCAACAGCGATTGAGCGCCGGCCGGCCCGGCGCGCGCAGCGAGATGAATGCATATCGGACACGGCGGGCAACGGTGGATGATTTGGCGCGGCTGACCGGATTGTGGCAGGCGGCGCATTTGCCGGCGGCGGAACTGGGCAAACGATTCACCGATTTCCAGGTGGCGGAGGACGAGCAGGGCAATCTGGCCGCCGCAATCGGGTTGCACATCGAAGGCGGCCAGGGCCGGGTTCATTCGGAAGCCTACGGCGATTTTGCCCTGGCCGACGCCTTGCGCCCCCTGCTGTGGCTACGGTTGCAAGCCGTCGCGCTAAACCACGGCCTGTTCCGCCTTTGGACAGAGGAAACCGCGCCTTGGTGGAAAATGGACGCCGCATTTTCCCCGCCATCGGATGAGATGCTGCTAAAATTGCCCGAGTCCTATGGTCCGCGCCATCCCGCGTGGCTGATGCTGCGGCTGAGGGACGAAGCGGCCGATCCAGCAATCATGGACAAGGAAATCGCGCTGTTCAAGGAGGCCGCCAAACTCAGACTGGAGACATTCAAGCGCCGGGGGCGGGTGTTGACGATCATTGCCACTGGTTTTTCGTTGTTGGTGCTTTTGTTCTCTCTATTCCTGCTGTTCTACCTCGTCAAACATCGGAGATAAGAAGCAGATCGGCCCGGCCAGATGAAGGGGTGCATTCAAATAATGCGACCGTTTTGCGTCTCCGGACCGGGCATGGTGGGGCGCACAATCCCTTGCGCGCCACTTCCGTGAAAATCATGGGGCGACTTTTTGGACCTTGTCGGGAAAGAAGGCCTCGTGCATCCCGGGCAGGGGTCGCTGGTTTTTTACGTCCCAATAATTGAAACCGGATTTCCAATCCCAACTCGCCCAGCCAAAGCCCGCCGCCTCCATGGCCTGCACCATCGCCGCGTAATAATGGGCGCGCGATTCCTGATCCGCTGTGGTGTAAGCCCCGAATTCGCCAAAGTGGATGGGCCGCCCAAATTTGTCCGACCAGGCCTTGGCCCCCTGAATCCTGGAGAGAAAAGCCCGGGGACTGGAGGGATTATTTTCGGTGGGCTGTGTGTTATACTGGTTGATCCGGTGCAGAGCTTCCGGTGTCAAATCCAGTTTGGGGTCGGGCACGAACGGAGTTTTCGGCGGTCCGGGAAATTTGATGCCCGTCACTTTGGTGTAATCCGGTGCGACCCAATCCGCCCCTTGATGGGTGAAGAACATCGGATCGTAACAGTGCAGGGTGACGATGATGTTAGCATCGTCGTCTGGCAACCGGAGGTTGGGAAGTTCCTCGGGCGAGTTAAATCTACTGGTGCCGACGAAGATTGTGGCACGCGGAGCGATTTGCCGGATCTCGCGGATGGCTTCGGCGTAAATGGGATTCAGGACAACTGTTGTGGCGGCCTGCCTGGGTTCGTTCAGCAGTTCGAAGGCGATGCAGCCTTGTTGTTGATGGCGGCCCAAACTCAGCAGCCGCATGGCGCCTTTGGGCTGGTTGAAGGGTTCGGAGACGGCGCCGGCCGGCGACTGGGCATAGTGCGAGGCGACCTGTCTCCAGATGGCGAGGAATTCGGGGGTGCATGCGGCCGGATTGGTGTTGAGCGCGAAGAAATCATGGATGTTAATGATGACATTCAATCCCAGAGTGGTCGCATTGGTCACGATGTCGTCCGCCCTGGCAAAAATGTCATCCGACAATTTAAAATCCGGCGCCGGCCCCGCGTAATACTGCCAGCCGATGGGCACCCGGATATGGTCAAAGCCCTGGGCGCGAATTTCTTTCAGATCAACGACGGAGTGAGGAACACTCCAATGCTGGCTGGGCGGCACCTCCAGGTAATTGGCGATATTGACCCCGTGCATGAAGTTTTTGAGCGCGACGTGGGCCGGGGTGTGGCGGCTGGTGATGCGCTTCATTGCTGGCAGATTGCTTTGCGCGGATAGTGTCAGGGAACAGCACACCAAAAGGACCAACTGGCCGAGAATTTTCATATTGGGATCATAAGGAGCGCCGTCATGATGTCAAACCTGTTGTCGCCACGGCCTTTTCATTAGTAGTGAGGCGAACGGAGGTCCCATTCCTCGACCAATTCCTTTGGCAATTCCTTCAAGAACCGCGAGGGCGGTTGGGCCGTCTCGTCCCCGTCCCACGAGGCCGAACGCCGCGACGGGTACGTCAAATATAATTCATCGCGCGCGCGGGTCAGGGCGACATAGAACAGCCGCCGCTCTTCTTCTTCGCCTTCAAAAGTTTTGGCGGACCGGGCGGAGGGAAACAGTCCCTCACACAACATGATGATGAAGACAACGTCGAACTCGAGGCCTTTGGCTTGGTGGATGGTGGACAGACGAACTTGATCGTCATCCTGCGCCGTCGTTGCCGAAGACTCGGCTTCAATCTCGCTTTGCAAGGCGAGTTGGGTGAGAAACTCTTCCATTGTCTGAAATTCCACGGCGAAGGCGGCCAATTGACCAATGTCCTCCCGACGATCGCGATAGTTGGTGTATTGCTCTTCCAGGTATTCATCGTAGCCCGCTTCCATGACGATTCGAATCATGCGCGAGGCGCTGCCGCGGACGTCCGGGGCTTCGAGTTGCGCGATGGTGGCGGTCAATTGCGCCCAGGCCACGGCGGTTTTTTTGGACGCGACAGAGGCGATTTTTTGCAGGGCAACGGCGAGGACGGGACAGGCCTGGGCTGGAGCCGGCTCGGGCGCGGAGTTCCAAGCCGGCTGGAAGGCGTTCCAGAGTCTATCGGCGCTTTTTGCGCCCACGCCTGGAAGAAGGCGCGCAATTCGTTTGAAGGCCAGTTCATCGCGCGGGTTCTGGATGAACTTGAGGTGGGCGGCAACATCCTTGATGTGCGCTTGTTCAAAGAAGCGGATGCCGCTGGTGATGCTGAAGGGAATGTGTTGGCGCGTCAACGCGAGTTGCAGTTCCAAGGCATGAAAATGCGAGCGATAAAGCACGGCGATGCTTTTCAGGGACCGTCCTTCATCGCGCAGTTGCAGGATGCGTTGCGTCACGAAAGCCGACTGCTCGCGGCCATCGGCGCATTTGACCACCACCGGTTTGCTGCCGGAAGGCCGCGCGGCGGTCAGTTCCTTGTCGAACTGATTGACGTTGGCCGCAATCGCGGCATTGGCCAGGCGCAGGATTTCCGGCGTGCTGCGGTAGTTGGTTTCAATCCGATAGACGGCCGCTGTGGGATGGCGTTCGGGAAATTTCAGGATATTTAGGAAATGCGCACCGCGCCAGGAGTAAATGCTTTGGGAATCGTCACCCACCACCATGACGTTCTGGTGGCGCGAGGCCAGAAGATCAATCAACTCGCCCTGGATTCTGTTGGTGTCCTGGTACTCGTCCACCAGAATGAACTGGAACCGGCGCTGATATTCTTCGCGGGTTTCGTCATGGTCGCGCAAGAGTTTGAGCCAGAGGGCGAGAAGGTCGTCGAAGTCCATGGCATTGGCCGCTTTTTTGCGGGCAGCATATTTTTCCTGTACGGCGGCGATTTGCGCGGCGATGGCAGAAAAATAATCGAATTGCTCCCCGATGACGGCAGCCAGGGGCTTCTCCTTGTTCACCGCCAGTGAAAAAATGTCAGCCAGGACGTCGGCCTTGGGAAAATGAGAAACTCTGACATCGATGTTCATCTCCACCATGCAGGCGTGGATCATCTCTTTGGCGTCTTCCCGGTCCAGGATGGAAAAGTCGGGTTGGTAACCCAGGAGAGCCGCGTGGCGGCGCAGCACACGGGCGGCGATGGAATGAAAAGTGCCGCCCCACAGGCTGGAAAGTTCGCCCCCCAGCAAATCGGTTACGCGGCGCATCATCTCTTTGGCAGCTTTGTTGGTGAAGGTCAGCAGTAAGATGCACTCGGGCGGGACTCCCTGTTCGAGCAGGAAAGCGACGCGGTAGATCAGCGCGCGCGTTTTGCCCGAACCGGCCCCGGCGATGACCAGGGCAGGGCCCGGGGGAGCGGTCACGGCGGCGTGCTGCTGGGGATTAAGTTCCTTCGCATAGTCAATCTGGAAATGGATTGGCGGGCGAAAGGGATGTAAGACGTACTCGCGCGACATGCAAAAATCGGCCGCCCGTTCAACAAAGGACGAGAATCACGAACCGCCCCGGGCGGCCAGCTCGCGCCGAAGTCGCGCTATGTTGGCTTCAATCTGCTGCATATAAGGATTCGGCCCGTCCGGATACGGATCGTCGAGAAAACGGTAGAGGCCCAGAAACTCCCGGTTAATTTTGTTCTGGACGTATTTCTCCCAAAACAGCGGCGTCTTCTGCATCAGATCGTCCGCGCTGCTGAAGAATCCGCCTGCCTTCATTTTGCCGGCGTTGTAACTGGCCGCCTCGGCAAACTCCAAATAAAGTATCGGCAGCTTATCCACATAATCCCTTGCCGCCATTTGCCCGAGCAAATCGGCCGTGCCCAGACTGAAGCCGACGATTCGTTCCAATTCGTTCTGGAATCGGATGGCATCCAATTTGACGTTGACGCCTGTGCAGCGGATCATATTTTGCACGGCCAGCACTTCTTCCATCAGAAAGTCCTTGGCCAGCATCAGTTCGCCGGCGAATTCGATGCTGCGATCCACGTGGGTCAAAGTATATTTTGCCCCGGTCCCTTCGTTGTCCCCGTGTTTTTTGAGGTAGCCCGTGTCATGCAGAAGAATGGCCAGCATGCCCAGTTCAAACATCCGTTGAGTCAGTTTGGGTTCCTGTCCCTGTGCATGGCGCGCGCGCAGGAGACGGGCCATGCAGAGAATGCCCTGCAGCGTATGCTCCAGGTCGTGATAATGCGCGTCAATGGCCTGATAATCGCGGTATTTGCCGCCAAACCAACTCCCAGCCCATTGAAAAATCATCGGGATGAACTCCCGATCTCCTTGCGGAAACATCTCCAAATAAGCCTCCTGCACCTCCGCCGCCACTTGCAAGGGCTCCCGGGTATCAATCGGTTTGTGCATTCGAATCACATGTACCCCGTCCCTGCCGAAATGCACGTTCTTTTTTCGACATGGCGACGGTTAATCAATCCAGCGTTTGGTCAAGGCACCGTAGGCATCAATCCGGCGGTCGCGCAGGAACGGCCAGTGGGTGCGGGAAACATCGATCTGGCCCAAGTCCACCTCCACCAGCAAAATCTCCTCCCGGTCCGCCGCGGCCCTGGCCAGAATTTCCCCTGATGGAGCGGCCACGAAACTCTGGCCCCAGAATTCCAGCCCCGCCCCGCCTTCCGGCCTTTCCAAGCCCACGCGGTTGACGGCGGCGACGTAGCAGCCGTTGGCCACGGCATGGCTGCGCTGGATGGTTTCCCAGGCGGAATGCTGATTGACACCGTGTTCGCGCTTCTCCGAAGGATGCCAGCCGATGGCGGTGGGGTAAAACAGAATGCCGGCCCCTTGCAGGGCGGTGAGGCGGGCCGCTTCCGGATACCATTGGTCCCAGCAAATGCAGACGCCAATTTTGCCGCGGCGGGTCTGCCAGGCACGAAAGCCAAGGTCGCCAGGGGTAAAGTAGAATTTTTCCTGATAAAGCGGGTCGTCCGGAATGTGCATCTTGCGGTAAAGCCCCAGCAGTTGGCCGTCTGCGTCGATGACGGCGGCCGTGTTGTGATAGACGCCCGCTGCGCGCTTTTCGAAAAGCGAGGCGATGAGGACAATTTTATGGCGGCGGGCCAATTGTTGCAGGGCCGTGCTGCTGGGTCCCGGAATCGACTCGGCCAGTTTAAAATACTCGTGCTTTTCGGCCTGGCAGAAATACTGTGAACGGAATAACTCCTGGGTGCAAATGATCTGCGCCCCCTGTCGCGCGGCCTGGGCGATGCGCCGCGTCGCGCGGGCAAAGTTTTCCGCCGGGTCGGGAGAGCACCGGCTCTGAATGAGTCCCAGCACAACCGGGCCGGGCTTGTTTTTTCTGGGTTTCGCGGTCATCGAGCGCGACTGTGGGCCATGGCGCCACCCGTCTGGTTAATCCACCCGCACGGGGCGGCGGCCCGCCGCATCCACCACGGTGGTGTGTCCTTTGTCATCGGCCTCCGGCGAGGTCTGGCCGAAAAGTTCGCGCATATACTTTCCCAGCGTTTCGTTAGTCGGACCATAGCCCTTGTGGTAAATATAATACTCCAAATCATAGAGCAATTCGTCCGCCGTCGCGTAGCGTTGCGACAAATCGCGCGCCAGGGTGCGTTGCAAAATCTCATTGAGCCGCTGGTCAATGTTCGGATTGATCTGGCTGAAATTGGGCAGGGGCAAAGTCATGATGCGGTCGCGGGATTCATCGGCGTTGGAACCCTTGAACACATTGTAGCCCAGCAACAGGTTGCCCAGAACGACCCCCGTCGAAAAAAGATCGG
>JBKQUS010000099.1:0-19546 GCA_052325505.1 Limisphaerales bacterium
GGTTTGTTTGTTTTTGTCGGCGTTGCCCTGACCGCCCTGCTCATCCTGAATTTCAGCAAGGGCATCACCTTTTTCAATCCCACCTACACGCTGCGCGTCGTTTTGCCCAATGCCGCCGGCCTCAAACCCGCCGCCGATGTCATGATGGCCGGCGTGCCCATCGGCAAGGTCAGTTCCATGGATCTGGCGGACGACGAACGGTCCGTCAATATTGCGCTCCGCATCCTGAGCAAACATAAAATCCGCAAGGATGCCCACATTCGCATCGATGCGTTGGGCTTTCTGGGCGACCAATACGTCTCCGTCTCCGTACCCATTGAAACGGGGCCGGCCCCGACCAACGCTGACGCCTTCCTGCAAGACGGCGATACCGTCAAGGGCGAGGCGACCTTCAACATGGAGGAGGCCGTCCGGTCGATCTCCACCGTGGTGGATCAAGCCAGGCGAACCATGAAGGACCTCGACCAGGGCATTACCAATCTGAATGCCTCCGCGCTTTCCACCAATACCCTGGTCCATTTTGTCGTCGCCGTGAGCAATCTGGAGGTGGTTTCGGACCGGGCCGTCGCGGCGGCCGGCAGGGCCGAAAGTTTGTTGAACGACAACGCCGCCGCCTTCAATTCTTCCGTCAGTAATTTCCAGGTCTTGTCCGTCCGCCTCACCAACGTCGCCGCTGAATTGGACCAGATCATTGTCACCAACCGCGCCGACGTGAGGAAGGTGGTCGCGAATCTGACGGAAGCTTCGGACAAGTTTAATCAAATCGCGTTGGATTTGCAGGCCGGCAAAGGCACGGCGGGCGCCTTGTTGAAGGATGAGAAGATGGCCGCCGAAATGGCCTCCTTCATCAGCAATGCCAATGCCATGACGGCGGAGTTCAGCACATTCGGCAGTAATTTGAACCAGCGCGGCATCTGGGCCATGTTGTGGAGGCCGAAACACCCGGAAACCAACAGTTGGCCGGGTCGTGGAGTGAAGAGTCAGTAATAATAATTCGTTATGCGCTCGCTTTGGGTCATTCGCATTCTGTTCCTGCTCATGTGCGTCATGGGCGGTTATGAGATCAGTCAGGTCCGGCCCGAGTGGGTCACCAACAGCGGGTGGGGCATGCTCATCGGCTTCGGCCTGGGCGGATTATGCATCGCCATCGATGAGATGCTCAAAGGCTTCTCCTTGCGGGCCTTTTCCTCCGCCACCTTCGGCCTGTTCCTCGGCATGGTGGCCGCCGCCATGATCGACCGCTCCGCCTTGTTCAGCGACGCCGACGACGCGCAACGCAAGGTCATCCGCCTGGCCCTGTTCCTGAGTTTCAGTTACATCGGCATGGTCCTGGCCATGCGCAGCAACAAGGAGGATTTCTCGCTCATCATCCCTTACGTCCGCTTCGCCCCCCAAAACAAGCCCGAAAACCTGCTCCTGCTCGACACCAGCGTGATTATTGACGGCCGCATCGCGGATTTGATCGAGGCCAATTTCGTCGAAGGCCTCCTGGTCGTGCCGCGTTTCGTCCTCACCGAACTGCAGCAAATCGCGGATTCCAACGACCCGGTCATCCGCGCCCGTGGCCGCCGCGGATTGGAGATGCTGACCCGCCTTCAGCAGAACAAGCGCAATGAGGTGAAAATACATGACGCGGATTTCCCGGAGGAAAAGGAGGTCGATGCCAAACTGGTCCGCCTGGCGAAGGTCTTGCACGCAAAGTTATACACCAACGACTACAACCTCGGCAAAGTGGCCGAATTGCAGTCCGTCCCCTACGTCAATCTCAACGAGCTGGCCAACGCCCTCAAACCGGTCATTCTGCCGGGGGAAATCTTTAGCCTGCGGGTCGTGCGCGAAGGCAGGGACAAGGGCCAGGGTATTGGTTATCTGAACGACGGCACAATGGTCGTGGTCAACAACGCGCAAAGCCTTATCGGCCAGCAAGTTACAGTCAAAGTCATCAGCCTTTTGCAAACCGGCGCCGGCGTCATCATCTTTGCCGATGTGAAATCAGCGGCCGCGGCTTGACCCGGGCGCAGCCTCGGCCATTTTATCTGTATGGAATTTGTTACGGTTTTCAGCGCCTTTAACCCCGCGGACGCGGAACTGGTCCGTTCCCGCCTGGAAGCAAACGGCTTCCTGGCCAACGTGAAACATGAAACGTCGGCTCTCAGCATGGACGGATACGCCATGGCGGCTGGCGGCATTTTGGTCCAAGTCCCTGAAGACCAGGCCGCCGACGCGCGGGCCTTGATCGAGTCCAAGGATCCTCCCACAAGTGAAGATTGATTCAATGCGCCTGCTGCGCCAACTGCAACAGCTTTTGCCCGCCGGCCAGCTTCGCCTTGACCTGGCCGCGCGTCGCGAGAACGCCGGCGACAAATGGTTTGCCAGCCAGCTCCCGGAGGCTGTGGGCCTGCCGCGAAGCACGGAGGGGGTCTCCAAAATCCTGCGCTTCGCCTTCCTCCACCGCATCCCGGTCACGGCGCGCGGGGCTGGTTTTGGCTACGTGGGGGGCTGCGTCCCCGCCAATGGCGGCATTGTTCTCTCCCTGGCGCGGATGAATCGCATCAAAGAAATCCATTCCGGCGATTTTGTCGCCGTCGCCCAGGCCGGCGTCATTTTGCAATCCTTGCAGGAAGCGGTGCAAAAGAAAAAATTGTACTATCCGCCCGACCCGGCCAGCAGCCCCGATTGCAGCGTGGGCGGCACCGTGGCCACCAATGCCGGCGGGCCGCGCTCCCTGAAATACGGCGTGACGAGGGATTACGTCCTTGGCCTCCAGGTTGTCATGGCGAACGGCGCCATTGTCTCGCTGGGCGGACGCACCCATAAAAACAAAACCGGCTTCGACTTGACGCGGCTGCTCGTCGGCTCGGAAGGCCTGCTGGGCGTTGTGACCGAGGCCACTTTGCAGCTCATTCCTCTGCCCCCATTCCATGCGCTCATGGTGGTCGGATTCGATTCCATGAACGCCGCCGCCCGGGCGATTCGCGAGATTTTTCACCGCGGCTTTTTGCCCTCCGCGCTGGAAGTGGCCGACCAATTCACCCTCGACGCGGTCCGCCGCCGCACCGGCAGCCGGCGCTTGCGCCATTCGCGCGCGCTGATCATGGTCGAACTGGACGGCTTGGAAACATCGGTGCGGGGCGAGATGATGGTGCTGGAGAAACTGGCGCGCAGCCGGCGGCCCGTCTTTGTGGAAGTCGCCCACGGCAACGCCCGGTGCGAACAACTTTGGGGATTGCGGCGGGAGTTCTCCTTTTCGTTGCGTGACACCGGCCTGATCAAGTTGAACCAGGACATTGTGGTGCCGCGCAGCCGGCTGGAAGACCTGTTCCAATTCACCGCCCGCTTGCAGAAGCGGTTCGACCTGCCCATCGCCTGTTTCGGACATGCCGGCGACGGCAACATTCACGTCAACCTCATGTATGACAAGAATTGGCCCGGGGTCGAGGCCCGCACCCGCGCCGCGTTGGACGAGCTAATCCGGCAAGTCCTCGCGTGGAACGGGGTCATTACCGGCGAACATGGAATCGGTCTGGCCAAAAAGCATTGGTGGCCGCTGGCGGTATCCCGGGAGGTGCGGACGCTGCACCAGAGAATTAAACAAAGCCTGGATCCAAAACGAATTTTGAACCCAGGCAAATTTGTTTGACCAAAAGGCGGGAAGCCGCCTGCGGCTTCCCTTTGATATACAGAGAGTTGCCTATTGGCGATAGCTGTTGCCGCCGCCACCGCCGCCGCGACGGTCTCCACCGCCGCCGCGATAGCCGCCACCGCCACCGCCACCGCCGCGATAGCCGCCGCCACCGCCGCCGGCAGGCCGCTCCTCACGTGGACGGGCTTCGTTCACAGTCAGAGGCCGGCCTTGGAAGTCCTTGGCGTGAAACATCTGAATGGCTTTATCCGCGTCCTCTTTCGACCCCATTTCGACGAAGGCAAAACCGCGTGAGCGGCCTGTCATACGGTCCTGCATGATGTTGACCGACACTACAACTCCGGCTTGCGCGAAATGGTCCTGCAAGTCGTTTTCCGTCGCGGTGAAGGTGAGATTACCGACGAATAGTTTTGCTGACATATAACTGCTTTGCTACTTTACTGTTGACCCATTTTTACGGCCCCCGACAAGGGCTTTTTTACCGATTCAGCGTAGGGAATAAGCTGAATGAGCGAACCTTAAAAAAAATTCCGAAGAAACGCAACTAAAAAATTGCCCTTATTTTATAGCCCTTTTGACGCCACTAAAACGACGAATTCCCCGTGAATTGAGCGCTTTTGCAGCTCCTCCAGCATTTGCCGGGGGCTGCCGGAGCGCACTTCCTCGAATTTCTTGGTCAATTCCCGCGCCAGCACCACCTGCCGGTCGGGATACAAATCCGCCAGCTCCTGCAAAAGTTTGACGACCCGAAATGGCGATTCGTATAAAACAAGGGTGCCCGGAACGCCCCCCAACGCCTCCAATCGCCGCCGGCGCTGGCCTGATTTATGGGGCAAAAACCCGACAAAATGAAACTCATCGCAGGGCAGGCCGCTGCACGTCAACGCCGCCACCAAAGCGCACGGCCCCGGCACCGATTCCACCCGCAATCCTGCCGCCAGCGCCGCGCTCACCACTCGTCCCCCCGGATCGCTGATGCCCGGCGTCCCCGCGTCGGAGACCAAAGCGACTTTTTCGCCCCGCCGCAGCCGTTCCAGGATTTCCTCACCGCGCCTGGCTTCATTAAACTGAAAGCAGCTCAACAACGGCCTGGTGATGCCAAAGTGCTTCAAAAGCCGCCCGGTATGGCGCGTGTCCTCCGCCGCCACAACGTCGCACTCCTTCAGCACCCGCAAGGCCCGCAACGTGATGTCCTCCAGGTTGCCGATCGGTGTCGCCACAAGGTAAAGCGTCCCGGCTCGCAACGGCGGCAATGGTGTCTGGCTCATGTCAATCAATCCCGCCAGCCTCCCGCAATTGCCCCGCAAATTCAAGCCCGCGCATTGATTGGCTCGACACCCCAAATTTTTCTTGGAACACTGCCGCCGTGAAACAATCAATTGTTGTGTTGGACCTGGAAGGCGTGCTCGTCCCGGAAATCTGGATTGCCGTCGCGGAAAAAACCAGAATCCCTGAACTGCGCCGCACCACGCGCGATGAGCCGGACTACGCCAAGCTCATGCGCGGACGCATTGAAATCCTCGATCAACACGGCTTGAAACTGGCTGACATCCAGAATGTCATTGCCACGCTCCGCCCTTTGCCGGGCGCGCTTCAATTCCTGCGGCAACTGCGCTCGTTGACCCAGGTGGTCATTTTGTCCGATACTTTTGAGGAATTTGCCCGGCCTGTCATGCAACAGTTGGAGTGGCCCACCCTTTTCTGCAACCGTCTCATTATCGAGGACGGCCGCGTCGCCGGTTACAAACTGCGCCAGGAACAACCCAAACGCAGCGCGGTGACGGCCCTGAAAAGTTTGCAGTATTACGTCATCGCCGCCGGCGATTCGTTCAACGATGTCGCCATGTTAAAGGAGGCGGATATTGGTTTCCTTTTCCATTCCCCCAATCCCATCAAAAAGCAATTCCCCCAATTCCAGCCCTTCGAGGAATACGACGATCTGCTCTCAGCTATGAAGGGCGCAATGAAATGAATGACGAATATCGAAGCACGAATGGCGAAGGTTACGTCATTTAGCCATTTGGACTTTGATTGGTCATTAGGATTTAGTCATTCGTCATTTTCGGCCTTCATATCCCGGCTCATCAGGTCCCGCACCGCCTTGCGAATATCTTTTTGCTTATAGAGCATTGCATGGACCTCGTCGATAATCGGCGTCGCGATGCGCAATTTGCGCGCCAGCGTGTGCGCCGCCAGCGCCGTCGGATACCCTTCCGCCACCGTGATGGTGCTGGCCAGAATAGCCTCCACCTTCTCGCCCCGGCCCATGCGCTCGCCAAATTGGCGGTTGCGGCTGAGATGGGAGAAGCATGTCACAACCAGATCGCCCAAACCGCTCAAGCCGGAAAAAGTTTCCGTCAGCGCCCCGCAGGCCACACCCAAACGCCGCATCTCCGCAATGGCCCGCGTGATCAAGGCCGCCTTGGCGTTGTCTCCGAATCCCACCCCGTCGCAGATGCCGGCGGCGATGGCCGCCACATTCTTCAACGCGCCGCCCAACTCAACCCCAAGCACGTCGTTGCTGGTGTAAACTCGGAATGCCGGGCGATGAAACAATCGCTGTATTTCCCTGGCCGTCCCCGCCTCGGCATGCGCCGCAACAATCGCCGCCGGGGTTTCCTTCGCCACTTCCATGGCCAGCGTCGGACCGGACAGCGCCGCACCGGTTGCTTTGGGCATGGTCGTCCGCAGAATGCCGGACATCGTCAGTCCGGTTTCGCACTCGATCCCTTTGGTCACGCTGACCGCAATGCCGTCAAAATCCGGCAGACAGCTCGTCACCTTGCGGAAAAACTTCGACGGCAGCGCCACCACGGCGCACCTGCTGCCCCCCACCGCCTTGGCTAGGTCCGCTTGAAACTTTAACTCACGCGCCAGCGGGATGCCGGGCAGGAAAGGCTGGTTGAAACCCGTCCGCTCCATCTCCTGCACGTGCGCCGGATCGTATCCCCAAAGCGTGACGTCATTTTGGTTCTTGCACAGCAAATTCGCCAGCGTCGTCCCCCACGCTCCGGCTCCAATCACGGTCACTTTCATGGCCGGCCTTTCAGTTTCAGCACCGCCCGACTTTCCGTTCCATGGATCAGGCGTTGGATGTTGCCCTTGTGTTTCCAAATGGCCAGCGCGCTCAATGCCGCCATCACAACGGTCATCGTCAGGCTTCCCTTCCAGTACCAAACCGCTATGGGCAAAATCAGCGCCGCCGCAATGGAGGCGAGCGAAACATATTTCGTCATCAGAAACACCACTCCCCACAAAGCCAGCGCCGTCAGACACGCGTAAGTCGCCCAAGCCAGCACCACCCCCCCCGATGTGGCGATGCCTTTGCCACCCTTGAAACTGAGCCAGCAAGTGAAATTGTGCCCCAGAATGGCGGCGACGCCTGCGGCCAGCGCCAGATATTCCCGCTGCGCCGCCGCGCCCGGAAACAAATAAACGGCCAGCGACGGCGCCCATTGGGCCGCGGCAAATCCTTTCAGCGCATCGGCCAGGAGCACCATGGTTCCGGCGGTTGTTCCAAGCACGCGAAACGCATTGGTCGCGCCGATGTTTCCGCTGCCCACCGTGCGAACATCTATTCCCCGCGCCTTGCCCGCCAGAAAACCGGCCGGCACGGACCCGAGAAGGTAAGAAACCACCACCACCACAATGTAAGCACCACTTTGCACGTGCGAACTCAGGTTGGAGAATGCCATGGAACTTGAAAAGAAATAAAAATGTGATGCGCGGGACTCGTTTTAGCACCGATTTATCCAAGTCGAGTCATATTCTGCGCTGCCAATGACCTTCATCACGAGCGGCATGGAGAACCGCAATCACGACCACCGTCTGCCCGGCTTCCAACACTTCGTAGATCACGCGATATGGAAAGCGATCGGGATAACGCCAGCGCATGTTCTTCGTCGGATGACGGCGGCTGTTAAGGAAAGGGTTTTCCGCCAGTGCATCCCATACCTGAATCACTTCCTCGATGAATTCCGTCCCGAGTCCGGGCTGCCTGCTTTCGTACCAAGCGGCAGCTTCCGCCATATCCTGCTCCACCTCCGGGCGGAACTCGACCCGCCAGTTCATTTGGCGAAGCGGGAGCGCACGCGCGTTTTCATTTCCTCCAGCGGCACGGCAGAATCAGGATTCCGCCGGTGATCCTCCAGTCGCTTTTCCACCACGGCCTCATCCTTTCCTGACAACCCAGGCTCATCCAAGTCCAAGGCGCGACGAACCAACAACTGCCTTTCGGAAACGGTCAATCCGGGCAATTCGGCCAAAACGTCCGTGAAACTCATGCCAAAAGGGTAGCCCATCTCCACGCCGTTGTCACGCCTCGACCTTGGCCGATGCCCCACTCGCCCAGTATTCACTCTTTCCCGCTGTGCGCGACCACAAGCGAAAATGGCGCGACATGAACCTTGTCCCGCACCCGCTCCAGCGTTTCCGTCCCGGCGGACTTGTCATTTGCCACGATGGACCAATCGCCGGCGACCGCCAAATCCCGGGGCTCCTTGGTCCCGTTGTAAATCACCAGGATGGTCTTCCAACTGTCGCCGTTGGCGTGGTTCTTGATGAAAAACTCAACAACGTTCTTCGGAGTTGTCGCGGCAAATTCCACGGCCTCATCGACTTTCGCCTTGGCCGTCATGCGAAAGGCGGCATGAGCCCGCCTCAGCGCGATCATCCCCTTGTAAAAATCGAAAACATCCTTGTGCTTCGCCTTTAACGACCAATCGATCGGATTGACCAGCGGATCGTTGTTGTTATAGCTGTTGGGGTTCAGCTTCTTGGACCTTAAAAACTCGTCGCCCGCATGCAGGAACGGGATTCCCTGGGCGGTCAACACGATGCCGGCGGCCAGTTTGTCCATGTCGATGCGCTGCGCCTCGGGCACGTTGGGAGCGGACAGCCGCAGCTTGTCCCAAAGACAGAGATCGTCATGGACTGAATCATAATTCACGGTTTCGTTCGGAGAAGAAACTTCTATCGTGTTGTCGCCGCCGGTCCTCTGCCCTTTGATGTTCAACTGGAAGTTTCTCATTCCACCGCCAGGCGGCCCGGATCCCTGAACAAACCCGGTCGCGGTGCCTGACGCCCAACTCCCCTTGATGTTGTCCCGGATGCCGTCATTGAAAGCGGCGAGGCCGGTGCCGACCACATACGCCTGAGTCATCATTCTTTCCGGCGGCAGCACGCTCTCCATCTGCCAGCCTTCTCCGTAAATGATCACGTTCGGATTGATCTTCTTCGCCTCGCGATAGACGTCCAGCATCGTCGCGCGGTCCATAATTCCCATCAGGTCGAATCGAAATCCATCGACATGATATTCCGTCAGCCAATACTTGATGGAATCCACGATGAACTTGCGGGCCATCGGCTTTTCCGAGGCAAATTCGTTTCCGCACCCCGTCCCATTGGCATATTTGCCGCTTTTATCCATCCGATAATAATACCGGGGATACACCTTGTCGAAAATGGACGCCGGCCCGGACCCCGTGGCGGCGGTGTGGTTATAGACCACGTCCATGACCACCCCGATGTTGTTTCTGTGAAACACCTGGACCATTTCCTTGAACTCCTTTTGCCGGGTCGTGCCATCGGGATTGCTGGCATAGGAGCCTGCCGGGGTGTTATACAGCACCGGATCGTAACCCCAATCATACCAGCTATACTGATCCACCTTTTCCCTCTCATCGCCGCCGGCATAATCGAACGCTGGCAGCAAATGCACATGGGAAATGCCCAGTTCCTTCAAATGGTCCAACCCGCTCTTTTCGCCCTGCGGCGTCCGGGCGCCTTCCTGGACCATCCCAAGATATTTCCCGCGCCGATCGTCCGCGACGCCGGAATTCCTGTTGATGGAAAAATCGCGGATGTGCGTTTCATACAACACCGCATCGACGTTGTTTTTCAAGGTGACGAAATGATCTTCCGCCCACCCGTCCGGGTCCGTCTTCCTGGGGTCATAAATCAAAGTCCTGCCGCTATTGGCGGAACACCCGCGCGCGTAAGGATCGTTCACGCGATAAACAGCCCGTTTTCCCGACCCCGACACCTGGGTGATCTCATACAGATAATACTTCCCATCCAGATCCCCTTTTAAGCTGGCAGACCAAACGCCATCGTTGGCGCGCGTCATGGGAACAATCCGGCAAGCGTCATCCGTGGCATCATCAAATAAGAGCACCCGCACCTCTTTTGCCGTGGGCGCCCACAGTTTAATCGCGGTTTCCTGCGGCCCATAGACCGCCCCCAAATCATCGCGGGCGTAGAGGTAATGGGAAAAATCGGGCGGCCCCTCCGAGGCCCCAAAAGCCGTATTTGCAATCATAAAACTCAAACTGCCAGACAACAGGAGCTGCCGCCAATAAATCATGGCTCTTTTCATACCAGCTTCCACGGTCGATGGGCAACTCCGCGCGCGAAAAACCTGTCCTCGCTGCTGAAAGGGCAGATTCCATCAGGGGCTTAAAACTTTAGCCTCTCGCCAGTCGGCCATGGCTCCGTTTCGCGGAGCGATGGAAAAAGCCTTCAGCATTTAGCCTTTTCTCAGCCTCCTCTTCGGAAATAAAGGCAGGCGATTGTGTGGGACAGGCCCTTTTCAAGTTCTGAATAGCTGAAATATGAGGATCGATCCCTTTTACATCTCCGCTTCGCGGCGAATCACGCCTCAAAAATCTCCAGTTTATTACCGAAAGGATCAACGATCTCGAAGGCCTTATATGAACGACTCCCAATCACCGGAGTGACGTGGATGCCCGCTTCGGAGAGCCTGTCGGCGGTTGCCGACAGGCTGGCAACGCGGATACATGGTGTTGGCGATGGGAGCGCATTACGAGGAAAACGAAGATCTTCTTGCCCCTCTTGGTTGGATAACGGGCAGGTTAGCAGTTAAGCAGTCCGGCAGCAAGCAATTGGGCAGCACCAAATCCATTTACGTTGAAACTACGGCGCGACAGAACCGTTATAAAATCTTTCGCTGGGTGATCCGTTCTCATTCTCCGATTCGGAAATCATGCGCATCCCGTCGGGATTCCTCAGAGCCTGTTTGAAAACTACGAGGGGGCCTGTTTTTGCGCAAAGGGCCGGATGACGAGGCGCAACGAGGGAGCATCCCCCAACGGGGCTGTGACCGAGGCGCAACGAAGTCAGATGGCTTTTTGCGTGAAAACCCTCCGGGCGGCGGTTTTTTTGACCGCATCCCTCGTTGGCTCGGACCCTTACAGCCCGCTGCGGGGATGCTCGGTCCTCGCCGCCTCGGCTGCGGTCAAAATCCCTCGCCGCAGGACTCCTCGTAGTTTTCAAACAGGCTCTTGCCTTCAGGCGCCGATTACAAAAATAGTTGCAAATAAATGTTCTCTTAATGAATATGTATCCTAAGATACCATCTAATGATTGGCAAAATGAAGCCACGTTGAAAAGGTTGAAGGCAGAATTAAGAATGATGAAGGAAATCAGGGTCTCCGAAGCACCCGCCCTCGCTCCGCCAGGAAGCCGGATCGCAGGCAAGGCAGAGCGAAGCGTGGGCTTGTTATCGTTCATTAACGCGTTCGAGCATGAACGACAAAACGCCCATAAAGCACGAAAACAGCACTTTGGGCTGTTTCGCCCCTGTTTTGGACGGAATAGGCTGCCGCCCAACGTGTTCCAACGAAAACCGTCCCGCCCGGTTTCAGGCCAATTCGTGCTAAATCGTGCTAAATCGTGCCAAAAAAATCCGGACCGTAACTTTATGAAGCCTATGAGCCGAATTGCTCAAATTGCCCGTCCATCCAGCTTGCCTGCCATCGTGTCCGTCGTAGCCTCTGCGGCGAAGTCGGAAGCCCCGAGGCGACGGTGGAGTCAAACCATGATTAGTTTAGTTAAAACCGAATCACACCAGTGCTCTGGCAGCCGAATTGTATGCAAAATTCGATGCATGAATGATTTACAAAACAGCCAACGCTTGAGCCGGTCATACTACTCAAAGCGACTCAAAGTGATTTGCTGGCGGACTCGTCGCGCCGTAGCCTTTGCGGCGAAGGCGGACGAATTTCAGGCTCGTCAATCGTAAATCATCAACCGTACATTCATCGCCATGTCTGATAAGCTTCAGGTTGCCGTGCTCGGAGTCGGTTCTCTTGGCAAGGAACACGCCCGCATTTATGCGGAACTGGCCGCGGCGGGACAAATCCGCTTTGCCGGCGTGTATGATGTCGCGCCACAACAGGCGGCGAAAATCGCTGAGAAATACCAGGTCCCTGTTTTCGCCTCCCTCAACGACGCCCTCAAGGCCGCCGAGGCTTTCAGTGTCGTCACCCCCACCCACACCCATTTCGAACTGGCCAAAACCATCCTCGCCGCCGGCAAACATGTGCTGGTCGAAAAGCCGATGACCGACAACGCCGCCCATGCCGCCGAGTTGGTGCAATTGGCGCGGGAGAAAAACTGCATTCTCCAAGTCGGCCTCCTCGAACAGTTCAATCCCGTGCTGAAATACTTGGAACAGGTTGCGACCGATCCGCGTTTCATTGAGATTCACCGCCTCTCTCCTTATCCCAAGCGCAGCACGGACATCGGCGTGGTGCTCGATTTGATGATTCACGATCTGGACGTGGTCCTTGGATTTGTCCGCTCGCCGCTCGCCAGTGTGGATGCGGTGGGCCTTCCTGTCTTGAGCCAGTCGGAAGACATTGCCAATGCCCGGCTCCGGTTCGCCAACGGCTGCGTGGCCAATCTCACCGTCAGCCGGGTCACCCCGCAGAAGATGCGCAAAATTCGCGTGTTCAGCGGCGGCGCGGATCCCTGTCATGTTTCGCTTGATTACCAGAAGCAGGAAGGCTTCATCTACCGCGTAGCGCGCGAGGGGGAACGGGAATCGTCCTTTCTCAAGAAGCTCTTGCTCAGCAAAGAGTCGGCCATCGTCAGCGAATTCGCCGGCAGGCGGGTCGTCCGCGAGCCGGTGCCGATCGAAAAAGGGGAGCCGCTCAAGCTGGAACTGCAGGACTTCATCCGTTGCGTCCAAGCCCATCTCACTCCCAAAGTCAGCGGCGCAGTCGCCCAACGCTCGCTGGACCTGGCCTTCGAAATCACGCGCCAGATTCAGGCTGCGAACCGAACCACTTGAACCTCCGGCACGGCATGGTCGGCCTGCTCTTCATCCTCCCAATACTCGCCTTCGACATCTGGCTATCCTGCACGACGGGCCGGCGGCAGTTGTGCTGCTGGCTCGAACTCAGGAAATGGCCGCGAATCGTCGCCGCCCTCGCGGCGGGCCTGGCGCTGGCGGTTTGGCTGACCTTCTTCCTCCAATATGGCAATGGACCCAAGATGCGCGTTCAGGGCTTCCCCATTCCCCTCGTCTTTTTCCATCTCGAGGACAAGACCTGGACGCGGACTCGTTTGCCCTCGTCCTTGCCCTATGCCGGCGCCGCGACGGACTTTCTCACCGGGCTGGCCGCTCCCTTCATTCCCTTCAAAATCGCCGAGTTCCTGAAAAAAGTGAAAGCGGAGCTGAAATGACATCCAAAACCATCATGGTCGTGGCGGTCGATCCCAGCGGCGACGCCAATGCCGCCGCTCTGGTCAGGGAGCTGGCACAGGCCATCCCGAACGCGCAATTCATCGGGGCTGGCGGCCCCAAAATGGCCGAAGCCGGCGTGCAATTGTCCTTCAACCTGACGGATCACGCCGCCATCGGCCCGGTGGATGCCATCAAAAACCTCGGCTCCTTTCTGAGGCGGCGGCGGTTTCTGGCAAATCTGGCCAGGGAACGCCGCCCGGAGTTGGTTATCCTGGTCGATTCCTACTCGTTCAACCAGCCATTGGCCCGCGCCATCAGGAGCTTCGCCCACGCCGACGCGGAAACCGGCTGGACGCCGAAAATCGTTCAATACACCTCGCCCCAAATTTGGGGATCGCGTCCGGGCCGCGCCGCGAAAATGGCAGGGAATATCGATCTATTGCTCTGTTTGTATCCCTTCGAAAAAGATTGGTATGCCCGGCGGGGGACGCGGTTGCAGGTGGAATTCATTGGCCATCCCATGTTCGACCGTTATGCCACGGCCCCGGCGGCTTCCGTCGGCCAGGACCAGCAGGCGGAGGAAGTTCCAGTCATCGTCCTCCTCCCTGGCAGTCGCACGGATGAATTGAAGCGGCATCTGCCGGTGATGCTGGCCGCCGCTCACGAAATATCACTTGCGCGTTCTGTCTGGTTCAAAATGGTGGCGCTCAACGACAGAATGGCGGATGACATGCGTTCGTTTCAGGTGGCTGGCTCGCCCAAAGTCGAAATTCAAACCGGCCATCTGGCGGAGGCCCTCTCCACTGCCACGCTGGCCATCACCAAGACCGGCACCATCACCCTGGAATGCGCCTATTTCGGCGTTCCAACCCTGGCCATGTACAAGGTGTCAATACTATTTTATATGCTGGCGCGCCCCTTCATCACCGTGAAGTATCTGGCCTGGCCCAATCTCCTGGCCGATGAGCCTCTTTTCCCGGAATTCATCCAAGGCCAGGCCACACCGGAAAACCTGGCCAGAGCCGCCTTGGATTTGCTGGCTGACGCCCCGCGCCGTGCCATCATCCGCGCCAAACTACGGCACCTCATCGCATCCTTGGGCGGCCCGGGTTCCTCACGGCGCGCCGCCGCGGCCATCCTGCAACTGATGCAAAAGGCTTGAAAAACAGCCCTTTGCGTGGCTTTGCGCCGCGCGATCCCGCCTAAAGTCCCGGCCATTTCCGTCGATATACAACTGCAGGTCACTAGGGTCGATTCAGTGAGCTGTTGATGCATGGATACTGACAACCATTTCAGCGCCGCGCGCTCCAGAAGAGCCTCGTCGGCAAGACGTTCCCCCCCAGCCTTGGAAGCGCTCTTGGACAAGAAGTCGATCGCCCATTGGCCGGATTTGAAGGACACCCTGCACGATCTTCCCGAGGCGCGCCCCGAAGCCGTGGCGCGAGCCAAAAAACTGATCGCGGACCCGGATTATCCTTCGCCAGAACAAGAGGCCACGCTGGCCCGCCATTTCGCGGCTCAATTTAAAGCAGACAACGATTCACTCCCTTCCTGAAAATGAACGCACGCCACCGCATTACCACACTTCTGCGAGAATGGCTTGAAATGACTCATCGTGAATCCCGCGTCATCCAACTCGGCCGCTGGTCGGAGTTGGCCGCCATTCAGAAAGACAAAGCCACCCTGCAAGCGCCGCTGACGGAGGCCATCGAGCAATGGAAGACCGAGAATCCCACCGAAGCCGCTTCGCATCCTTTTCGCGACGAAGTCAGCCGTCTTCTCGCCCTCGAAGCCAACAACGCCAATTTGCTTGCCGTGCGCAAGCGCGAGGTGCGCGAGAAGGCCTTGCTGCTCGAACAAGCCCTCGACGATCTCTGCCGCCTTCGCTCCGCCTGCGCCCGAACGCCTGAACCCGCCTGAAACCCACTCGATGGACGATCACGGTGGCATTGTCACGATGCGCACATGAGTTGGGCAATCACATCATCCGGGTTGCCTCTTTCCAAATTTCAACTAGGATGTTCCTTCAGAATGCAATTAAGGATTATGTTGAACTGCGGTCTTGCGGCACTACTGGTCGGCTCAGACACGAAGCTTGTAGCTTTTCCACCCCCACCGGCTGAAGAAGGCACTCTGGCCGGCTTTCAGCAGAAGGCGGCCAAATTCAATTCCTTCATCAGTCTGCCTGAATTTGAAACCACGACCAATGCCATCGGGCTTTCTGTCAAAGAAAGGATCGCCGCCGCCAATGCCGCCCTGGATCAAATCGGGCGATTGCAACCGCCGGCCGTTAATTTCACCAATACCCTCCGCGCTCTGGACGACGTGAATTATGGCATTGGCCTCACGGAGAACCGGCTGGAAATCATCAAGGAAACCAGCACGGACGCGGCCCTGCGCGAAACGGCTACGGACCAGATCAAAGTCATCGAGGAATGGGCGGTGGGGCTGGATTATCGCGAAGACGTTTATCGCGCAGTCAAGGCTTACGCCGACACCAAACCCCGGCTGGCGGGCGAAGACGCCAAGCTGCTCAAGGAAACGATGCGCGATTACACGCGCGCCGGGCTGGAGCTGCCCAAGGCGCAGCGCGATGAAGTGGAGGCCCTGCGGAAAAATCTCGCCGGTCTGACAACGGACTTTGAGACGCATGTGACCAAGGCCAAGGACAAGCTGACCTTCAGCAAGGCGGAGCTGGAAGGGGTGCCGGAAGATTTCCTTTCGCAAAAAGGTGTCAGGAACGAGGACGGCACATATTCCATCATGGCCAACATCACCTGGCATTTCCAGACGGTGATGGAGAACGCGAGAAGCGAAAAGACCCGGTTGCGGCTGCAAACCGCCCGGGACAACCTGGCCAAGGCGGAAAACGTTCCTCTGCTCCAACGAATCCTGGTGCTGCGCGATACGTTGGCCCACAAACTCGGCTATAAAACCTGGGCCGATTACGTGATTGAAATCAAGATGGCCAAAACCGCGGCGCAGGCGGAGGATTTTCTGGAGAAATTGAAGGTGGGCTTGCAGCCGAAGTTCGACGCCGAGATCGCGGAATTTCGCGCGTTGAAAGTCAAGGAAACCGGGGACACCAACGCCCAAATCCATCTGTGGGACTGGCGCTATTATGCCAACCAGCTTAAGAAGGAGAAATACACGGTCAACGAGGAGGCACTCAAGATCTATTTCCCGTATCAGAATGTGCTGGACGGGATGTTCAAGATTTACCAAAGGATTTTCGGGCTGAAATTCCAACGCCTCGACGCGCCCTACAAATGGGTGGCCGATTTGCAGCTTTACGCGGTGTCGGATTCTTCCACCGGGGAGCCGCTGGGCTTGTTTTACCTGGACATGTTTCCGCGCGAGGGCAAATACAATCACTTCGCCGAGTTTGGCATCATCGATGGCAAGCTGCTGGCCGGCGGCAAATATCAGCGCCCCACGGTGGCGTTGATCTGCAATTTCCCCTCGCCCCAGCCCGGCCAGCCGTCTTTGCTCGCCCACCAGGACGTAGAGACCCTTTTCCACGAGTTTGGCCATGCCATGCATTCGATATTGACCCGCGCCAAGTATTCCCGTTTCGCCGGCACCAGTGTGCCGCGCGATTTTGTCGAGGCGCCTTCGCAAATGCTGGAGAACTGGGCTTGGGACAAGAGGGTGCTGGACAGCTTTGCGGCGGATTATCGTGATCCTTCCAAAAAGATTCCCAGTCAAATATTGGACCAGCTCAAGGCTTCCAAGCTGGCCATCGAAGGCACGTTCTACCGCCGCCAGCTCGCTTTTGGTTTGCTGGACCTGACCCTGCACACGCGCATCCACGAAGGCAACGAGCAGGAGACGGTGCCGCTTTCCAACCAGATCATTGCCGACACATTTTTCCCGGAACCGCCGGACACCGCTTTCGTGGCTTATTTCGGACATTTGATGGGGTATGACGCCGGCTATTATGGTTATGCCTGGGCCGACGCCATCGCGGCGGACATGGCGACGGTCTTCACCAAGACAAAGGATGGATTTTTTGACGTGGAGGCCGGCCACCGGTTGCGCAAGGAAATCTACGAGGTGGGAGACTCCCGCGACGTGGAAATCTCGATTGAGAAATTCCTGGGCCGCAAACGATCCATCGAGCCGTTCCTGAAGAAGATCGGCATGGAGTCTGCGACGGCGCATTAGCCGTGGGCTCGTTTGGCAATTCTTCAATTCTCTGCTCCGATTGGGATTAAGATTAAGATTAGGATGAGACCCCTCCCCCCCCATGCCCAAGCGTAAAATTAACGCAAAAGCCGTAAAATCCTTTCCGCCCATTTTGAGTGGAATGGATTGGCTGTCAGCGGGTTCCAATCGGAAAAGGGCGAAAATCCATTTTACGGCTTTTACGGTTTCCGTGATTCTTTTTTTGGTTTTAATTACTTTTAAACGGCCCGAAACACCCAATTGGGGAAAGGCTGAAGGCTGAAGGCTGAAGGCAAAATGCTGAGACCCGAAGGGGGAACAGTTCCCTGGGAAACAGGATTGGGTACTGGCCATTTGCCATTCTTCACTTCTGCATTCTGCCTTCATAATTCAGACTTTACTTTGCACGGATTTTGGCATTTTTGGCATTTTTAAATTATTTCCTCTATTCGGTTGACACAGGCTCGATATCGTTGCGCTGCAATATGTTAGAATCGCGCATTGTTGAAAAGATTTGGGAATAATTGTCAGAGGAACGCGGAAAGGGGGCTTGCAGACTTAGTCCCTTGTCTGAAAAACTACGAGCATCGAAGGAGTGAATCCCGCTGTCGTGATAGTTCTTGGGGAAACAGGATTGGCCACGGAGCGTTTGCCGTTCCTCAGTTCTGCATTCTGCCTTCATAATTCAGACTTTTCATCCACATGGCCTTAATTGGTCATTCATTAAACGAATACTACATCTAACACATTGTTTCGTCAACTGATTTTTTAAAGAATTATCAAAAAATGTCATTTCTGATCTGAATTTGCTTAAGGCACTGCACCTCAAAGGCTTGAGAGGCTTTTGAACCACGAGGAGCGCGAAGGAAACGAAGGGGGGCCAACGCGGCCAATACATTTTTCAGGCTTTTTGACAGGACGAACGCCCCTGGACCCACAGGATTGCAGGACTCCTCGTAGTTTTCAAACAGGCTCTCTGCCCTCATGGCTGATTTTCTGTTTTTGATTTTCATCATGGCACAGGCACATGGACAAATACGGTCCATGTGAAAATATTTCGGGATTACTTATTTTGCGAGGCAGGCCCTTGCCCCTTTGCCGGACCTGCCGGCACTTGGATTTGCCCTAGTATCGGGATATGCTCGGCTCCACTGAAAGAACATGAAAAAGGCACTCGAACTCGACTTGGAAAAACTCAAAGCCCGCGCCTTTGACAGGGCGGAATGGGCGGAGGAGATTCTCCGGCGTTATCATGCTGCGAAATCGAATCTTGACGATGTGGTTGCCCGGCTATTGCGGGCGCTTTACAACTGGATGTTTGTCCCACCAACCCTCTGGCCGTTTAATGTTCAAGATGTGCTGGAGGATTGCCTGGCTGCTCTGGAAAAGGGGAAACGGTTGAACGCCCGGCACCGTCTTCTCATCGAATTGCTGCCTGAACCACCGAACGAGACCATTTGCGATGCTGTGGCCAGCCACGAACTCCAAGTTCAGAAAGGCACCTACGAAAACCTGATCAAAACACAGGCCAAATATTCCCAGAACGAACTTGCCATCAAAACCGATTCAGAACTCCGCCGCCAATGGGCGCGCATCAAAGCTGCCTTTAACGTCAAAGCCTACTGCGATCATAAAGGCGTGATCCGCCGGACAATGAGTGTGGAGCGCAACCTGCGCCCGTCGTTTTCTGTGAACTTGCGCCGCCGGGAGGATGTTTTTCACGCTGCGTTCGATGCGTTCTGCCTCCGCTGGAACCTCTATGGCATGCAGAACGATGAACCGCTCCTGCTCAAACTCGCCGTCAACATCACACCCTACGGAACGATGATCCACATCCCGGCGTATTGGTCATTTGACCCGAAGAGAGACATCCGCTGGGACGCAATCGCTAGACTCCACCGTGTGCGCGTTCCCGGGCGTCAAGGTTCAGCCCTTGCCGAAGGACTTGCCGAACGAATGAAAGCGGCCGGGAAACTTCGCCATCTCGACAAAGAAGCCTTGCGTCTCGGTTTGAAAGGTGAACAAAAGCACGAATTCCTCTGCGTCGGTCTTGGCTGGGATCCCCGTACCAGCCCAAAACGCATCAGCAGACTCCGGGCGGAATTTAAGAATACAAAATCGGTAGATGGCATGGGTATTGGCAGGTGAGCGCACAAGCGTTACACCGAGGTTCTATGAAAAAACAATCCTCTGTTGCCAATACCCAAGAAACATCCTCCACTAAAACGGCTCTCAAAGCCAAGCTC
>JBKQUS010000100.1:0-38253 GCA_052325505.1 Limisphaerales bacterium
ATAACGCATAACAAGTCCCCATGCCACAAGCTAAAGGCTGAAGCCGTTTTTGCAAATCGTTCACAGCTATTGAATATTGAAGAATAAATCCTCACTGTCGGAAACGGCTGGCCGTCTGGCTTTGACAGGGGGCCGGGCGGGCGTACACTGGGAATCGCCAGTATGAATCAATCGTCTGAAATGCCCAGCAGTTGGAATCTGCCTTTCGTCGAGGAACTCTATGGGGAGTTTGCCCGCGATCCGGCCTCCATCGACCCGGGATGGCGGCGTTATTTCGCCGGATTGAAAGATGGCGGGCCGACGGACGCCCCGCCCGCCAAGCCTGCTCTTCCGGCAGCGCGCGTGTCTGATCCTCGCCCTCCCTTCAGCCTGCTTGAGCAAAAGGCGGAGGCCAGCAAAATCATCGCCCTGCAGAATCGCGTCATCCAATTGGTGCGGAATTATCGGGTGCGCGGCCATAACATCGCGGCCCTTGATCCACTGGGCCTGCCCCGGCCCATGCCGCCAGAGTTGGAGTTGAGCTTTTACGGATTCACGGAGGAGGAGATGGATCGTGTCATCCAGGGCGAACCGTTGCAGTGCGAGGGCCCGCTGACCGTCCGCCAAATCCTGCAGCGTCTGCAGGACACGTATTGCCGCTCTATTGGTGTGCAGTTCATGCATATTGACAGTTTCGAGATCCGGCGCTGGCTGCAAAAGCGCATGGAGGGCACGGGCAACCGCCTGGAACTGAAGCGCGACGAGCAGATTCGCATTTTCACTCGCCTTACGGACGCCGTGACGTTCGAGGAGTTTATCCGCAAGAAATTTGTGGGGGCCAAGAGCTTTTCGCTGGAAGGCTGCGAGAGCCTGATCCCGCTGCTGGACCTGGCCATCGAAAAAGCGGCCGAACAGGGCGTCAGGGAAATTGTCCTCGGCATGGCCCATCGCGGCCGCTTGAATGTGCTGGCCAATATCCTGGGCAAAAGCCCGCACCTGATCTTCCGCGAGTTTGCCGATGATCCAAAGCTGTTCCGCGGCCACGGCGACGTGAAGTATCACCTCGGTTTCAGCAATGAATGGACCACGGCTTCCGGCCAGCCCATTCATCTCTCGCTTTGTTTCAATCCCAGCCATCTTGAATTCGTCAACGGGGTGGCGCTGGGCCGCGCGCGCATCAAACGGGACCGGCTGCAAGCCAGGGAGGCGGCGCCGCCGTCCGGGGCCGGGGCCTGCCTGGCGCTGCTCATTCATGGCGACGCCAGCTTTGCCGGCCAGGGCGTGGTGCAGGAGACGTTGAACATGAGCCAGTTGCCTGGCTACACTGTGGGCGGGACGGTCCACGTCATTGTCAATAATCAAATCGGGTTCACCACCCCGCCAAGCGAAGGGCGCTCCTGCATTTATCCCACCGACGTGGCGCGCATGTTGCAAAGCCCGATTTTCCACGTCAACGGCGAGGACCCGGAAGCCGTCGCCCTGGTGGTGCGGATGGCCATGGATTTCCGCGAGAAATTCCATCGCGACGTATTCATTGACATGTTCGGCTACCGGCGGCTGGGCCATAACGAAGGGGACGAACCGTCGTTCACCCAGCCGGTTTTGTACAAAGCCATCGAGCAGCGAAAATCCGTGCGCGAAGGCTATCTGGACCATTTGTTGAGCCTGGGCGGTTTGAGCCGCGAGGAAGCGGCCGAAATCACACGCCGCCGCCACGAGGCGCTGGAACAGGAATTGTCGCACGCGCAGGACGAAAGCGGCCAGACGATCATGGCGAAAAAACGGGGCATTTGGACGCGGGGCAATTACACAGGCGGACCGGAAAAAAGCGCGGAAGACCCCCCCACCGGCGTTGAGGCCGGCCGGCTGGCGGAATTGCTTGTCAAACAAACGGAGTTGCCGGAGGGCTTTCATCCTCATCCGAAAATCAAAAAGTTCCTGGAAGGCCGGCGCAAAATGGCGGCGGGCGAACAGCCGCTGGATTGGTCGGCGGCCGAAGCGCTGGCTTTCGCCAGTCTGAGCGCGTCGGGCGTGCGCGTGCGCCTGAGCGGGCAGGACAGCGCTAGGGGAACGTTCAGCTCACGCCACGCCGTGCTCTACGATTACGAAACCGGACAGGCCCTGACGCCTTTGCAACATCTGGGCGCAAACCAGGGGCCGGTCGATATCATCAACAGCCCGCTTTCGGAAGCCGGTGTGCTGGGTTTTGAATATGGTTACAGCCTGGATTGCCCTGATGGATTGATTTGCTGGGAGGCACAGTTCGGAGATTTTTGCAACGCCGCGCAAGTCATCATCGATCAATTCATTGCCAGCGCGGAGGACAAATGGAACCGGCTCAGCGGCCTGGTCTTGTTGCTGCCTCACGGCTTCGAGGGGCAGGGGCCGGAACATTCCAGCGCCCGGCTCGAACGCTTTCTGGCCCTGGCGGCGCAGGACAACTTCCAGGTCGTTTCGCCCACGACACCGGCGCAATATTTCCATTGCCTTCGCCGGCAGGTGTTGCGGAGCTGGCGGAAGCCGCTGGTGGTCATGACGCCCAAAAGCCCGTTGCGCGACCCGCGTGCGGTCTCGGCATTGCAGGAATGCGCCGCGGGAAAATTTCAGCGCGTCCTGGCCGATCCGATCGAGCCGAAAAAAATCCGGCGCATCCTGCTCTGCACGGGCAAAATTTATTACGAACTGTTGCAGCAGCGCGAGGCTGTCAAGAGGGAAGACGTGGCCATCATCCGGCTGGAACAGCTTTACCCGTTTCCGGACGCCGCCCTGCAAGGCGCGCTGTCGCCGTATCCCGATGACACCCCGGCCTTATGGGTGCAGGAGGAGCCGGAAAATATGGGGGCCTGGAGGTTCCTGCGCGGCCGTTTCGGCGAGAGCTTGTTCGGCTCCCATCCCTTTGGCGGCATCCGCCGGCCCGTTTCGCCCAGCCCGGCGACCGGTTCCGCGCGAATCCATAAAAAAGACCAAAAATACCTGATCGCCCAGGCCTTCGCGGATGCCTGATTCTTGATTTTCTTCAATCCATCCGCCGGCTTTGGCCGCGGGGAAAAGCCTTGCCGCAAAGCGCGCGCAAAGGCTAATTAAGGCCATGACGCAACCGTCCGATCCAGCGCGAAATCATTCAGTTCCGCTGTGCGTGGATTTGGACGGCACGTTGATCAAGACCGACTTGATGTGGGAACACATGGTGCGCTTGCTCAAGCGAAATCCGCTCTGGTTGTTTGCCGTTTTGGCCTGGTGGTTGCGGGGCCGCGCTTTTATGAAATGGCAATTGGCACGGCGGGTTTCGGTGGATCCCGCCACCCTGCCCTACCATCAGGCGTTTCTCTCTTTTTTGCGCGAGCAAAAAAGCGCCGGAAGGAAATTGGTCCTGGCCACCGCATCGGACTGCGGCATGGCAATGCCCGTCGCCGATTACCTCGGCCTGTTTGACGAGGTGTTGGCCAGCGACGGCAAGACAAATTTGCGCAGCACGCACAAGCTCAAATTGCTGACGGAAAAATTTGGCGAACGCGGGTTCGACTACGCCGGTAATGCCAGGGCCGACCTGGCAGTATGGGGAGGCGCGCGGGAGATCATTGTCGTGAACGCTGCTTGGTGGCTGGTCAAACGGATGGAACGCAAGGCCAACACCGTCCGGATCTTTGCGCGAGAGTGACGGCGGAATATTGCAAAATGAATGGTTTGGCTGGAGAATTATTCGTATGGCATTCGAATTAAAAGTGCCCTCGGTGGGAGAGTCCGTGACCGAGGTGGAAATCGGTCCGTGGCTCAAACGCGAAGGCGACGCAGTCAATAAAGATGACAACGTTGTCACGCTGGAATCGGAAAAAGCGACAGTGGAACTGCCGTGTCCCGTCTCCGGCACGCTGGGGAAGATCATCAAGCGCACGGGAGAAAAGGCGGCGGTGGGCGAGGTCATTGCCTTGATCGAGCCGACGGGCAAACCGAAGGAAGAAGCCAAACCCGAGCCCAAGGCGGAGAAACCGGCGCCCAAACCGGCGGAGCCTGTCGCCGCGCCCGACCCGGCAGCTCCAGCACCTCGGGTCGCAGAGCGCAGGAAGGAGGAGCCGCCGGTTCCAGCAGCGCGAGAACGAGGCGCGCCGGGACGTCAAGAAGAGGCGGTGCCCATGACGCTGTTGCGCCGCACCGTCGCGCAACGCCTGGTCGAGGCCCACCAAACCATGGCCATGTTGACGACGTTCAACGAAATCGACCTGTCCGCCGTCATCGCCTTACGCAAGCAATACCAGGAAACCTTCACGCAGAAATACGGCGTCAAGCTGGGATTCATGTCGTTCTTCATCAAAGCTGCCGTCGAGGCGCTCAAGGCCATCCCGCAGGTCAACGCCTCGATTCGCGGCAACGACATTGTTTATCATCATTATTTTGACATCGGCGTGGCCATCGGCGGAGGCAAGGGGCTGGTGGTGCCCGTGCTGCGCAATGCGGAGAAAATGAGTTTTGCCGAGGTGGAAATCGCCGTGGCCGGTCTGGCCGCGCGCGGCAAGGCCAGCCAGCTCAAACCCGATGAATTGCAAGGCGGCACTTTTACCATTACCAACGGCGGCGTCTATGGCTCTCTCCTGTCTACGCCGATCATCAATCCGCCCCAGAGCGCCATCCTGGGAATGCACGCCATCCAGGAACGGCCCGTGGCTGTGGACGGCAACGTCGTGGTGCGCCCGATGATGTATGTGGCTCTGAGCTACGACCATCGGATCGTGGACGGACGCGAGGCGGTGACATTTCTGATTCAGATCAAGGAAATGATTGAAAAACCCGCGCGCCTGCTGCTGGAAGTCTGATTGCATCCCGGCGTTTTTAGCATCTGTGGAAACCGGAAGGGCGCAAGAAACGTCGTCGCGTTTCCAAAGCTGCCGGAATTCCAGCAAGTCACGCTGAAAGTGCTGCGCTGGATAGAACAGGACAAACGGCTGGTCATTAAAGAGGCCGAAATGGTGGAATGAACGACTGGTTGAGGGGGCGGCGGGGGAGCCGGGCGCAGCCCGGCCCCCGTCGCCCTTAACCTTGTTTAATAGGCTAATAATTGTCCAAGAGATGTCAGCCTGATAACAAGGGCCACCACTCGGAGTATAAGACTAGGCCAACTATGGCTTTGTTCCTTCATACACCTGCGTAAACGTCCTCGTGTCGTCCGTGACAGCCCATACGTACCAATGGTACCCAATAGGCTTGAAGCCCACGATGCCCGGCGCGAAAAAGTTTGTGTTAGGATTGTAGGCGACGCCGTTCAAATTGTGGTGCCATCCCCTCAGCTTCACATAGAATACGCCATTGTGTGTTACGGCCATGAACTCGCTATCTTTCACGGCTATTTAGGGCAAGCCACGAAAGGGCTTCATGCGATTGGCAAAAGGAGACAGATCTCATTTCCCCAAAAGGGAGTAACATGTTACCGCTGCGTTGCCATTTGTGTTACCGGCTAAGTCCTTGACTATCAACACTGTAACCGTTACCGATTTTTGGGACCTATGTATCAATCTCGCGTTTTTTGCGATTTTTTGCGACTATATTTGTCGGGGCAGAGAAGAAGGGTTTGCAGAATATTCCCCTTCCAGTTCCGATGCACGAGTGTTGACCGCTTTGCCGACGGGGAATATCCTGCCGCCATGAAGCGTTTCTGTTTTCCATTTTCTCCCAGGTGTTTGATCGTCGGCACGACCGCGGTTCTTTTGGCGGATTGGGCCGGGATGGCATCCTTGGCCGCGCCGATTGACAAGGTTTCCCCGGTCGTTGAGTTGAAGGCGGAACCTTTTCCGCTGGAAGACGTGCGCCTGCTCGACGGGCCGTTCCGCGACGCCATGCTGCGCGACAAGGCTTATTTGTTGAGCCTGGACGCGGACCGGCTGCTGCACAATTTTCGCGTGACGGCCGGTTTGCCCTCAACGGCGGAGCCGCTCGGCGGCTGGGAAAGCCCGAATTGCGAAGTGCGCGGGCATTGCGTGGGCCATTATCTTTCAGCCTGCGCGCTGATGTACGCGAGCACGGGCGACGCGGCATTGAAAAAGCGGACGGATTATCTGGTGGCTGAACTGGCCAAATGCCAGGAGGCGATGCCCGCAAAGGGTTTTAACAAGGGGTTCCTGTCCGCGTATCCGGAATCATTCTTTGACCGTGTGGACCGGGCGCAACCGGTCTGGGCGCCTTACTATACGTTGCACAAGATCATGGCCGGCCTGTTGGACACATACAAATGCTGCGACAATCCGCAGGCGCTCGACGTGCTCACGCGCATGGCGGACTGGCTGAAGTTCCGCGTCGGCCGGCTCTCCTCCGAACAGATGCAGCGCGCCTTGGGCAACGAACACGGCGGCATGAACGAGGTGCTGGCCAACCTTTACGCCGTCACCGGCAAACCCGATCATCTCAAGCTGGCCCAGGCCTTCAACCACGAGAAGGTGTTCGCGCCTCTGGCGGCGGGCGAGGACAGACTCAACGGCCTGCACGCCAACACGCAGATTCCGAAGATCACCGGCGCGGCGCGCCAGTATGAACTGACGGGCGACAAGCGGTTTCATGACATCGCCGAATTCTTCTGGCAACGCGTGGCTTTGAACCGCTCCTACGTCATCGGCGGGGACAGCGACCGGGAGCATTTCTTCCCCACCAACGATTTCGCCAAACACCTTTCCCCGGAGACAGCGGAGACGTGCAACACCTACAACATGCTCAAATTGACGCGGCATTTGTTCGAATGGGAACCGTCGGCCAAGCTGATGGATTTCTACGAACGCGGGCTTTACAACCAGATCCTCGCCTCGCAAGACCCCGACAGCGGCATGATGACGTACTTCGTTCCGCTGCAGGCGGGGCGTTTCAAAACCTACTCGACGCCGCTGGACTCGTTCTGGTGCTGTGTCGGCACCGGAATGGAGAATCACGCCAAGTACGGCGACACCATTTATTTCCACGGCACGAATGCGCTTTACGTGAACCTGTTCATCCCATCAGAACTGCGCTGGACTGAAAAAGGGGTGACGGTGCGGCAGGAAACAAAATTCCCCGAGGAGGACACGACCACACTGACCTTCGACTGCGCCACGCCGGCGACATTTGCGCTCCGGATCCGCCACCCGGCATGGGCCGGGAAAGTGACGGTGCGCGTCAATGGCCGGAAACAAAAAGTGACGGGCGGCCCGGGGACGTATCTCACCATCGAGCGCGCCTGGCATAATCAAGACAAAGTCGAGGTGCGCCTGCCCATGCGGTTGCACGTGGAAACATTGCCCGGCGACGCGGAGCACATCGCTTTCCTCTACGGCCCGGTGACGCTGGCGGGCAAGTTGGGCGTCGAGGGACTGCCGCAGAATGGACAACTGGCGCCGAATCAATTGGACTTTGCGAAAATACCGTTGCCCGAAGTCCCGACGTTGTCTTGTAAACCGGCCCGGGCGCCGGCCCGGGTCAAGGCGGTGAAAGGCGAGCCACTCACCTTTCAATTGAAAACAACAGGGGACCAGGAAATTCTTCTTGTTCCATTCTACGAACTGCACCATGAGCGGTATGCGGTGTATTGGAAAATTGAAAGGGATTGATTTCCGGCGTTGATCCGTTCTAGTCTCGTGGAAGTTTCATTAAACACATTTAAATTTTATGGCCCAAACATGTTTTCATCCCAGCATCGAAGGCGCCCAACACGGCGCGAAATCTCTCACTGATTTTTTGGATTACGCCAAAGCCTCCAGCGCCGCCGGCGCCCAGCCGTCCAACTACATGCTCCAGGACGGCGCGAAATTCAAATCCCCCGCCGAAATCAAACAGGCCTTCGCCACGCGCGGCATGAATTTCGACGGCATTTCGGCCCACTGCCCTTTCTGGGTCCACACCACCGCCTGGACGGAAAGCCCGACCGTCCGGCCGTTTTTGCCACCCGACGTCGCCAAAAAATCCGCGGCTGAAATCGAGAAATGGAGCGAGAGTTATGTGCTGCGCCTGCTGGATCTGGCGGCGGCTCTCGACATCAGGATCGTGCCCATGTTCTGGGGCGTCGCCTTCGGCTGGGAAGTGGCCACCGGCTACCCGTGGGGGTTCTGGAAGGGGGCGGACTATGACTTGGTGAAAAGCGGCCAGGAACGGTTTGTCAAGAAGACGGCCAAAATTCGCGCGCACGCCAAAAAACTCGGCATCATCCTCGCGCATGAGATCCATCCCGGCACGGCCGCAATGTGCGCGGACGATTTCAACGGTTTGGTGGAGGTCTGCGACGGCGACAAATGCCTGGGCGTCAACGCCGATCCGTCCCATTGCTGGGAGGGGGAAAGCTGGGAAACCCGTTTCCTGAAGGTGGCCCCGCGCATTTACGCCTGCCACGTCAAGAATTTTGTCGTCCGGGCCAATTTCCCGTTGCGCATGATGGAAAGCGGCTGGCAAAAGAGGGCGATGCAATTTGTCGATATCGCCTCGGGCGATTTGAACATGACGCGCTACGCGGAGCTTATGATGCACAGCGGTTACCCGCAGCGTTACTGCAAGGTCATGGGAACGCGGACAGCACCGCTGGTCGTCGAGGCCGAAAGCGCCTACCGGGACCTGGACACGACCAGCGCCAACGGCATCGCCTACGTGCGCGACAACCTATGCTTCAAAATCGCCGCCGGCTCCTTCGAAGAAGGCATGGGGGCGTAATCCGGAAATTATTTGCGCAGGAACTGGCCAATGACACTGGCCACGGCGGAGATGGCAAAATTCCGATTGTCATCGCACCATCCCGGCTGAAGGTCTTTTGCGGACCAGGCGTCGGCGACGGCGGCGGCCCGCACATGCCTCTCGCGCTCTTGCAAATCCTCGATCTCCCGGGCGCGCTCCTTCTCGATGCCGCCTGCGCGTATAAACTCAACGACACGCTGAAGTTGGTCCTTGTCGAACCACGTCCCGTGCCGGCCGCAAACGTTGACGATGACGTTCGAGCAGTGCGCGAAATTCACCCGGTTCATCAGGCCCTTGCAGACCGGACACGGGATGTAGTGGATGTGTTCCTCAATATTCACCGTCTGCGCGGCCTGCGACGTGGCCATGCCAAGCACGGCGGCTTGTTGTTCCTGGTCCTGGCAGATTTGCTGCACCGAATCGGCGTCAGCCCACACGCCCTCGCATTTCGGGCATTCCTCCAAATGAGTTTTGCCAATGAGGACGGCTTCCATCTCGACGCGGCAGCGCGGGCAGAGTTCGTGGGTCCCGTCGGGAACTTCGGTGCGGTCGGCCCTGGCGCCGCAGTGGGAACAGAACTTTGCGCCCACGAACATCATCCCGAAACAGGAGGGACAGGCTACTGTGGCCAGCCGCGCCCCGCAATGTTCGCACTGCGGCGAATCCGAGGAGACCGGCGCGCCGCACATCGGGCAATTGAGTGTTTCCACAGGCATGGTCAAAGTTATTGTCTCAATCCGGCAAAAACTGCAAGCCGGATTGTCGGGCCATCCACCGGCCCGTTCGGTTCAATGCTCAACCCTCTTTGCGTTTCGTTTCGGTGACGGGTTTGGTCGGTGGTCCTACTTGCGCGGCTGGGGATACGCCCTGTTGGTCACGCAGACGATCGTGATATTGGACCAACAATTCTTCCGTGCGTAAGTTCCGATCGAAACCTGCGAGGGATTTGCCGAGGCACAAGGCGCCGATTATACCATAGGTCAAGCAGGCAATTACCGTAGCTATGCCAGACATAAATCCCATGAGAAACTGGTCGTCTTCGGACTGCTCAATCCTGTCGATGATCTTAAAATTGCAATGCACCGCAACCCCAAGAAAAACGATGGCATAACAGAACATGACCCATCGTAGCGACCGGCGGCTGGCAAGGCGCTTCCGGGCACGCTCAACTACAGCTTCATCACTTTCTTTCGTCTTGCTCATAGAGAACCGCATCACGCTGGCGGCAGGCGCAACGTGGTGTCCAGCGGCGCAATCTCCCCAAGGTTTTTCGCCGCCGCGCTGCCGCTTAGCTTGATCAGTTTCTCGCCGCTGGGGCGCACCATGCGGTCGTAGCTGCCGACGGCGTCGTTGAAAGAACCAGTCGCCTTTTCCAGGCCGGCGCGGATTTTTTCGAAATGTTCGAAGAATTTGGCCACGCGATTGAACAGCTCCTGGGCCGAGGCCGCGATCTCGCGCGCGTTCTCCGTCTGCGCGTGCTGCTGCCAACTGACGCTGACCGCGCGCAGCAAGGCAATGAGCGAGGTCGGCGTGGCCAGCATGATCTTCCGTTGTGAGGCCCAGACGATCAGCTCGTGGTCGGCCTCCAGCGCGGCGCTGAAAAGAGATTCGGCCGGAACAAACAACACGACGTAATCAAGGGCGTTGGGATATTGGGCCGGATAATCCTTTTTGGCCAGGTCGCGGATAGTGTCCTTCAACTTGGCGGCGTGCTGGTCCAGGGCTTGAGCGCGCTGGACGGTGTCGGCGGTGTCGATGGCTTGCAGGAAATCCAAGTCCGGCACCTTTGAATCGACTATAATTATCCGGTCGCCGGGGAGGCGGACGATTAAATCCGGCTTTTTGTCATCGACCTGGTTCTGTTCCGTGAAATCGCAGTGGGGACTCATGCCAGCGGCTTCGACGACGCGGCGCAGGGTTTCCTCGCCCCAGCGGCCGCGGGCTTGGTTGGAACTGAGGACGCGGCGCAGTTGCAGGGTCTCGCTGGAAAGGTTCTGGCTGTTCTGGGCGAGGCTTTCCAGTTGCTTCTTCACTTCGCCTAGAGTGGTGGACTGGTTGGATTCGCTTTGCTGAAGGCGTTTTTGGTAGGTATCCAATTGCTCCCTCAAGGGCTGGACGAGGGTGGACAGATCGCCTTTGGCCGTTTCCTGGAATTTGGCGAAGGTCTCGTTGGCCAACTGGAGAAACTGGGGCGCGTTCTGCCGCAAGGCATCGGCGCTGAGGGCCTGGAAGGTTTGGCGCAGGTCGGCCAGGGCTTTTTCCTGGGTTTCCCTGGCGTCGCGCAAATGGGCGGCGTGCAGGTCGCGCGTTTCGGCCAGCGTTTGCCGGGCGGCGGCGCAGTTGGCTTCGGCTGTGGCCAGATCGGCGGCAGATTTGCTCAGTTGTGCGCGGGTGGAATCGAGTTCCTTCTCGCGTTGCTGAAGTTGCTGGCGCAATTCGTTCTCCAGCCGGGCATCCGCCGGGAAGCCCGGCCGTCGTCCGATTAACAGGCCGAACAACCCGCCCAGAATCGCGCCGGCGACAAAAGCGATGGCAAGCTGGAAGAAGAGAGGCATCAGTAGTGGGCGATGACTTCAATTTCGACGTTCGCGCCGCGCGGCAGGGCGGCCACCTGCACGGTGGAACGGGCGGGCGGGTCCGCGCGAAAATGCCGGCCATAGACTTCGTTCATGGCGGCAAACTCGGCCAGGTTCGTCATGAAGACCGTGGTCTTGACGACATGGCCCAGGGTCAGGCCCTGGTCTTGCAAAATGATATTGACGTTTTGCATCACGCGCTCCGTTTGGGCGCGGATATCGCCGCCGACAAGCTGGCCCGTCGCCGGATCAGCCGGGATCTGGCCGGCGCAGAAAAGGAGTTCGCCCACGCGCACCGCGTGGCTGTAAGGGCCGGCGGCGGGAGCGGCGCCGGATGGTTTGATGATGGTCTTGGTCATAGAGCGATTCGATTGGCGGCAGCTTAAAGTTTGAGGTTTAAGGTTTAAAGTCTTTTCGGCATGATCCGCCTGTGAAATTGAACCTGGATGCCGGGCCGCTGGTTGTGGGGGTGTTGTCGTCGTTGGATGGAGACTTTCCGCTGGCGGGGGACCTGGTTGAAGTGCGCCTGGACAAGACTGGGCGCCCGCCGGACTGGCTGGAGCGGTGCAAGGCAATCGAGGCGCGGGGTAAGCCGGTATTGTTGACAGTCCGCCTGCGCAGCGAAGGCGGGGAATGGCCGGAAGACAACGAGGGGCGGTTGAGGATTTTCCAAGAGGGGCTGTCAGCGCTGTCAGCCGTAGATGTGGAATTGAGCAGCGTGATTTGCGCCGCCGTGACCAAGCAGGCGGAGAAGCTGGGCACGGTCTGTCTCGTTTCCCACCATGATTTTCAGAAGACGCCGCCCCTGGCCGAATTGGAATCCATCGTGGAACGGGCGCAGCAGAACGGCGCTGTGGCCAAGATCGCGACGATGATTCGGAGCGAGGCCGACGTGGATACGTTGCGGGCATTGTTGAGCAGGAGAGGCAAGCGGCCCCCGTGCGTGATTGGTATGGGGGATGCTTGGAAGCAAACGCGCGTGTCCTTCCCAAGACTTGGCTCGTGCCTGACCTACGGGTATCTGGACAAGCCGACCGCTCCCGGCCAAGTGTCGGCCGCGGAACTGGTCCGCCAGTTACGGGAACATTTGAAGGCTTAGGATTGATGTGGCATGAAGGACATTTTATGAAAATCTCTGAATTAGTATTCATCGGTATCAAAGGATCAGTCGTCGCCCTGAATCGTGCGACAGGCGGGCAGGTATGGGCAACGCATCTCACTGGCTCAGGTTTCGTCAATGTGGTTCTGCAAAGTGAATCCGTTCTTGCCTCGTGCGACGGCGAAATCTTCTGTCTTGATCCGCTCACCGGCAACGCGCGCTGGCACAACCCGCTCAAAGGCTTCGGCATGGGGCTGGCCACAATCGCGACGGATTCCAATCTAGGTAACGGCAATGCGCCTGTGTTGGCCGAGAAACGCCGCCGCGACGACGAAGCGGCTTCAGCAGCAACGGTTTCAACGACCGCGTAATCAGGAATTGTCGCGTATAAAACGCGCCACGGCATCGTGATCACCCACCGTGACGAGAATAAAATCGCCCCGATCAAATACAAACAGGACGCGCAGTTCCCGTCCGATGCGACACTCGTAAAATCCGCCAAACGGACGAATGCCGATGCCGGCATGCATGTGCGGACGTCCAAAAACTTCCGGCAACCGTTCCAGTGCGGCGTTAACGGCGGCCTGCCGGGTTGATGACAGCCGCTTGAAGGCGCGCAGATAGGAGGGACGGGTGAGAATCACGGGCGCCAGGGTTTGAGTATTCCTTTGCGACGCTCGCGTTTTATTCCGGCAAGAACTTTGGCGTGGGCGCGCTCCACTTCTGCCGGCGTCACGCCGTACTCCTCAAACGGCGAGTCCGGCCCCACAAAATAATTCCACGCGGCGTCCTGGATGGCGGCAGAAAAATCCTTGTAGCGTCCCAGTTTCACCTGGGACTCGATGGTGCGGTCAATGACATTCGATAAAGAAACATGGCGGCGTCGCATGGGTCAATTGTGCCACGATAAGCACACCGAGTCAACTGTCTTCCCGCGGTGTCATCCCTTTCGAATTATGCACCGTCATTCTTACCGGAAAATAATTTGAGATCACAGGCATTGACGGCAACCCGCATGCATGGAAAGGTTCAAATTATGGCTGATTTAGCGCAAAAAGATTGTGTGCCGTGCAGGGGTGGCGTGCCGCCCCTCAAAGAAAGCGATTTGACCCGGCTGGCGCAGGAATTGGGGGAAAGCTGGCACGTGGTCAACGAACATCACCTGGAACGGGAATATAAATTCGAGAATTTTCGCAAGGCGCTCGATTTCACCAATCAGGTGGGGGAATTGGCCGAGCAACAGAATCATCATCCCGATATTTATCTGGCCTGGGGCAGGGTCAAGCTGACCCTCTGGACGCATAAGATCGATGGATTGACGGAAAGCGACTTCGTCTTCGCCGCCAAAGTCGATCAGGCGGCGAAGCGCGCTTTACATTTAGACGTCTAAACGCAAAGTCCGTTTTCAGACGGGCGGCGTGCCGCCGCTCAAAAGAATTTTTCCTTTAGCCTTCAGCCTTCAGCCTTTAGCCTTTCCCTTCGATGAATCCTTACACTGATTTTGTCTCGGGTTTTGCGCGGCTGGTCGTGGATGGACGCTCCCTCCCGCTGGGCGGGTTCCCCCCGGTTCCCCGGCCCCAAACCGGTCCTGACGCCCCCAAGGCGCTTTTCTTCGCCCCGCATCCCGACGACGAGACAGTCGGCGGCGGGTTGGCCCTGCGCCTGTTGCGCGAGGCGCGCTGGAATGTGATTGACGCCTCCGTCACTCTGGGAAGATTGCCGGAACGCAAGGCCGCGCGGCTCCAGGAATTGCAGGGCGCCTGCGCCTATCTCGGCTTCGGCCTGGCGCAATTGGCCCCGAATGGATTGGACAACGTGAATCCCGTGACCCGCGCCAAGGATCCGTCCGCCTGGTCGAAGAAGGTCGAAGCGGCGGTCAAAATCCTGGCGGAACACCGGCCGCGGGTTGTTTTCCTGCCGCACGAGTTGGATTGGAACAGCACGCATATCGGCGTCCATTACCTGGTCATGGACGCGTTGAAGGCCGTGAAGGATTTGAAGTGTTACCTGGTGGAAATGGAGTTTTGGGGGCAAATGCAATCGCCCAACCTGCTGGTGGAATTCAGCGCGGAGGAGGTGGCGGAACTGGTGGCGGCGACGTCATTTCACGCCGGCGAAGTGCGGCGCAATCCGTATCACCTGCTGCTGCCGGCCTGGATGCAGGACAACGTGCGCCGGGGCAGCGAGCTGGTGGGAGGGCAGGGGCAGGCGGCGGCGCATTTCATGTTTGCCCAGGTCTATCGGCTGCGGCGGTGGAATGGCAGTCAAGTGGAAGAAAGTTTTTCCGGCGGCCGTTTCCTTCCCACCTCGGCCAACGCGGCCAGCCTGTTCGTCTGACGTGGACGGCGGATGCGGTTGACGAATTCCCCTTCGGGCCGGTCAACGGTCCTTCAAACTGTGGACCCACTGGATGGCCTGCTGCAATAATTGCGTGCCGTCCTCCAGTTTCAGTTTCTCCTTGATGCGCGCGCGGTAGGACTCGACGGTCTTGATCCCCAAATGCAGTTCGGCGGCGATGCGCCTCGTGCCCTGCCCGCTCCCAATCAATTGAAAGACTTCCAATTCGCGGTCGGTCAGGCGTTCGATCGGGGATTTTTGCTCCTGCGCCCGGCCCAGGACCATTTTATGCACCATGCGGGAGGCCATTTTTTCGCTGATGTAAATCTGCCCGGAGAGCATCTGGCGGATGGCCGGAAGGATTTTTTTGGTGGCTTCCTGTTTGGTGATGTAGCCCTTGGCCCCGGCGCGCAAGACCCGCTCGGCATAGAGGGACTCGTCATGCATGGAGAGGATCAGCACGGGCAGCGACGGAAACCGGACCTGGAGGTCCTTGACCAGTTCCAGGCCGTGGGTGGTCTTGAGCGAGATGTCGGCAATGACGATGTCCGGTGCCGTTTCGGTGATCCTGGCCAGCGCCTCGTGCGTGTCTTCCGCCTCGCCGCAAACCGCCAGGTCGGTCTCGCGCTGGATCAATTGCGTCAGCCATTCGCGCACCAACGGATGATCGTCAACCAGAAACACCTTCGTTTTGGCGGTGGCTTCGTTTTTCTCAAGTTTGGTTCGCGAGGATGCGCTCATTTTTTGGAATGGATTGATTGTGGAAGGAACAAATGACAATGGTGCCGCCGCCCGCGCCCCGGCGGATGTCGAGGAAGGCCCCGATCATGTTGGCCCGGTAATTCATGATGTGCAGGCCCATGCCGCCGCCGGCATCCAGGGTTTCCGGGAAGCCGATGCCGTCATCCTTGACGGTCAGCGTCACCTCGTCTTCGACCGCGCCCAGGCCGATGGAAATGTTTTTGCAGCGGCTGTGTTTGACCGCATTGTTGACGGCCTCCTGGGCAATGCGATAGAGGTTGCTCCCGGCCACTTCGTCATGGATCAGGACCTGTTCGTCGCAGGCGAAATGGCAGGCGATATTGTTGCGCGCCTGCGCGCCGGCGGCCAGTTCCTCCAAAGCGGAGGTGAGTCCATCGACTTCCAGGCGGACGGGGTAAAGGCCGCGCGCCAGATTTCGAGCCTGCGAAATGCCTTCGCTCACCATTTCGGCGATGGTCTCGGCCTGGGTGGCTTCCGGCAATTCCTTGCGCGCCAGCTTGTCGCGCAACAGCTCGGCGGCAAAAGCAATGCTGACCATGTGCTGGCACAAATTATCGTGCAAATCCTGTCCGATGCGGCGCTGCTCGCGATCGCTGATTTCAGCGATTTGTTTTTCCATGAGCTTGCGCGGGCTGATGTCGGTATAGACCACCACACCCCCTTGTACGCGGCCTTGCTCATCAACCAGCGGACGGCCGGTGACGGTCAGCCACAGTCCGTCCGATGCGCCGGATGGGTGCAAAAAGACTTCCGCGCCGTCGATGGTCTCGCCCCGGATGGCGCGCAACAGGGGATGTTCTTTGCTGGCGCGAGTCCTGAGGGATTGCGGGAGATACGTTTGATGCCGCTCGGCCTGTTCGTCCTGTTTGCCCTGTTCCCCCGTGCCCAGCCCGGCGCGAATGAGGCGCTCGGCGGCGGGATTGAGAAGTAGAATATTGGCCGAGGCGTCGGCCACGATGACCCCGTCGCCCATGCTGTTCAAAATGGATTGCAGGATGCTGCTTTGCTGGCGCAGGGCGCTTTCGGAACCGGCCAGTTCCCGCGCGCGAGTTTCCAGGCCTTCCTGGGCCTGGCGCAAAGCTTGTTCCACGTGCTTGCGTTCCGCCACTTCCGAAGTCAAAAGCCCCACGCTGGCATACAGACCCAGCCGCTGCAAAGTGTTCCACACCAGCAGCCAGGGTTTGACGATGGAACCGGGGTCAATAATTTTGGCGCCGCACCAAATCAGGACGGAGACCATCGCTACGAACACTCCAGCCCACCGCCCGACAAACCAGGCCACAAAAATAATCGGGATGAGATAGAAGTCCATCAGCGCGACCATTGGCCCGGTGACATAATCCAACTCACCGATGTAAATCACCATGACAAGTCCCGTCACGATCAGCGTCGTGTGAGACTTGCGGTTAAGATACTCAAAAGTCTTCATCAGAACCGTCCGCGCTGTCAACTCCCATTAGACGCCGAACGCCCCGCGGATGCAAGGCAAAGTCGCGGCGCAATCGACCTCCTCACGGGTCGGGCGGCACGCGGCAGCCAGCAGGGCATTCCGGCGTGGTTTGGTGTAACTTGCCATCCATCAACAACTTAAAGCCCATTATTTCCATCGCACGATTTGCTTGCATTTGACAGGTCAAAAGCATAGACTCCGCGGCAATCAATTAAACCCTCATGAGATTGACAAACTGTTCTTATCGATGGCTGGCAGGACCGCTCGTTGTTTTGGCTTGCTTGTCAAGCAACGTTTTTGTCCAGGGCCAGGGTACGCAGGGCGGCGCGAACGACGCCGTTCTCTTGACTGTTTCCGGCAAGGTCGAGGTGGCGCCTCGCGGTCAGGCCGTCTGGACCGCCGGCCGCCCCAACCAGCCATTGAAGCTGGGGGATCGTCTTCGCACGGGCAAAAACAGCCGGGCCACCCTGCGGCTTTCCACTTTGAGCGTGCTGCGTGTGTATGAATTAACCACGCTGGAAATCCAGCCGCCCGAACAGCCCGGAGCGCGCTCCGTCCTCGATTTGGAATCCGGTGCCGCCTATTTCTTCAACCGCGACAAGCCGTCGGAAACCCAGTTCCGCACGCCTTCCGCCTCGGGGGCTATTCGGGGAACGGAATTCAACCTCGCCGTGGCTGGCAACGGCCGGATGGAATTAGCGTTGCTGGATGGCCAGGTCGATCTGACCAACAACCAAGGCACTCTCCAGGTTCAAACCGGCCAGAAAGCCGTGGTCGAACCCGGTCAGGCTCCAAAAACAGCACCCCTCATCGACGCCGTCAATATCATCCAATGGACGCTTTATTATCCGGCCATTTTGGATCCCGACGAACTGGAGTTGAACGCGGACACCAAAGACGCGCTGGGATCGTCGCTGGACGCTTATCGCAACGGGGATTTATTGCAGGCCCTGGCCAAATATCCCGAGGGCCGCACCACCGCGTCGGAATCCGAGCGCGTCTATTACGCCGCTTTGCTGCTGGCAGTCGGGCAGGTGGACGGGTCGCTTCAATTGTTGCAGGAGACGAACCACGAACCGCGCGCGGCCGCGTTGGCCGGCGCCCTGCAAGAAATGATTGCGTCAGTCAAAGGCCAGCCCTGGACGCGCACCGCGCCGCGCACCCTGGCCACCGAGTTTCTGGCCGGCTCCTATCAGGCGCAAGCCCGCCGCGACCTGCCCGCGGCCCTGAGCATGGCCAAGAGCGCCGTGGCCAAATCACCAAGTTTCGGCTTCGCCCAGGAACGGCTGGCGGAAATGAATTTCAGCTTTGGGCAGACTGAACCGGCCCTGGACGCTCTGAACAAGGGCCTGACGCTTTCACCCCGCAACGCCCAGGCGCTGGCTTTGAAAGGATTCGCTCTCAGCGCGCAGAACAAGATCAGCCAGGCCGGTCTCTATTTTGATCAAGCCATTGCAACGGATGGCGCGCTGGCCAATGGCTGGCTGGGACGCGGCTTGGTGCGCATCCGCGGCAACAATGTGAACGAAGGCCGCCAGGACCTGGAAACCGCCGCCGCCTTGGAACCCAATCGCGCTTTCTTGCGCAGCTACCTGGGTAAGGGCTGGAGTCTGGATCGGCCTTTCCAGTATTCCTGGAACACCCATCTGGCCACCAACGAACTCCGCTTGGCCATGAAACTGGATCCGAACGACCCGACCGCCTGGCTCTACGCGGCCTTGTTGAACGACCAGCTTAACTGCATCAACCAGGCCATCAAAGACCTGGAGCATTCCGAGGACTTGAACGGCAACCGCGCCGTGTTTCGCTCCAAGTTTTTGCTCGACCAGGACCAGGCCGTGCGCAGCGCCAATCTCGCCTTGATTTACGAAGACGCCGGATTCAGCGACGTGGCTGTGCGCGAGGCGACCAAGGCGCTGCAGGACGATTACGCCAATTATTCCGCCCATTTGTTCCTGTCCGAAACTTACGACGCGTTGCAGGATCCGAAAAAGGAGGACTTGCGCTATCAGACCCCGTGGGAGGATGAGTTGTTGATGGCCAACCTGCTTTCCCCGGTCGGCGCGGGTGTGCTTTCCCAAAATGTTTCCCAGCAGGAATACTCCAAATTGTTTGCCGCCGACGGCTTGGGAGTCAGCTCCCAAACCGAATACTTCAGCCGCGGCGCCTGGATGGAGAACGGCTCGCAGTTTGGCGTCTCCGGCCCCCTGGCTTATGCGTTGAATGCTTATTATTACACCGATCCCGGCTGGCGCCCCAATAACGGCATCGACAACTCGGATTATTCGGCGGAGGTCAAATACCAGATCACGCCCAAGGACACGGCCTTCCTGGAGGTGGAACGGACGGAACTCCAGGCCGGGGATCCATTCCAATATTATAACTGGAACACGCCCAAGTCCGCCACCTCGACGGGTTACGACCCCACTTTGGAGGAGTACGAAGAGCAGGACCCGAATATTCTGATTGGCTACCATCGCGACTGGGGCACCGGAAATCAGACGCTCTTCCTTTATCGCAATCTGCAGGACCATTTCTCATCTTACGATGGATTGTATAACGTGCCTGTTCTGGGGGCTCCTGGTGACGGCGCCAGCACCGACTACCTGCAAAGGACGACGGAACTGAACTCGCTCGAGGTGCAGCACATTTATCAAAGCGAAAAACAAAGTGTGATCGCGGGCGCGCGCTATCAGAACGAGAGCATGCAATCAGCCGATGTGATTGGAGTGCCCAATCTCTTTCTCGGAGCGCCGTCCCTGCCCTATGTGCCGGGCGTGAACACGGAGTTTGAGCGGTATAGCGCTTATGGTTATTACAATTTGAAACTGGGCGATTCGCTCAAACTTACAGGCGGCCTGACGTATGATTGGGAGCGCTACCCGGTCAACTTGGGCCAGCCGCCGATCTCCAGCCAGGAACAGGAAAAAGGACGCCTCACACCCAAGTTCGGCCTGGATTGGACGCCAGGGGACGGCACCCGCGTCCGCGCGGATTTTACCCGCTCCATGGGCGGTTTGATCAATGACAGCAGCACAACCATCGAGCCGAGCCAGATCGCTGGTTTCAACCAATCCTTCCGCAGCCTCATTCCGCAATCGTCGGGCTTTGGCACTCCGCCAGGCCTCGTGTTTGAAGCCTACGGATTGGGCATTGATCACAAATTCTCCACCGGAACCTATGTTGACGTCGAGGCCCAAGTGCTGACTTCGGAGGGAAACCAACAGATCGGCGGAGAAATCGTCACGCCCGCCGTGACCCTGGCACCTTTGGGCCAGTCCCAGTATTTCCAGGAAGAGGATGCGTTTGTCAGCGTCAACCAGTTGATTGGCAGGGAAGTGTCCGTCGGGGCGCGCTATGCTTTGACTGCGGTGGACGTTTCCGTCAACGACTCTCCGATCACAGGGACGACATTCGTGCAAAACCATGAGAACTCGACGTTGAATGAATTCAGCATGTTCGGGAATTACTATCTGCCCTGCGGCTTTTTCAGCACCTTCCAAGCCAATTGGTGGGTCCAGCACAACGCCTATAACGGCTTCTCCGCAAGCGGAGCATCGGAGCCGGGCGCGGATTTCTGGCAGTGCAATATTTACGGCGGCTACCGCTTCCCGCGGCGTCATATCGAGATGGCCATCGGCCTCGTCAATATGTTCAACCAGGGTTACAACGTCGATCCCGTGACCTACTTCCTCGAACAAGCCCGCACCCGGACCTTGATGGCCAGTCTTAAATTCAATTTCTAGGCCGGCCCATGAATCAGCCCGCTGAAAACCGAGGGCGGGATCGCTTCATTATTCGCGCGGGCTTTGAAGAGCTGCTTTCCCGGCTGAAAAAGAACTGGCGCACGGCCAGCGTGGGGGCGCTTCTCTCGGCTATCGCAGGCTCGGCCTTATTAACCCCCCTAGGCGATAAATTGGCGCAATGGAGTTACGACCTTCCCTTTCGCGTGCGCGGTGTGGTTTATCCCACTGAAGCTGCCTTGGTTTACATGGATGAGCAATCTCACCAAGACCTGGGCCAACCCTATGACAGACCCTGGAACCGCGCCCTGCACGCGCAACTTCTGGATCTGTTGACGGCGGAACACGTCAAAGGCGTCGTCTTTGACATCGTATTTTCTGGGCCGGGGGCAGACCCTAAAGCAGACGAGGAATTGGCCAGCGCCATTAAGAAGAATGGCAAAGTGATCTTGGCCGCCGATTATCGTACTGGGGGCTCGGGCACTGCCCAAGCCGGAAGTTATCTCACATTCGACTCGCCCTATGATCCCTTATACAATGCCGCCGATGGCCGTCTCGGTTCGGATTTCGTTTACCCCGACTCCGACCAGTCAGTTCGGCTTCATTTGCCCACTGATCCCAAGAACGACCAGGTTTCCAGCGAAGGCTGGACTGCGGCCACCATGCTTGACGCCGCGGTGACCAGAAACGTATCGAACAAGTTCCTTCCATTCTACGTTAACTACTATGGACCAAGCGGCACGATTCGAAACGCCAGCTTTTCCAAAGTTCTGGCCGGAGAAGTCGCCACAAACTTCTTCACGGATAAAATCGTCTTTGTGGGGGCGCGCTTGAGAACGAAATACTCTGGCGAAAGAAAGGACGAATACCAGACTCCTTTTTCTTATGTGAACCCGGACACTCCATTTACAGGCGGGGTCGAAATTCAAGCCACGGCGTTTCTGAACCTGCTCCGTAACGAGCGCATCTTCCGTCTCCCCGTCCAGGTGGAAGTGCCTTTGATTTTCCTGTGCGGCCTCCTCACCGGCTTCGGCCTGACTTTGTTGCGGCCCATGGGATCCAGCCTGGCGGTCTTGGCGCTGGCCGCCGGCGCGGCGGTCGTTAATTATCTCATGTTTGCCCATCTCCACCGCTGGTTCGCCTGGGAAATCATCGTGCTGGCGCAGCTTCCCATCGCGTGGGTTTTCTCGATTTCCTTCAATTCCGTCCAGCTCTACGTGGAAAAACAAAAGGTCGAGCAGTCCCTTTCCCTTTACCTCTCCCCCAAGCTCGTCAAAAAATTTGCCAGCAACCCCAAACTCCTCAAACCGGGCGCGGAAAAGCAATTGCTCACCATCCTCTTCAGCGACATCGCCAGTTTTACCAACATTTCCGAGGGCATGGACTCGGATGATCTGGCCCGGTCCATGAACGATTATTTCCAAATCGCCGTCCATAACTGCATCCACGCCACCGACGGCACTGTTGTCAAGTATATCGGCGACGCCATCTTCGCCTTCTGGAACGCGCCGGAACTGCAAAGCGACCATTCCTTCCGCGCTTGCGAGGCCGCCCTGCGTTTCCGCGACCAGCCGCCCCAGTTCATGAACGGCAAGGAACTGGTCACCCGCATCGGCCTGCACACCGGCGTGGCCAACGTCGGCAACTTCGGCAGCATGACCCGCGTCGATTACACCGCCCTCGGCGAAAACATCAATCTCGCCTCGCGCATGGAGGGTCTCAACAAATATCTCGGCACCCGCGTCCTCATCACCTCCGACACGCAGCAGGTCGCCGGCCCGAAAATCATTACACGTTATCTCGGATTGTTTCGCCTGAAAGGTTTCGAAAAGGCGGTGGGCGTCCACGAACTGACCGGACGGCTCGAACAGGAGGCTGAATCCCGAGATTTGCGCGAACTCTTTGCCCGCGCCCTGGCCGCGCTGGCCACCAGGGATTTTGCGGCGGCGGAAGCGGCTTTTCATCGCGTGCTGGAACTCAGCCCCAAAGACGGGCCGTCCCTCTTCTACCTCCACCAAATTGAAGAACTCCGCCACGAGACGCTGCCCGCCGATTGGAAGGGTGAAATCACCCTGAAGGAAAAATAGGCCAATCCCTTCGGGATTGAACTTCGCTCAAAACACCTTGAAACCGAGAAACGCCACAAACAAGCCGAAGGCAAAGCGCACGGCGCTCCCGACGCGGATCCGTTTCTCCGTGGCCGTGGCCCAGTAAAGCACGTCGCGCAGGCGCCAGGGCGAGACGGTGTACCACATTCCAGCCACCACCAGCACATAAGCCCATACCGCGATGACCAGCCGCCATTCGCTCTCCGCCCAGCGCTCGCTATCCACCATCAATTTGCCCAGCAGCAGCATCAACACCGCCAGCCCGCGCACCGCCAGAAAATCCTGCACAAAAAAACAGGAGCCGACACCCACCCCGATAAACAGCGTGTAAAGAAACGGCTTGAGCGCTTCAAAGTCGGAAAGCGATTCGCGGCTCACGTTCCACATGAACCAAGCCGTGGCCCAGAGCATGAACAGATACCCGGCGGGCAGCGAGCGGGGCAACTTGCGCACGATGTCCTTCAATCCGGCCGGCTGGAGCAGCCCGTACAGATTGACCGCCGCCACGCAGAGACCCAGCCAGATCGACAAAGTTGATAGTTTAATGGCCATTATCGCCCGGAAAGGAGACACGGAAACCGCCCCATGCGCAACAAGGAAAACGCCAAAAAATCAGGATCGCTTACTGGAACGACATGACGAGGGACTTCTTGTTGATTCCCGAGTTAAGAGGGCCAAGAATTTGTTGATTAGGCTGGCCGGCAAGGTTGATGTTGGGAGGGGTGCTGAGCGTCTTCCAATACGGCCCGAAAGACCAGACAATGGCCGATCCCGGTATCAGTAAAGGAGTAGTCGGCCTCGGGACATTATTTGAGTACATCCAGTTCAAGGCATAGTCCATGCATTTGCCATCATAATTCAGATCCAGCGTGACGATGTACGGACTGCCCCACGGATCGATAAAAACGTCGTTCATCCCAATGCCCGGGAGATTTGTAGTACTAGTCGAGCCTGCTATAACCGCGTTTTTTGCGTTAAAAAGTGTCGTTTGCTGCGGATTATAAATGTGCTGGCCACCATTAAAATTGGTCTCCGGCCAGAAATTGTCGTCTCGCAGTATCGCAATCACCTCGGAATTATAATTCTGATAAGCGGCTCCCTGATTGCCGCGGCCCCTCCCACCACCACCCGTTTCGTTCGCATCAACTAAAGGGAGGGTCGTATTCATGTTCTGATAAGCTCCTTGCGCGGACAAGGGCGCATTTTGGCACGCGGTTCCAAAAGTAAAGTCATTGTTACCAGCCGCTTGGATGGCGTTGGTGGAAGCCGGCAGGCGGCTGTATAGGGCGTAATATTGATTAATGGCCGCGACCAGATTGCCCTCCTCGCTCTGGGCGACCTTTTTCTGGGTGTTTATTTTCGCGCTGCTCAACGCGGGTAACAACATCCCGGCCAGGATGCCGATGATGGCGATAACGACCAGCAGTTCGATAAGCGTGAACGCCTGCTCAACGTTGCACTCCGCGGGAATCAACCTCTTCATAGCTTTACTCCATGTTAATTGTTTATCTCTCTTTTGTCAAACGGCCATGGTGAGATGGTGCGCGATACAGGGTTTGAACCTGTGACCCCCACCGTGTCAAGGTGATGCTCTACCACTGAGCTAACCGCGCCCCGCTTGCTGTCAAAGTAGCCCCAGTGGGCCTTTGTTTGCAAGCACAGAATCAGTCCGGGAGGTCTTGCCTGCGGTTCAGCGCCATCGGAAAGGGTGGCGCAAATGTCAATTGACGAAATCCGAATGACGAATCAATGTTCAAATGATCCAATGACGAAATGGGACATCGGCCCTCTCACGATCTTTGGTTCGTCATTGGATCATTGATTGGTCATTCGAGCTTCGACATTCGTCATTCTCCTCCAGCCTTTTTATTGCCCATCGTGCGTGTTCGGCAATCAACGGATCCCCATCCCCCGCCGCCCGGGCCAGGGCGGGCAGCGCGCTCGAATCGCTGCAATTCCCCAGCGCCACGCAAACGTTGCGGAGAAAGCCCCGCCGCTTCGCCCGCAAAATGGGTGTGCCGGCAAAGCGCCTCTTGAATCCCGCCTCGTCCAGCGAGAGCAATTCAACCAAATCAGGGGCCGCCAATTCGGCGCGGTAATGCGGGCGCATCAACGCGCCTTCCCGGGCAAAGCGATTCCAGGGGCAGACGGCCAAGCAATCGTCGCACCCGTAAATCCGCGTGCCGATGGCGGGCCGGAATTCCTCCGGGATTGGCCCCTTCAATTCGATGGTCAGATAGGAAATGCACCGGCGCGCATCGAGCTGGAACGGGGCGGTGATCGCAGCGGTCGGACAGGCGTCAAGACAGCGCCGGCAGGACCCGCAATGGTTCCTTTCCGGCACATCCGGCTCGATTTCGAGAGTGGTAATGATTTCGGCAAGGAAAATCCAGTTGCCCAGCTTGCGGTTGATAAGACTGGCGTGCTTGCCGATGAAGCCAAGGCCGGCGCGTTGCGCCAGATCGCGTTCGAGCAAAGGGCCGGTATCGACGTACCACAACGAGCGGCTCCCGCCTGGGTCGGTTTGATCAATGAATTGGACCAAGCTTTTGAGGCGTTCACCGATCATATGGTGGTAGTCGGAGAATTGGGCGTAGCGGGCGATCTGGCCGGTTGTGCCCGATTGCGCCGTGGGTGCCCGTTCAATATGATAACTGACAGCGAGCGTGATGATCGTCCTGGCATCGGCCAGCACAAGCGCCGGGGCCATTCGTTTGCGGGCAGTGCGCTGGAGATACCCCATTTCGCCGTGGCAACCGGCGTCGAGCCAGCGGTGGAATTCGGCGGCGTGGTCGGGCGGGCGGGCCGTGGTGAACCGGCAGGCGTCGAAGCCCAAGGCACGGGCGCGTTCTCGAATGGCTTTGCGTCCGTCTTCCGTCATCGCGGATCCTCACTGTCGCGCGATCTGGAATTGATGCAGCACCTGCTGAACGACTTCCTTGGGCGAACGCTGGCCGGTCTGGATAAGCGCGTCGGCCTGGCGGTAAAGGGGATCGCGCAGGGCCAGAAGTTCGCGAATTTTGCCCAAGGGATCGGCGGTTTGTAGCAAGGGCCGGTGGGTCTGGGTTTGCACCCGTTCCCAGATGGTTTCAGGCGAGGCCCAGAGGCAAACGACCAGGGCGTGGGTTTTCAGGCTGGCCAGATTGGCCGGGTCGGCAACCAGACCGCCGCCGGTGGCGATGACCGTCTTTTGCCGCTGGCTCAAGTTCTGCACGACTTGCTTTTCCAGTTGCCGGAAAGCAGCCTCTCCTTGGCCCTTGAAGATTTCCTCGATGGTCACGCCGCATTGGGCTTCGATGAGGTCATCAGTATCGACAAATTCGAATTGCAACGACTCGGCCGCCAGGCGGCCGACGGAAGATTTGCCGGTGCCCATGAAACCAATCAGGGCGATGTTCTGCATGTTGCGCACGGACTGAAGGCTAAAGGCTGAAGGCTGAAGGCTAAAGGCTAAAGTATCCGACACGGCAAAGGCTGGCGCATGAAGGTGTCCAAGGCCACCCGGACGCGCGGCAGCGCGTCCCTACCAGGACCAATGCGGTAGGGACGCGCTGCCGCGTCCGGGGCGCTTATTCTTTAATCAGATAAAACATGGTCGAGTAATTCGTGGCTGCGGCTTGATAAGACCCCGAACCACCCGTAATGTACGCGCTGACATTCGTATAAGGCCCGTTCACGTTGGTCGAACCCAAGAGCGTGAACGACGAAAGGAGCGGGTTCACGGGGGCGGTGAAATAAATATTAATAGGAACAGCGGAGCCACCGGGAGTGGTTGGGCTGGCGGTGATGCCGGTGATGGCGAATGCTAGTGGATGTTCTTCAATCAGATAGAACATGGTCGAGCAACTCGTGACGGTGGCTTGATAGGACCCCGAATCGCCCGTAATGGACGCGTCCACAGCCGTATAAGTCCCATTCACAGTGGTCGAGCCGATGAGCGTGAACGCGGAGGCGGGCAGGTTCCCGGGAGCAATGAAGGAAATCGTAACAGCGGAGCAACCGGGGGTGGTTGGGCTGGGGGTGATGCCGGTAATGGCGAACGGTATTGAAACAGTCACCTGCGCCACCGCCAAGGTGGTGGCCTGATTGGTCCCCGGCGGCGACCAGACCCGCCAAAAGTCGGATGAAAAACCAGCTCCATAGAGATTGCCAACATTGTCCCAAGCCGCGCCGACATATTGATTGGGGTAGCCCAAATTGGTCAGAACCTGAACCGTCGCGCCGTTTGTCGCAGTTATCACAGAGCCGTTGGTGGCGTTCAGCACGCGAATTCCAGAGTATCCATTATTACCCGTCAGCATTGGCAGCGCCACCATCGTTGGATGTTGTCGATTATTGACGACCGTATCCTGCACGTATTCGAATGTGGGGTCATTGGTTCCAACCTCCCATCGGACTTCCCCGGTGTTGGTGCCCAAGGCGTTCGTGGAGCTATCCGCTTCGGGAGGGAGAACGCCATGGTTCCAATTGGTGTATTCCATGGTTCTGGGCGAGGCATCGTTGTCGTACTGGCTTTGAGAAACGAAGATGTCAAGATTGGTATCGACCATGCAGCCGCCCCCGGAATCCTCGTTCAGGTCGGAACCGGGTCCCGCGATCACCGCCTGCGTGCCTACGGTGTCAGCCGGATCTGATGCGCCGTTCCGCAGATGGTACATCCAAATGCCCCAATTGGGATAATCGAGAACACTGTCGCACAGCCAGATCGCGGCATTGGCCGTGGTCGTGGAGGTGACATCAAAACTGCCAATGCCGTTAACGATCTCGCCCAAGTCCGGATTGTTGGTATAATTATGCGGGCCGCCAAGCTGGCCCAGGTATCCGTCGTCGATCACGATCTGGTTCGTCGTCACCTTCATATCGAAAGCGATGATCGCGCCATCGACGCTATCATCCAGCATGTAAATCCGGTCATCATCCCCGATTCTCAGGGCATAAGGCACTTGGTTGTATTGGCTGACGGGCATCTGTCCCGGGCTGGATACATCGCCCGCATCGTCCGTGGAGTATCCTCCATAGCCGAAGCCGCCTTCGTCTGCATAACTGCCGTCGGCGTTCAGCTTGTAAATGCCGTCCATGTTGGTAGCCCCCGATATCGGGTTGATTCCGCCCGACGCCGCGCAGCTCACCACGACCCGTCCGTAATACGGGCTGTTGGTATTATTATCAACCGCCATGCCGGTTGTTTCATACATATAATTGCCGGCGTTGGTCGCGCTGATTTGCGTCCAAATGGGAAAGCCGGTGGCCGCCGCCGTAATGTTGACCGAATAAGTCCCCGTGCTGGTGGGGGTCCAGGAAACCGAATTGAGGCCCTGGTTCGTTCCGCCGGTGATCGTCTTCACCACGGTGCTCCCCTGCAGGATGTTGACCGTGACCCCCCTGTCGGCCGCCTGGTTGAGTCGGTAAGTGATGGAGACGGGAAAGCTTTGGTAGGCGCTGGTGTTGGTTAAATTGCCATTGATCTGGATGTCAGTGGCGTAAACATAGGCGCGGGCGGTTGTGGCGGACGAAAAGAGGGCCAGCGCAACTGCAAGGCTTCCCGCCACCTGCGCAACTTGCAGCGAATTAAATGGTTTCATAATCCTCTTTTGGTTTGAATGACAAGACACAGTGTTCTCCTTTACCCAAAAGCGCCAATCACCTGGGCGAATTCCCAATGTCGTCGGCGTGCTTTCAAGCGGGAAGTAGTATTGCACAAAACCCGCCCCAAGGCAATCGTTTTTTGCCCTTTTCGTCCGCCCAGCCTTCAGCCTTCTGCTTCAGCCTTTCTTCAGCATCCAGCGATGCGGGCGCTTGCCGTCCTGGCTGCAGAAGGCCAGAAACACCTTGGCCGCGTTCATGACGTTGGCCGGGATGGCGTCCCCGGGAATCTGGCCCGCCATGTGCAGAATCAATTGGGCATCGTTGGTTTCGGCGTGGATGTCCCGTGCCGTGGCGCCGACCAGGATGAAGGCCATGAATTGTTCCTTTTTGGTCATACAGTTTTCGTTTCCCGCCATCCTGGACCCGCCGGTTGGACATTGGCTGTCCATGTGAATAAGTTTTTTCGGCCCGCGCAGAACTTGCCGGCGCCTACTGCTGCCCGGTCTGCTTTGGATGGCGGACTTGGAACTGGCTGGCTACGACGGCACGGGCCAGGTCGCCGCCATAGAAGAGTGTTCGGTATTCCTCGGTTTCGAGCAGGTGCCGGCTTACTTCGGCGCTGTCGCGTTGGATGAGATATTTCAGTTCCTCCATGTCATCGGACCAGCGGACGCCATTGAAAAACTCGGCCCCGGCGAACTGCGTCTTATAAAGCGCGTTGCGCGAATAACAACTGCCCATGTGCAGGTACTGGCAGCCGCGCTCTTTGAAGAACGTCACGGCCGACGTCATCATGAACATCCCCAGGTTCCGGCTGTGGTACGCCATGTCGTAGAACGCATAGTAGTAGTACGCCAGGCGGTCCGCCTCGAGGAACAGCGTGACGATGCCAACTTCCTTCCCCGACTGAATATCAGTGAACACCAACAAGTGCGACGTGATCTTCCCGTTGAAAAGCGCGTCCAACCGCTCGCGGGTCATGATGCCCTTGCCGAATTTGATGTCCGCGTAAGCCTGGCAAAACTCACGGCACCGGGCGTTGTAGTCGAACCCGGCGCGCGGCACGAGCGTGGCCTGGATGTCCGCCCCTTTGCGCAGAATGCGCCGGTTTTCGGAGGAGGGACGGTGCCGGCGGAGATCGACGCGCACGTTGCGGCACAGATAGAACCGGTCCATGTCCCGCGACGACGGCAGGAAACCCTGGAGAAAAAAATCGGCCGCGGTTTCCCCCTCCTCGGGGACGGCCCAGACGGCGTAGGGAAAAATGTAATGGCCGTAATCGGATTTGTGCTCGGAGAAGAGCAGCTTCATGCGTCCGGGTCCCCGTTGACGTTAATGCGCGGCAGCCGCGCCCGCCAGCCGGTCAGCACGTCGTAAGAAACCGAGTTCTTCCACTGTGCCACCTCGTCGGCGGAAATCTCCTCCGCGCCCTGGCGTCCCATCAGCACCACCTCGTCCCGCAGCCGCACTTCGGGCAACCCGGTGGTATCCACCATGAACGCATCCATGGCCACGCCGCCGACCAAAGGCGCCCGCCGTCCTCCGATCAACACGCAACCCTGGTTGCGCACACGCGGGAAGCCATCCCCATACCCGACCGGGATGACGGCAATGCGCCGGGCGGACGGCGCCTTGTACTTCATGCCGTAGCCCACGACATCGTCCTTTTCCAGGCGCTGGATGGCGGCGACTTGCGCCTTGACGGTCATGGTGGGTTCAATGCCGGCAATGCGGCGGCAGACCTGCGACGGAAAAACCCCGTGTTGCAGCATGCCGATGCGCACCATGTCGAAATGCGCCTGTGGCAGGTCGAGAAAGCCGCCGCTGTTGCAGAGGTGGCGATACTTCACAGTAATGCCCCGCCCCGCCATGGCGGAAAGCACTTCGTTGAATCGGGCCAGTTGTTGCAGCGCGAAGGTTTTGTCCATCTCGTCGGACATCGAAAAATGGCTCATCACGCCCTCGAGTTCGAGCGATTTAATCGCGCTCACCGCCTCGGCCAGCGCCAGCGCCTCGGACCAGCGCACCCCGTAACGGTTCATGCCCGTGTTGATCTTGAGATGGACCGGCACGCGCCTGCCCGCGCGGGCGGCGATCTGCCCCAGCTTCTCGGCCATCCGCCGGTCATTGAGGCACACCGTGAAGTCATGTTCGACACACCAGGGCAATTCCTCTTCCTGGCGCTCGCCAAAGAGCAACATGCGCGTGCGCAGACCATGATCGCGCAGCCGCATGGCTTCTTCCAGCGCGGCCAAACCAAGGAACGATGCTCCCGCCGCCAACGCAGTCCTGGCTACAAGCAGCGCGCCATGGCCGTAGGCCTCGTCCTTCACCACGGACAGAATCTTCAGCCCTTTGGGTTTGTCCTGGTTGATGACCTGGTAATTGCGGCGCAGCCGCGCCACGTCGATCTCGATCCAGGCGGGGGGACGGGGGCGAATGTCTTCCCCGGTTGTGGCGGGGGGTTCTTCCTGGGTTAATTCTGATTGTGTAGCGGTGCTCATGGTGTAAAAGTTCTTTCTTCGCTGGTTCGCCGCGGTGTCATTCATGTCCCGGCGGCCAGAGCGTCTGGCCAATATCCGTCCGATAATAACTGCCCAGGCTGCGAATTTTGCGAATGTTGGCCGAGGCCTTCTTGATCGCGACAGCCATTGACGCGCCGAACCCTGTCACATCGGCGATGCGATGGCCGGTGGTAACGAGTTGGCCGTCCTCGCCGCGGGCGACTTCGCTCCACCACAAGTCGCAGCCCTCGTCGAGCGGGCCGGTGGTTTCGACCGGAAGCGATGGGCCGAGCAACTGCACATAGGGGTAACCGTAGCCGGCCAGAGTGATGGAGCAGCCGAATCTCATGCCGCGCTTGAATCGGGGCTGGAGCTTCTGGTTCCGGCCCGTGCGAAGCAGCGTTTCAGTCGGGTTGGCCAGCATGCGCAACAGCATGGCGCCCGAGGTGACGCCGATGCGGATGTTGTATTCAAGCACGTGCCATCGCCCGCCGCGGCGGGCGGCGGTGACCTGAATCGGGCCGTGATATTTCACCGCCCGGAACCAGGGGTGCAACGGCTCCAGCAATTGGCGCGCGAGGCCGTACTTGTCGCCCGGATCCTGCTCGACCAGTCCCGCCATGGGCGCTCCCGCCACAAGGCCCATGTCGCCCGTGAAAGCGCGTTTGTATTCCTGGTTGGTCACGATCGAATAAATCTCGCCGCCGCTGACCAGCGCGATGTGGCCGGCCTCAGCCTTGCCCATGTATTCCTGAAGAAAAACTCCCTCCGCGTAATCGATGTGCTTGAGCCACGAGCGCGTGTCCTCGATCTTTTCGCAGAGGATCGTATGCACCGGGCTGGACGGAGAACACAGCGGGTTTTTGATGACGTAGGGCACCGGTTGCCGGCGCAGGATTTCCTCCGCTTCGAGCCGGTTGGCCGCAACGTGCGCCTTCGGGAACGGAATTTTGAATCGCTGGCAAAGCTGGCGGGCGAAATCGCGTTCGCGCTCGATCCTTATGCCTTCGCCGGTGGGGCTGAATATCGGCGTCCGCCCGGCCAGCAATTCCTTCTGCCAGGGCGCCTGCGCCCAATCAATGGACATCGGAATGATCAAATCGAAATTGTGCGCCTTCAGAAGCTGGCAGGGATTGGGATATTGCCCGCCGTTCCATGTCGGCCCGGCCAGCGACGGCGCGAAGTGCCCGTAGTCGCGGGTGAGGTACGTCGCAACCTGGGCGCCATCGTCCTTGAGGATGCGGGCCGTGCTGTAGGCAAAAGCGCCCACGCCCAGGATCAGGATCGAGGCGGGGGGGCTGGCGGAATGGGAATTGCGGCGGGGGGCGGGCATGGATGAAGATGGCCGCAGGCCGCCTTATTCAGTCTCCAAACACTTGCGAACGGTCTCCACAAGTTTTTGGGGAGGGTAGGGCTTTTGCAGAAAATTGACACCCTCGCGCAACGCGACTTCCTGACCCATCAACTCGGGGCTGTACCCGGTGGTATAAACAATTTTCAGATGAGGGTTGTCGGCCTTCAGTTTTTCGGCCAGTTGACGGCCGGAGATGCCGTCGGGCATGACCATGTCGGTCAGGAGCAAATCCACGTGCGTTTTCTTTTCCTTCCAAAGCTCCAGGGCCGACAGGCCGGACGCCGCTTCAATCACTTCATAACCACCGCGTTCGAGCACCCGCCGCACCAAAGCACGAAGTGTCGGTTCGTCTTCGACCACAAATATGGTGCGCTCGTTGGATGTCTCTGAATCCATAGCATTTAAGATTCTCCTCTGGTCATCAAATGGCAAGTTGAATCAGGCTGCATAAAGTCGCGTTTCATGCTTAAATGGAACAATGCAGATCGGCGCGCTCCATTTGAAGTCCAATTTATTCCTTTCGCCGCTGGCCGGTTACACCAACCTGCCGTTCCGGCTCACTTTGCGCGAAATCGGCGGGCTGGACCTGGCCACGACCGATCTGGTCAACGCCCGTTCCCTGCTGGAAAAGAATCCCAAAGCCCTCAAACTCATCGAGACCAGCCCGGCCGACCGTCCCCTCGCCGTCCAATTATTCGGCTCGGTCGCGGAAGAAATGCGCGATGCCGCCGTTTATCTTGAGTCCATCGGCATCGCAGCCATCGACATCAACATGGGCTGCCCCGTGCGCAAAGTCTGCCGCGTCGGCGGTGGCTCGGCCATGATGACGGAATTCGCCAAAACCGCCGCCTTGGTGCGCGGCATGGTGGACGCGGTGAAAATTCCCGTGACGGCAAAAATGCGGCTGGGTTGGGATGATCAGAATCTCACGGCGCCCGATCTGGCGCGGGCGCTGGAGGACGCGGGCGCGGCGGCCATTTTTGTGCATGGTCGGACGCGCGAGCAGGGATTTGGCGGGACGGTCAACCTGGCTGGCATCCGCGCCGTCGTGCAGGCCGCGCAACGGATTCCGGTCATTGGCAACGGCGACGTCACCAGCCCGCAGGCCGCGCGCATGATGCTGGCGGAGACAGGCTGCGCCGGCGTGAGTATCGGCCGTGGGGCATTCTATAATCCATGGATATTCCTGCACACCACCCATTACCTGCGCGGCGACGGCCTGTTGCCCGAGCCGGACTTTGAGGAACGTATCCGCGTCATGCGCCGGCACCTTGCTTTGATGGTCGAAGTGTTCGGCGAGGAGCACGGCTGCCGGATGTTCCGCAAAATCGGGCCGTGGTACGCGAAGCGATTCGGCCCGGCCAGCGCCTTCACCAAGCGAATCGTGAAGCTGTCAACCGTTGCCGATTTCGAGAAAATTCTTGAAAATTATTGTTTTTGGCGCCGTCAATTCCTGGATGAAACGGGCCAGCTTAAGCCCAAATTCCGCCCGCCGCCGCTGGAAGCGTCCTTCATGCGCGAGCCGTCTGTAGCCGAACGGGAAGAAATCCCGGTCCCCAAAGGCCCGGTGGAAGCGTGGTGAAGCAATTGAGCCACAGATTAGAGATTATCGACAACAACCCAAAACAAACCGCGAGATTTTTCAGACATTCCATCAGTTAAAAAGTCAGAACTGACACTTGCACGAAATCATATGGACTCCTATCATCGTCTTTTCCTTAAAGCATTCGTTGGTTTGGGAAATTATGCTTTAATATGCCGGCAATAACTCGAAGAAAATTCATCGGCGGCGCAGCGGCCGCCACTGTGACCGCGGCAACAATGTCTTCCCCATTCATCAAGGTGCTGCGGGCTAGCGAGCCTGGGGCCAATGACAAGGTGCGGCTGGGCTTGATTGGCTGCGGCGGCATGGGCCAGGGCGATTTGAAATGCTTCTTCCTCAATCCCGAGGTTGATTGCGCCGTCATTTGCGACATCGACGACGCACACCTCCTCGCCGGCACACAGATTTGCGAGGAGAAAGGTTACAAAAAGCCGGACATTGTGAAGGATTTCCGCCGCGTCCTGGACCGAAAGGACGTGGACGTCGTCCTCATTGCGACACCGGACCACTGGCATGCGTTGCCGATGGTCATGGCGGCACAGGCTGGCAAGGATATTTACGTCGAAAAACCGCTGGCCAAGACAATTAATGAAGGCAGGGCCATGCTGGAAGCGGGCCAGCGTTACAATCGCGTGGTTCAGATGGGATCTCAGTGGCGCAGTTGCGAGCACATCATCGAGGCGACCGACATCATTAAATCGGGCCAACTGGGCAAAGTGAGCCTCGCGCGGGCTTGGGCCTTTCTGGACTGGCTGCCAGGCATTGGACATGTGCCGGACGGCCCTGTTCCGGCCGGCGTGGATTACGACATGTGGCTGGGACCCGCCCCGCTGCGACCGTTCAACAAAAACCGGTTTCATTTCAATTTCCGTTGGTTCTGGGATTACGCCGGGGGCCTGATGACGGACTGGGGCGTCCATCTTCTCAACATCGCGTCGATGGGGCTGCCAGCGGAGGAACCGAAGTCCATTTGCGCCTGCGGCGGCAAATTTATATTTGACGATGATTCGGAGACACCCGACTCGCTGGTGACCGTATATGAATATCCAAGTTGCCAGGTGGTTTGGGAACACCGCGCGGGCTTGAACAATGGGCTGAACGACCGCTCGTGGGGCATCGAATGGCACGGCACCGAGGGCACGATCATCTTGAACGACGAAGGCTACGAAATTAAAGCCGAGAAGAAAAAGGGAAATCTGGATTCACGCACGGCCAAGGGAAGCGGCGACCCCCGCCCCGCTCACGTCCGCAATTTTCTCGCCTGTTGCAAGTCCCGCGAACAGCCGGTGTTGAACCTGGAAAAAGCGCATCACGTTTCCACCCTGGCCCACCTCGGCAACATTGCCTACCGCACCGGCCGCAAGATTGTCTGGGACGCCAGGGCGGAAAAAATCGTCGGCGATCACCAAGCCGACAAACTCGTCAGCGTCACATACCGCAAACCCTGGCATCTGCCGTTCATGCGGCGGGCCTGAGCAAAGAATGAAACAAATGAGCAATATCTCACGCAGGCAATTCATCCATACCACGGCTTTCACCGCCGCGGGGGCATCGGTCCTCCTGCCCGGTTGCGCCACGAACAACGCCGGTTCCGGCGCAAAGAAAATCGGAGTCGGGCTGCAACTGTATTCGGTGAGGATGGAATGCAAGGCCGACTTTCCCGGAACGATCGGGAAGGTGGCAAAGATCGGATACAAAGGCGTCGAGTTCGCGGGTTATTGGGGCCGTTCCGCGAAGGACATTCGCGCCATGCTGGATGACAACGGGTTGGTCGCCTGTGGTTCCCACACACCGAGCGGTGACGTGCAGCCCGGTAAATTGGACGAAACCATTGAATTCAACCAAATCATCGGCAATCACTTCATCATCGTCCCGGACATGACCGGGCAAACGCGCCAGGCATGGTTGGAAAAGGCGCAGTTTTTCAACTCCATCGCCCAAAAGCTGCGCCCGCTCAAAATGTCCATCGGCTACCATTCGCACTGGCACGATTTCCATGCTGTCGAAGGCGAAATGCCCTGGGACATTTTTGGTGAAAACACCGCCCGCGATGTCATCCTGCAACTGGATACCGGCAATTGCATGGACAGCGGCGGGGACGTCATGACAGAGTTGAAAAAGTTCCCCGGCCGCACGCGCAGCATTCATGTCAAACCCCACGGCGGCAGTCCGGAATCCATCATTACTGAGGACAAAATTGACTGGCCGGCGGTGTTCGAATATTGCGAGACGCGGGGTGGCACGCGCTGGTACGTCGTTGAGCATGAATCCAGCAAAAATCCTCTTGACGTTGTCGGACGGACCTTCGAAAAGCTGAAACAGCTTGGCAAGGTGTGACCTCTGCTTCCAGCCCGAATCGCGCCCTCGCGCCCGATGCGTTGCGGCTGGTCGAGCGGGGCTGGAGCGTTTTGGGTCCAGAAAAGGCAACACGGCAACAAGTCCTGATAGTCAATGACTTGGCTGGCAACATGAAAGGCAACACAGCGGCAACATGTTGCTGGATTCCTGACTTGGCCGTTGGAGCGACGGCGGAAGCCACAACCAAACAGAGATTTTGAACGGAAGGTAACGAAGACATCCAAGAAGGGAGCGATTTTCTCTTTAGGATTTATTTTTTGGTCGAAACAAGTCGAAACGGCTCGAAACAAGTCGAAATTGGCCTCAGCTTCCGGAAATGAGATACCCCCCCGGGGATATACCCCCCGAGAAATTCTCGGTAAATCCGAGAAATGGCGGGGCCGACAGGAAGGGCAATAGTTTAGGCGACAGCAGGTTGCAATGCAAATGCGCCAGTTCCACGAAAGGTGAGAAAGGTGAAAGTTTTTCGTTTTCCCGCCGTCCGGGATCGGGAGGGAGCGAGGCGTCCAGGGGTCTGGAGCCGTCACACCGTCACACTTGTTGTAAATCAAGGACTTAGGGATGGGCCAACCCGTCACAAATGCCGACACAAGCCGGCACGGAGCCGTCACAATCTTTGGAAAGTGTGAATTAGGAAGTCAGCTAAATGCAGACTTGACTTATGGCCATATTGCTGTATTTATGGGTTATGAAGACAACGGTTGATTTGCCCGATGAGATTCTGCATCGAGCCAAAGTCGTTGCTGCCGAGCGTCGCACCAGCCTCAAGGCGCTGATCCTCGCCGGACTGGATCAAGTCCTCCGCTCGATCACGCAGGCTCCAGACGCCCAGGCGGCGGCACTCGACCGTCTGCACAAGGGCCTGCGGCTTGCAGGAAAGCCCCTGACCCGCGATCAAGCCCATGAACGCCACCCGGTTTCTTGACACCAATATTCTTCTGTACGCATACGACCAGGACGCGCCTGCCAAACGTTCTGTGGCCCTGCGGCTGGTCGAGCAAGGCTGGAGCGCCCTGGGTCAAACCGCCATCAGCGTGCAGGTGTTGGAGGAAATGCACGTCAATCTTGAAAAGCGCGGCGTGGGGAAGCCCGAGGCGGCCCAGATCATCCGCGATTACGCCCCGTGGCCCGTCGTGGACAACTCCCTGAAAATCCTTTTGACCGCGCTGGACGAGCAGACCCGGTGGGGACTGTCCCTGTGGGATGCGCTGATTTTGGCGGCCGCCCGCGCCTCTGGCGCCAGCGAGATTTTCACCGAAGACTTCAATCATGGCCAGGACTACGGCGGCATTCGGGCCGTCAACCCTTTCCGATGATCCCCGGCGCGTTGCTCCGTCCCCACATCCTGAACCGCATCAACCAAAGTCGCCTTCGAGAGAATGGTGCTGGTCGTCACCCTCGCCGGCAGCCTCCGGCTGCTTTGGTGAGCTTTCGGCATTCAACTATTCGAGGGATAATTGAAGGCCGCTTCGCCTGCTCCTCCGCCATTTTCGGGAACAGCAGAAACGTCAATTGCTCGGCGTAATCGCCGTAGGACAGTCCTTCAACCCGCAGGATGTTGCAGGAATTCGAGGGTTTCTGAACGAGTTGTTGTGGATTGCTTATAGAATCTGTGATGCATGGTGTCGGAATGAGAGGTGAATTGGAGCGCTCATATCGGCTACTGGTAATAATGGGCCTCCGCAACAATTGTGCATTTTGAACCGGGTGGCATATCGACGGTCTCGTAAGCAATTGCTGTTAATTCTGACGTCGTAGCCACCAATAGATCCTTCGGCGATGAGCGATGGAAAAACCGGGGCCTCGGCAGTGCGTGGGAGACCGGAATTCATGATGTTGTCGGTCATCGCGTAACCATAACTGAATTCTGAAAATTGGGCAGTATACATGCGCTCCTTATGGCGTTGGCTGCTCGTCGTAATTGCCAGAGAACAGGCCATCATCCTGGAGGATGTTGCAATAGTTCCAAAGCTTTTGAATGAGTTGTTGTGGATTGCTCGTAAGCGGTAAAGGAGCATCCTTCTGTTGAAATGGGCGGATTGTGATAGGATGAGCGATTGGCTTGGTGCCGAGTCAAAATCAAGCGGCCATTTTGACTTGCGACGGATGCTCTTTCTTCCAGTT
>JBKQUS010000101.1:0-7021 GCA_052325505.1 Limisphaerales bacterium
TAGTGGCGTTGGCTGCCCATCAGGTTGGGTGCCAAGAAAAAATCCGCTTCATCTCAACATTCGTTCCTGATTTCCTTGATGCCCTGCCCCCCCAATCCTAAAAATGGACTTTTGTGAATCCCTATCCAGAGGTCAGGAGCAGGATCAGGATGCACTGCATAAAACGAGAATGCACCGCGCACAAAAGCCGATGCACGCGGCGCTTGCTCATGCCGGAAGTTTTGATACGGTGGAGGTCCATGTTGGATCGCATCCCTGCCATCATCATCGTCGGAATCACCGGCTGGGCCGTCGGGGCGTCCGCGGCGCAGATCCAGTTTGACTTCAGCAAGGACGCTGTGGACCAGACGCCGCCGGGTTTTCTCAGCCTGGTTACCGGCCGGGGCGAGGCGGCGCATTGGAAGGTCGTGGAGGAACAGGTGCCGCCCATCCTCGCGCCCCTCGAACCCAACGCGCCGGGCAACACCGCCAAACGCGCCGTCCTCACCGTGCAATCCTTCAATCTGGACGAGGACCATTTTCCCGTGCTGCTCTATACCAATGAGATCTTCAGCGATTTTACGCTGACCACGCGTTTCAAGCTGGCCGGCGGCATCGTCGAGCCGTCCGCCGGCCTGATCTTCCGGGCGCAGGACCAAAGCAACTACTATGTGCTCCGGGCCAGCGCGGAGGGCAATCTGCTGTGGTACCGGGTGGTCGGCGGCCAGAGCTACGTGGCGCTGGGCATTGGCGTCAAAGTCCCCATGCCCAAAGATGTCTGGCGGGAATTACGCGTCGAATGCGCGGGCAGCCAGATGCGCTGTTATCTGGACGGCCATCTGGCCATTCCGCCGCCCAAGGTGGGCGCGCCCACCAACGAGCTGGCCATCAATGACACCACCTTTTCGCACGGCCAGGTCGGCTTTTGGACCAAGGCCGATTCCAAATGCTTTTTTGTCGATGCGGGGGTTCGATACACCCCGCGCGTGCCCTATGTCCAGGTGGTCATCAACAATGTCCTCAAGGAACATCCGGCCCTGCTGGGCCTGAAAGTCTATGCCAACAAGGACGCCGGCCTGCCCGTGGTCATCGGCTCCATGAATGAGCATGACTTCGGCGCCGTGGGGACCAGGACGGAGGCCGACGTCATTGCGCGCGCCTCGGTGTATTATCTCAAGGCGGACAAGACGGTGGAAATCACCATGCCATTGCGCGATCGCAATGGTGAGGTAGTGGCGGCCATCGCCGTCAAATTGAAAACCTTCCACGGCGAAACCCAGTCCACCGCCGTGACCCGCGCCACGATGGTCAAAAATGAGTTCGAACGCCAAATCGCAACCATGGAGGACCTCAGGCAATAACGTCTTTCCATGGAGCATCGGCCTTTGAAAATTGGCAACATTGGAATGCGCTCTGCTGCAACCACCTCCAATTTTTCCTTCCCCTTTGACCATGTCCCCTTCTAATATTGCCGCCCGTTGACGCGCCCTTGGCGCGTTGGCGGAAAAATATGCCACTGACACATACCAAAGACCTGTTCGCCAAGGCGCTCAAAGGCAAATACGCCATCGGCGCTTTTAACGTCAATAACATGGAGTTGCTCCAGGCCATCATCGAGGCTTGCGAGGAGGAAAAGGCCCCCGTCATGCTCCAAATCTCCAAAGGCGCCCGCCAATACGCCAGCCCCGTCTATCTCAAAAAACTGATCGAGGCCGCCGTCAGCACCTCCAACATCCCCATTGCCGTCCATCTCGATCACGGCGATTCCTTCGAGCTGTGCAAGGAGTGCATCGACGAGGGCTTCACCAGCGTGATGATCGACGGCAGCCATGAGCCGTTCGAAAAAAACGCCGAGGTCTGCCGCCGTGTCGTCGAATACGCCCACAAACACAATTGCGTCGTCGAGGGGGAATTGGGCATGCTGGTTGGCGCCCAACACGACGATGGCGAGGAAGGCGGCGCCTACAGCAAGGGCGGCGTCTATACCCACCCGGAGGAAGCGGTCCTGTTTGTGCGGCAAACGGGGGTTGATTCGCTGGCCGTCGCCATCGGCAATTCCCACGGCGCCTATAAGTTCAAGGGCGAACAGCGCCTGGACCTGGATCGCCTGACCGCCATCAAAAAGGCCCTGCTTGAAGCGGGCCTGGGCGATTATCCCCTGGTCCTGCACGGCGCCTCCAGCGTCCCCAAGGACCTGACGGCCGAGATCAACAAATACGGCGGAAAACTGGGCGAGGACACCGCCGGCGTTCCGGAGGGGGACATAGAGGTCGCCCGCCGCATCGGCTGCACAAAAGTGAATATTGACACCGACCTCCGGCTGGCCATGACGGCGGCCATCCGCAAATGCCTGTGGGAAAGCCCCAAGGAATTCGACCCCCGCAAATATCTCGGCCCCGCCCGGCAAAAGGTCAAGGAACTGGTGCGCCACAAAGTGCGCGACGTCCTTTGCTGCGCCGGCCACGCCTTCGACTGACGGCGGCGCGCGGGAGGCTGGCCTTCCTCCGCTCCTAATCTTAACTCAATCCGATGAATTGGAGATGCTTCGAAGAGGAGAGGACGGGGAGATTAAGAGCAAGATTAAGATTGAAAGCCGGAATGGTGGCGCTGCTCCTTGGAGTAGCCGCGAACGGCATTGCCGCACCCTCCCCGGCGCCCCGGGCGGTTTTCACCAACCTTTTCGCGCATCCACTCTCGCGGGCTGAGGCGGTGGACATTGCCCTCCGTCACAACAGCGACATCCTCAAGGGCAAAGCCGACTTGGAGGCGGCCCACGGGGTGGTCGTGCAGTTGCGCTCCATCGCCTTTCCCACGCTCTCGGCCGGAGGCGGCTACAACGCCGAGCAAACCACGCTTATCGAACAGTTTCCACTGCCCGCCCCGTTCAGCAGTTTTCTGCAATTCCCCAACCAGAATTGGAACAGCGACATCCGCGTCCAACAATCCATCTACGAAGGCGGGCGCATGACCTCGGCCTTCCGCTCCGCCAAATTGACCCGGCAGCAAGCCTTGCTCAATTACCAGGCCCTCCTGGCTGACACGCTGCTGGCCGTGCGCGTGGCTTACGATGACGTCCTGATGGCGCAGCAACAGATCGCCGTCAACGAAGCCTCCGTCAAACTCCTGACCCACGAACTGGAAGACGTGCAGCACCGCTACAAGGCCGGCACCGTGCCGCAGTTCGATGTGCTGCGCGCCCATGTGGAACTGGCCAATGAACGCCCCCGCCTCATCCAGGCCAGAAACAGTTTTCGCATCGGCAAAAACAACCTGCTCAATCTGCTCGGCTGCGATCTGCCCAAAACTATTTGGGAGGATGTTCCGTTGCAGTTGAGCGACACCCTGCAAGCCAGCCCGCTGGATATTGATCTGCCCGCCGCCCTGGCTCGCGCCGTGGAAAAACGGCCCGAATTGGCCGCCCTGCGCAAAGTGGAGGGCTTGCGCCGGGAGGACGTGGTCCAGGCCAAAGCCGGTTTCAAGCCCAGCGCGAAGATTTTTGGCGGTTACCAATGGCAGAGTCCGCCCTACGAAAATGATCTCAGCGCCGATTTATACGGCTGGACCGCGGGGGCGCAAATCACTTGGAACATTTTCGACTTCGGATTGACTCGCGGCAAAATCGTGGAAGCCCAGGCGCATTATGAGCGGGCCAGGCTTGATGTCGATGAGTCCCGGCGACAAATCGAGTTGGAAGTGCGCACCGCGTATTCCAACTTCATCGAGGCGCGCGAAGTGCTTGAGTCGCAAAAAACCGTGCAGGAAGAGGCGGAGGAGGCGTTGCGCCAGGCGGAAGCGCGCATGGCCGCGGGCAGCAGCACGCAATTGGATGTGCTCAACGCCCAAACCGCCCTCACCCAGGCTCGCACCACCCAGGCGCAGGCCTTGCACGATTATTCCGTGGCCCGCGCCCGTTTCGAAAGGGCGGTGGGCGAAGACATGGAGATTGTGCGGAACTGAGAATTGTGGCATAGTGCGCGATTGCGTGTGCCGCAATGAAATGAAGAAACGCTCCATTTTCATCATCTTTTTGACCGTGGCAATCGACCTGATCGGGTTCGGCCTGATCCTGCCGCTGATCCCCATTTACAGCGACAGCTTCCACGCCAGCGGCTTCGTCATCGGCGCGATCATCAGCGCGTATTCCCTGATGCAATTCATCTTCGCGCCCGTCTGGGGCCGTCTTTCCGACCGGATTGGGCGGCGGCCGGTCTTGCTGGCCAGCACCTGTTGCGCCTGTCTCTCCTATGTCATTTTCGCCGTCGGCTCCGGCCTTTCCAACGCCACCGCGGCCTTGGCGGTGATGTTTGTCTCGCGCTTGTTTGCAGGCATTTGCGGCGCGAACATCACCGTGGCCCAGGCTTATATCGCGGACATCACCCCGCCGGAAAACCGCTCCGCCAAAATGGGTTTGATCGGCATGGCCTTCGGCGTCGGCTTTGCCTTCGGCCCGGTCTTCGGCGCGGTCAGTAGCAAATACTTTGGCGTGACCGCCCCCGGCTGGACCGCCGCCATCCTGTGCGCGATTAATTTCATCTCGGCGTTTCTGTGGCTGGGGGAAAGCTGGAAGCCCGCCGAACACACCGTCATCCAGCGGCCCCACCTCGAACAATGGCTGCACACCCTGCGCGCGCCGCGCCTCAACCTGCTCATTGGCATTTATTTCCTGGCCACTTTCTGCTTCACCTGTTTCGAGGCCACCATCGGCCTGCTGGTCATCAGGAATTTCAAGATCGACATCAAAAGCAGCCTGGTGACGGTGTCGTGGTTGATTGCCTACTGTGGCGTCATGGGTTTCTTTGTGCAAAGTCCTGGCGCGATTGGCCGGGTGGTCAGAAGACTGGGCGAACCCAAAATGATTGCCGCCAGCCTTGTCGTGGCCGCCATCGGCATCGGCCTCCTGCCCTTTATGACGACGTGGGCCGCCCTCCTGGCCGGCTTGGGCATCTTCACCATCGGTTCCAGCCTGACCCGTCCACCCGTTTTCGGCATGATCTCCATGATGACGCTCTCCACCGAGCAGGGGGCGGTCATGGGCGTGACCCAGGGCATGGGCAGCCTGGCGCGCATCGCCGGACCGATCTTTGCCGCCACCCTCTTTGTGGCCCATCCTTCCCTCCCTTACCTCATCTGCGCCGCCCTCTGTTTCGCCACCGCCCTTGTCACTTCGCAATATTTGACGCACGTCCCTGCGCCAGCGAAGACATGAACGCGTTTCGGCGGGCCATCGAGGCGATCGATGCTGAGAATGCGCGCGATCCCAACATGGAGCTGTGCCACGGAACGGCCCAGCCGAGCGAACTCCTCTATGCCCAACGCCTGACCGGCTGGCTCCTCAAGCTCGCGCCCGATGCCTCCGAAACCCTGCGCCTGGCCGCCCGTTGCCAGCACATCTGCCGATGGATGATTCCCCGCGACTCCTATCCCATGACCAGGGCGGGCTATCTTCGCTGGCGCTACGACCTCAAGAATTACCATGCCCGGAAAGCCGGCGAGGTCCTTGCCCGGGTCGGTTGCGCCGCGGACCTCATCCAGCGGGTGCAGGACTTGAACCTGAAGAAGAATTTCCCGGGCGACCCCGAAAGCCGGGCTTTGGAAGACGCCCTATGCCTGGTTTTCCTCGAATTTCAACTGGCTGGCCTCGCCACCAGGACGGATGACGACAAGATGATCAACGCCATCCAAAAAACTTGGAAGAAGATGACCCCTGCCGCCCGGCAACACGCCCTGGCTCTGCCCTTCGGCGCGAGGGAAAAGCAGTTGATTGACCGCGCCCTGGCCTCCTGAAAACGGCGGCAACGAAGGGACCATCGGTCCCAGGTGGAAACTGGGCCTTTGACTTTCGCGCGGTTGGCGTCTAGCCTATTAGTGTGTCTATTTCATAACATAATCTGACTCTGTCGCGGCATGAACCGGTCAAATCCCGTTGCAGAGATGCCGCCGCGCGAAATCCACCCGCGGCCGGACGCGTTCACCCTGGTTGAACTGCTCGTCGTCATCGCCGTGATCGGCATTCTGGCGGGCCTGCTCCTGCCCTCGCTGGCCCGCACGAAATCGCAGGCGCAAGGCGCCTTCTGTCAGAACAACACCCGGCAGCTCGTGCTGGGTTGCCTGATGTATTGCGACGACAACACGGGTTGTTTCCCCTATAACATGGGCGGGCAGGCCGTTCACACCAACATCAATTGGGCCATGGACGTTCTCGATTGGGAAACCAGTCCCGATAATACGAACACAGCCCTTTTGACGGGGGCTGCCCTCGGCCCTTATGTGGCCCGGTCTTACGCAATCTATCGCTGTCCGTCCGATGCTGTTTTAAGCACGATCCAGCGTAGCGCCGGCTGGGTCAATCGCGCCCGCAGTTATTCCATGAACGCGTCCATCGGAAACGCTGGTGAAATCACGCAGAGCGGTGTCAATACCAATAATCCAAGTTACGTCCAGTTCTTCAAATTATCGTCCGTGCCGGTGGCGGCGCAGATTTTTATCTTCACGGAGGAGCATCCGGATACGATTACCGACGGCTACTTTATCAACAGGGCGTATTCCGACGAATGGATCCGTTTGCCCGCCTCTTATCACAACGGCAGCGCCAACCTTTCGTTCGCCGACGGACACGCCGAGTTGCATCATTGGCAGAACGCCAGCACCCTCGCTCCCAACCAACCCGATGGCGCTGCAAGCCTGGTATTCACTGATCTCCCCCCTGGCCAGCAGAGTGATTTCAACTGGGTCATCACCCACATGTCGGTGGAGGCGGCCAGCCCTCCCCCTCCCGCCTGGTAAAACCCGGCCCGCCAGTCATGACCGGCTGGAGCGATCCAAACAAAACTTTCCCGGGTGGAGGGGGTGTCTCGCCGCCCTGTGTTCAGTCTCCCGCCGAACAGTTCTTTGAGTTTTGCGCCCGCAGCCTTGTTTAACAGACTGTGTGAAAACCCAAGGTTTTTTTGAATGTTCGTCGCTGTTTTCTGTCAAATAAATAATATGAGCTACTTGCGAGGTTCGGATCGGTTGGAAGTCCAGTTGCTGCCCGCGTGTCTGGAGG
>JBKQUS010000102.1:0-14580 GCA_052325505.1 Limisphaerales bacterium
GCGTCTGGCAAAAATCTTTTGAAACGCTGGAAACGCGCCAGGCCGAACCGCTGCAAACCCTTGGCGGGCATCAGGAAAATGAGGGTGCGGGGTATGATTATGCAGTGGACTCACTCCTTGCCGCAGAGGAAACAGCGCTCCGAGAAGGTAGTTTTTCTATAGTCGATTGGACTGGCTATCCTGCGAACGTGCCAAAACCAACAGGGCCGTTCAACCTTTTGGAAGGTGCGGAGTATGACGCGGCCAGAGCAGAAGCGAACGCCGCCAATCGGGCATTGCACCAAGCTGACCCGTCTCTGGATGGTCTGCAACTTCACGAAATACAACCGGTGAAGTTCGGCGGCAGCCCTACTGACCCATTGAACAAAATCCCACTGACACCGCAGCAGCACGCGCCGGTAACAACTTGGTGGAATCAACTGCAGCGCAATATAACACCGTGACCCCATCAGAGAGAGAGCGGCTGCTCGCGAAGTTTAACTGCAACCCGCCTGCGGGTGTTGCGGTCATGCGGCACCTTGAAGCGGAGTCGCGCGTTCGTTTGCCGGATGACTACGCGGAGTTCCTGCAGCAAGCGAACGGCGGCGAAGGCTTTGTCGGCAACGCATACGTCATCCTCTGGCGCGTCGAGGAGTTGCTTGAGATGAACAAAGCCTATCAGGTTGCCGAGTATGCTCCGGGTCTGTTTCTATTTGGCTCGGACGGCGGGGGCGAGGCTTTTGCGTTCGACACACGCTCTGATGCAAAGCCAATCATCTCCGTTCCGTTCGTCGGCATGGAGTTGAAGCTAGTTCGCTCCGTCGCTTTGAACTTCAAAGCGTTCCTGGAGGAACTTTTCAAGTCTTGACCGTTTAGCAATGCCAGCCTCGAACAACATCCGCAGAAGCCGACTGCAAGACTGTGCCGGGAAAGAGATTTTTGAAATCAAGCCGGTCATCTTGGGGGGAAGCGCAACCGACCCGGCGAACAAAACAATCCTGACTCGGCAACAACACATCGAAGCCGTGCGGTATTGGAACAACCTGATTCGAGACCTTCGCAAGGCGCAGAACGCCCCATAGAGCATGGTGGTGGGAATGGAAATTTTCGGCTGGACGCTGTTCTCCTTGCCAGGGCAAGGGGCGGACGTAACACGCGCCATTCCAGACGGCACGCCTTACGTCTAACGCGGTTAGATGATTTTGCGGACGAGAATTATCCGAAAGCTGGACGAGACGCGGACGAAATCCGTCCGAGGCCCGGACGATTTTTATCCGAAGTGTGGCCGAGGTTTTAACGGCGGAAATCCGGCGCAGAGTCACGGCCAAGGCTGGCGACGGGAAGCCTGTTTTGGACAACGCACGCGTTACCCCTTAAAGGGACAAGGGGTTCTGTGCTTCGCCCCTGTTGCGCGAAATGCTTCGCGTGATGCTGCGTGAAATGTTGCGCCAAGTGTTGCGTCTCATATGGCGTTGGCTGCTTCGCTCGATGCCAACCAACGTGCTGCGTGAAATGCTTCGCCTGGTGCTAACCGCCCGTTGACACCGTGTTGCCAACCGTGGTGCTTCGGAGGTTGCCTCGCCTGGTGCCAACCGTGGTGCTTCCAATGTTGCGAAGCCGGTGCGAACCACGGTGCTAACTGTTTTGCCAACCTTGCTGCGAACCGTTCACCGCCAGGCGCAGCGACCCTGCCAAAGACACGCCGGGCAGTTGCCTACGTTCAGGCCGGGTGACAAATGGCGATGGAGCGAAGCGTCGGGAAAGAGGTTTTGCGGATAGACACCATCTCCTTACGTTGCTTGACGGCAACCAACAGCATGGCTGATGCCACCCGTGGTAATAATGCCAGACGCAGCTTCACGTTACTCACCTGCCCTGCCACGATGGGGAGGAGTTTTCACTTATCATTCCGAACGCCTCAACACACGGGCCACCCACATCCAGTGCTGTCCAGGTCAACCAAGGGCGCTCCGGCGCTCTTCACCGCCGGGTCCCCGCCAACCGAGTTAGAGGCGCGACTGCGTCCAGCTCTGGCAACATGTTGCGGGATTGCAATGGACGGGGCAAGTTCGGGGAGAGCAGTTCACTTCGCCTGCGGGTTCCTAAGACGCTCTGCTCCGTGCGAAGCGCCCCCGGAGCGGGGCGGCATGGCGTTGGCCCGGGTGTCGATCCACTCCTGCATTTCGCGCAGGTGCGTGGTCAGGTCAAACCAACCGTCCTGGAAAGTCGTGTTGTCCGGGCCGGCCATGGCCGACCCAAGACGGATGGAGTTGGCGAAATACAGCCACTGCTTCATCCACTGCCGTTCGATGGGTTCGTCGAACGGGTTGGTTTTATCGGCCAGACCCAAGTCCCACGCCCGCTGTATCAAGTCCGTGGCCGCGCGAGTCATCCGGTCGGTTTCCGCGATGGTGTGGTTGAGCTTGTCGAAATGCCCCTCCACCCAATCTTCGTTATGGCAGGCATGGCAAATACCCTTCATGACGGCCTGCCGGCGGGCTTGTTCCTTGGCATCAATGAGGAATCCGCCGGCCACCTCGCCGGTGAAAGCCGTGGGCAACTGTTGACCGTCTTTGTTCCGAATGATCGTGGTGTCGCCGCTTTTGGGTTGCGGATGCGTGTAAGGCAGGCCGAACAGCCGCACCCAAAGCCGCGCCCCAAAATCGTGTGTGCGCGGGGCCAGCACTTCACCGTCAGGCGAAGTGATGAGGCTGTTGTGGCAGGCGGCGCAGGTGGGCGCGCGAAAATCCAGGCCCACCCGCCAGGGGACATGGTTCCAATTCCATTCCCGCTCTTTCGAGTGAAAAATGTTCCCATGCTTGCTTTCCTCGTACACCTCGAAGGCCGGGACATCCGGCCCTGTGTGGCATTGCGAGCAGGTAAAGGGCTTGCGCGCGACCTCGATGGAAAATTCATGCCGCGTGTGGCAGGCGGTGCAGGCCCCCAGGCTGCCGTCCGGGTTTGCGCGACCCACGCCCTGGTTCGGCCAGTTGCTCAACTTGGGCAGCTCGAACTCGCCCAGTTCATTGGTCAGCTTGCGCACGCCCACGACCTCCACCCGCGAGCCGTGACAGGCATAACAAGTCTCGTTCTTCGTTTGGTCCGACGCGCCCGCCACCACCAGCCGACCGTTTTTGACATCGGCCACGCTGTCGATGCTATCGACCATTCTGTGGAAAACCGGGTTGTTGCGGAGGTTGCCCAGCGCATGGGCCTTTTTGCTGCCGGCAAACTGCGCCGCTTCAACGGCATGGCAGACCGCACAATCCCGCGGCGAGACCACGACATTGATGTGGTAATCAAAGTGGTTGAAGTTGTCAGAGTGATTTGTGGCATTCAAACTGTGGCACTCATAGCAGCCCACCACCACGCCGCGCAACGATTCAGGAATGTTCTCGCTCGAAACCCTTCGCTCCAGGGGCCGTTTTTTGAGCGCTTCCCCGGGCGTGACCTGGCTGTGCAGGCTGTGCAGCCAATCCTGCACGAGGCCGGGATTATACGTCGAATGACAATTCAGGCATTCCTGGGTTTCCTTGCTGATGGGGGGACCAGAGGCGCTGGCGGCAACGTCCGGCCAGGCCCAGCCCGCCGCGAGGACAAGCATTCCCGCGATGATTCTTTTTATCTCAGCCAATGAATGCATTTGCATGAAAGGAACGCAACAAGAGATTGCCGACAGCGACAACGCCCGTCAAGCCGGCTCCAAGCCATGAACACTCCGCAGCCCGTTCAAGAGTGTGCGCGGCCCGAGGCCTGCTTTTACGGCGTGAGCGTGCGGTAGAAGCGAGAAGGGTAATAAAGGGCGTTCGTGTCGGTAAACTGCCATGCGGCACTGGGGCCGGCAACATTGGTGGTTATGGGCTGCCAGGAAACCGGCGGCTCCAGATTGGCGGCGGCGAGGACAAAGCTGTTGCTGCCTGGGGGGGTCAAAAGGTTGAGTGTGACGCTGCCATCCGGATTGGAAATGATTCCAGCAATCACAGGCGACGAAACCGCCGTGATGGTGGCCTCAGTGTTGGTGAAACTGCCATAGGGAGAGGTGATGATGAGAGCGTAGGTGCCGGCATTGCTCGTGGTGACGTCACTCAGCGTGAGGGTGGGGTAACTGGCAGACAACATCACTTCCCGAACGAGATTGTTATGCGAGTCTGCAATATACAGGTTGCCGGAGGAGTCCACAGCCACCCCGGCGGGGGAATACATGCTGGCATTGGTGGCCGCGCCTCCATTGCCGGAATAACCCTGGATGCCGTTGCCCGCCACAGTCGATATGCAGCCTGTGGAGTCCACTTTGCGGACGACGTTGTTCCTGGTGTCCCCAATGAACAAGTTGCCGAACATGTCCACTGTTACACCATCAGGGCCGTTCATCCTGGCATTGGTAGCCGGGCCGCCGTCGCCGGAATAAGCCCCAGTCCCATCACCGTAACTGCCCGCCACTGTCGTAATGATCCCGTTGGTGTCCACTTTGCGGATGACGTTGTTTTCTGTGTCCGCGATGAACAGATTGCCGGAGGCATCCAAAGCCAGGCAGTACGGTGTGTTGAGGAAGGCATTGGTGGCCGGGCCGCCGTCGCCGGCATAACCAGGATTACCAATGCCGTAATTCCCCGCCACGGTCGTAATAATTCCGTTGGTATAAACTTCACGGATGACGTTGTTTTGTGTGTCCGCAATGAAGAGGTTGCCGGAGGCGTCCACGGCAACACCGCAGGGAACATGCAGGGTGGCGTTGGTGGCCGGGCCGCCGTCGCCGGTATAGCCGTACCCTTTGCCCGCCACGGTTTTGACGATGCCGCCCGGGGTGACTTCGTTAATGCGGTCGGCGAGTGTGGCCGTAAAAAACACGTCGCCGGAGGTGTCCACCGCCACTCCGCAGGGGGCAGCCACTCCGGCCAGATTCGTGATAATACCATTCGGATACGCCTCGAGGATCAGGGCTTTTTCCTCGTCCGCAATGAACAGGTCGTCGAAGGCGTCCACCGCCAGACCCATGGGGTATTCGAGGTCATTGGCCACGACGTTTGTAATGAAGCCATTGGGCAAATTGGCGCCGTTCAATTGCCATTGATAAGTGAAGTGGCCGGGGCCGGACACCGCCACGTTGATGGTCGCGCTGTCTCCCACCCAGACTGTCTGGTTGAACGGCGTGGGCGGTGACACGACTGCCAGGGCGGCTTCGCTGCAGGTCGCGCTGCCCCAGAAGTTGGTCACAATCAGGGCATAAACGCCTGCGCTGCCGGTGGTGGTCCTGCGGATCAGGAGGGTGGCGGTGGCCGATCCGGAAATGTTACGACTGTCGGACAGATTAGTCCCGTTTTGCTGCCACTGGCAAGACAAGGGCGCCGTGCCGGAGACGGAAACGCTGAACGAAGCCGGTTGCCCTTTTGCGACGATGAGACTGCCGGGCTGGGTCAGGATGGCGGGGGGCAGCCCCACCGTCAGAACCGCCGCGCTGCTGGTCACACTTCCCAATGAATTGCCAATAGTGACGGCATAACTGCCCGCCTGATCGACTTGCACGCCGGCCAGTGTCAACTCGGAGTTCGTGGCATCGCTGATATTTGTCCCGTCGAATTCCCACTGGTAGGAAAGCGGGGTGCTGCCAACAACGCCCACCGTGATTACTGCCGTGCTGCCCGTCCCCACTGCCTGACTGGCTGGCTGCAAAGTTATGACCGGCGCAGACGGCACAATGGAAAGGAGAGCGTTGGAACTGATGGCCAGACCGCCGGCATTGCTCACGATGACACTGTAAGTCCCAAGATCGTTCGAAGACACACTGACGACGGTCAGGGTGCAGTTGGTGGCGCCGGAAATATTGCCGCCATCGACCAGGTTTGTCCCACTAGCCTGCCACTGATAATACAACGGCAAACCGCCTGTGGCTTCCACCGTGAAGGTCGCGCTTGCTCCTTCCAATACCGCCTCATCGACGGGTTGCATTGTGATGACAGGAGGACTGACCACGGACAAGGTGTATTGACGGCTTTGCACGACATTGTCGTTGAGGTTGGTAAACCAGAGGGTTGCGACATAAGTTCCCACCGTCAGAGTGCTGGCAGTCGCGTTCAGGCTCACGGTCACGTTGGCCGCAGGCGCGCCAGACGTCAACGTCCCGCCAGAAGGCGAGGCGTTGAGCCAGCTTGATGTATTGACCAGCGTCCAGGCCAGTGAATTTGTCCCCACATTGGTCAAAGACAAACTATTGGACGAGACGGGGAACGGCCCGCCAGGCCCGCCGACGAAAGTAAAACCAAGCACCGGCGTGATGACCAATGCATCAGGATTTACCAAGGTGTTAATCAGAATCTGTCCAGCCGGAGTGCCCCATCCGGTGCATAAATCATAGCTGGGAACAGCGAAGAATTGGGTTGGACTATCGAAATTGGTGTTGTTGCCGGTCGTGATGTCATGGAAAGCAGAAGTGTAGTCCGCCTCGGTCCCAATGGTGCCAACGACCGGGTTGACGAATCCCACCGGCGGCAGGCCGCTGGCCGCGGCCTGCTGGTTGGCCAGCGCGGCAAAACCGGCCCATAGCGGCGCCGCACAGCTCGTCCCGCCAACGTCTTGATCCTCTCCATTGGCCCTGACGTAAACATTGTCCGCCGTCAGGGCCACGTCCGGCGTGTTTCGCATGGTGCTGGATCCCTGATTGGCCGTCATGTTGATGTTCTCCTGCCAGCTTGGGATGGGATATTGAGTGCTGATTCCGCCGCCGCTCCCGATCCCACCGCCTTGGTTCCACACCGTCTCCGCCACCCACGTTCCTCCAGGACCGCTTGTCGTCAAGGTTGTCCCGCCAACCTGCGTGATCCAAGGGGAGTCTTCCGGAAATGGGATCAAGCCCGTATAGGCATCCTCATCGCCGGACGCGTTGAAAAAGGATTGGCCTTGCGCAGCCATTTGCTGGAAAATCTGATCCGCTGCGGCGTTGGAACCCAGGTCTGTCGCGTACCACGAACAACTGAGTTGCCCGGCCAGATCGTCGCTGGCCATGCGGTTCAACATATCCAGCCAATAGGTGAAGCCGGGGTAGTTGGGGGCCGTGTAAATGATCACCTCCGACAAGCCAGACGCCATGGCAATTGCCGCCTCAATGTCCAAAGACACTTCCACGGCTCCGGAGCCAGGGACTGTGCTGGCATCATCAATGAACACATTCGACAACGTCACACTCGGCAGCCCCGCCTGGTTTTCGTAATACGCAATGTCGCGGGGTGTGTAGGTGTCAAACTCCAGCAATCCCACCCTCTGCCCCGTGCCGTCCAGCGTCACTCCCGGAGCGTACGCCGCCCGAAAGTCGTTTCCCATGTAAGTTCCCCCCGGCCCGGAACCGGATTGGGGCAAGGCTGTTGATCCGTTGGTCAGCGCAGTGGCGTGGAGCAACGGGCGCGGTTGCGAGAAATCATCCAAACCGCTGATGCTCAAAACCGGCGCCGCCAGATCCAGTGACGGCTCGGCATCGGGCGCATGAAACGTCCGCTTTTCCGTCGGATGCTGATAGACGCGCAGTGTGACATGCAACGCGCGCTCTATGTCCGCCACCGATCCGTTCACATCCAACAACAAACGGTTGGGATGCATGGCCCTCACGGTCAAACCGTTCGCGTCCGCAAAAGCCATCACCGCCTGATAATCCGCCTGGGTCGGACCAAACCGTTCGGTGAATTGGGCCGGCGTCAAATAATGGCGGTAATTGGGGCTGGATGGATCCTGGATCTGCTGGAGAAACTTGCCCAGTCGTTGCGGGTCGCGCAACGGCAGTCCTATCGCAAGGTCCAGGCGGTTGGCGCCTGCCATGCGTCCCACCGGCTGCAAATGGGTGGCAGCCGCGGTCACCTGGCCATGCAATACCTGCCTTTCCACCGCCGCCGGGGCGCGCAGGCCCGGCAGAATCAACAGCATGGCACATGCCGCGCCCACGTGCGCTCTGAAACCAGGCAGCCGGACGATTCTTGCAAATACGTTGTGCTTCATGCGATTCCTTTGCAGGCCACCCGGCGCGCCATTGTGGAGAGTCGACGTGTCTTATTTCGGAAACCGCGCAGTAGCTGCATTTATACAAAATATCGCGGTTATGTCAAGCCCTTTGTCATCCGCGCGGTTTTTATCACGGACTATTCAAGGGAAAGACGGTTCGAGTTCGCAAGGAAGGAAGTTTAAGCTGGCCAAGCTCCGGAATTCCCGTCAAGGTCCACCCAATCACTCTCAAATTATTCATGCCCTATGCCGCCGTTTTATTCATTTCAATGCGTGCTGATGATCGTGTTCGCCATTTTCTTTTATCGGGCGGGTGAGTTCGAAAACGCCCCGGGCTGGTTGTGGGCGGCGTTGTCGGTAATAATCTCTCTTGCAGTCTGGCAGTGGCTGCATTGGGGTTTACTGGCCATGATTCTTGGTCAAGTCGCTCTGTTTGTCGGCATCGGTGCCTTTCGGGTAATCCGCAAGCCATGACGAATGGGTGGCGGCAGCATCGCTTGTTGAGTAATTCCTTTACAGGGATTCTTACTCTCCAACCGCTTCAGCCAAGGTTTTTGGGTCCAACAAAGAGGCGGATTCCGTGTCAAGAAAAAGCGTTGCGTCCGGATGTGTCCGGAGGATGGAAGCCGGCGCAGCCGGGCTGATGCCTCCCTCCAGGCTGGCCTTGACCGCCTGCGCTTTTCGGCGGTCGGGGGCGATGCACAGAATCTTGCACGCCTTTAGAATCTGGCGGATCGACATCGAAATCGCCTGCCGCGGGACTTCAGCCAGGTCCTTGAACCAGCCTTCGCCCACTTGCTGGCGCCGGCAGGCCTCGTCAAGAGTAACGATCAGATAAGGTTCTTCAGTCACAAAATCTCCCGGAGGATCGTTGAAAGCCAAGTGCGCATTTTCGCCAATGCCCACAAAGGCCGCGTCAATTGGCGCGGTGTTCAATTCGGCTCCGGCCCTTCGACAAGCCGCCGCCGCGTCACCTTGCCCGTCCAGCAAATGATACCGCCCCACGCCCGCGGGCCGAATCAAGCGATCCAGCAGAAATCTGCGGAAACTGGCTGCATGTGTGACCGGCAAACCGACATATTCATCGAGGTGAAACATCTCCACCTGCCGCCAATGGACGCCGGGGCACGCCGTGAGTTCCTTGAGAAAGCCGATTTGCGAAGCGCCGGTGGCCGCGATGATGCGCGCCCTGCCCTGTCTGGCAATTGCATCACGCAGGGCCGCCGCAGCCGTGGCCGCAGCCTCCCGGTCCAGTTTCGCAACGTCACGAAATACTCTTGTTACCATGATAAAATCTCCTGGGAAATTTGCGCCGGCAGCCGTTTTCTGCCATTGCTTCTCAAGCTTATATGAGCCGTGCCCGCAAGGAAAACCTTCTCGAACCGGACGCCGCCGGCGTGGCAAAGGAGTTCGACTGGCCGGTGTCGCGCGAACGCCTCCAGAAGCTGGTGCATGAGGGCCTTGTGACCAGCGAACAGTTCGATATCTTTTCAAAGGAAGGCGCCTTGGGCAGCCATCTCGAAGCCCGGCAACGCCATGGCGGCTACAAGGGATTCAACCAAAGTTCCGTCAGCGTCATCATCAGCGCGACCGACCCGCGGAAAAATGCGCCGGCGGCGCATAAGGGACCGAAAAAGTTCCCGGGATCGGGGCGAGGTGATGGGATTGCACCCGTCACCCCGACCCGATCCTGAAGCCATTCGTAGCGGACCACCATGGTGGCAGTGTGCCCGTCTCAGCCAGGCTTCAGTCTTTTCCCGGCCCATTTGCCATCGATCATTGAACCATCCACGTCTCCGCGGTGCTGGACCACGGCGGCCTCGGCCTGACCGATATTCCCGCTGAAAGGTATCGTGATCAGGTCGGCAAAGCTGTTTTGCGCGATTTCTCCGATCCTCCCTTCCAGGCCGAGGGCGCGCGCGCCGTTGCAGGTGGCAAGGCGCAGAATGGCGGATGGCGCCACGCCGGGATTGGCCCTGGCGAAGGCCTGCATTTCGGCGAACAAACTCAGTTCCGCCGGCGGACGCTCCGGGGCCACGCTGGCCAGACTGTCGGTGCCAAGGCAGACGTTGACGCGCGCCGCCGCCAGTTCGTTGCAGGGAAAGCGCTGGTGCCGAAAATAGGCATGACTGCGGGGACAGTGGACAACGCTGGACCGGGATTGAGCCAACGCTTCAACGTCGGCCGGTTGCAGATAATTGGCGTGGATGGCTAGAAATCGTTCGTTCAGCAAGCCGTAGCGTCGGACCTGTTCAACCGGCGTGCCGTGCCCGCAATCGGACATGCTGCGCTGGCTTTGCAGCCAGTCGAAGAGCGCGCCGCGGCCGCGGGCGTACATCTCAAATTCATCAACCGATTCGGCGACGTGCATGGTGACGCGCCAATGGTGGCGGGCGGCCAGTTCAGCGCTGGCGCGCAGGAGATCGGGCGTTGTCGAATAGAGGGCGTGCGGCGAAAGGCCGGCGAAACCGCGTTCCGGCCGGAGGGCGGCGATTTTGGCGGCGGCCTCCTGCAGGATGGCGTCGGGATCGCGCCGGCTGCGCACGCAGGTCATTTCCAAAAACGAACCGACGCGCAACGGGGTCGACGACCAGACTTCCGGGAGCAATTCCGGGACGGCTTCGATGTCGCCAACGGTGGTGACGCCGGCGCGGAGAAGCATGGCGGCGCCGTGCAGCCAGGCCTGGGCATAATCGGCGTAGCTGGCGGCGGCTTTGCGGGCGATGAGGCCCTTGATCCAATCGGGGAATTGTTTCGGCGCAGACTGGCCGGCCATGTCGGTGTAATCCAGATGACAATGGGCGTTGACCAGGCCGGGCATGAGAATGACCTCGCCCAAATCGGTGGCGGGGGCGGCGGCGGAGTGGAAAAGTTCGCGCCACGGGCCAAGGGCCGCGACACGGTTGCCGGAAATCAACACTGCGCCATCGGCAATGGGCGGGCTGGAAATGGGCAGGACAATGCGGGCACGTAAGAGCATCCGCGGATCACTCTTCGGCGACTTGGTGCGTTTGTTTGCGGCGCGCGCCCAAAGTGTGTTTGCGCGCCTTGTATTTGTTGTGGCGCTTGCGCAATTGCTGCTCAATTTTCTTTGTGACAAGATCGATGGCGGCGTAAAGGTCGCCCTGCCAATCCTGGGCGAAGAGGTCCGGCCCCGGCACGGCCAGCCGGATGGAACAACAGAACTGGCCTTCGGCCGTTTTCAAGTGATCGTGTTCCAGGGTGATGCGGGCGCTGGTCACAAACCGGTCCATGTGCTCCAGCTTCTCGAGCCGGGTGAGAATATGATCCTCGATGGCCTTGGTTAACGTGACGTTGTGAGCCGACAAAATGAACTTCATAGATTAAAAATGACGCAGACCCGGCGAAAAATCCAGATGAAAGAGAACGGGGCCTCCGCCGCGCGTTAAAAATTAACTTTAGCCTTCAGCCTTGAGCCTCTAGCCTCTGGCCCATGACGCCAACCAAAGTCATTGTCGTGGCCAATCAAAAAGGGGGTGTGGGGAAGACGACCACCGCGGTCAATGTGGCGGCCTGCCTGGCCGCGCTGGGGCGGCGTGTTTTGTTGCTGGATCTGGATCCCCAGGCCAATGCCACCAGCGGTTTGGGCGTGGAGAAAAACGCCGGGGCCAGCGCCTACCGTCCATTGCTGGGCGAAGGGACCCTCACGGAAAAAATCGTTGCGACAGCCTTTCAGGGACTGGAAATCATCCCGAGCGAGGTCGATATGTGCGGGGCGGAAATTGAGATCGCGCGGGCGGAGAACCATTTGCAGCGGCTGTCCGGTCTTATCCAACCTTTGCGAGCAAGCGGCCGCTTTGATTTCATTTTGATCGATTGTCCGCCCTCTTTGGGGATTCTGACCTTGAACGCCTTCGCCGCGGCGGATTATTTGCTCATCCCGTTGCAGTGCGAATACTACGCGCTGGAGGGCATTTCGATGACGCATCGCGTGCTCGACCAGGTGCGGGAAAACGGCATCAATCCGCGCCTGGAATTGCTGGGGGTGGTGATGACGATGTTCGACGGGCGGACCAATCTCTCGGCGCAAGTGACGAGGGACGTGCGGGAACATTACGGGGACCGGGTGTTTGAGACGGTCATCCCGCGGGCGACGCGCCTGGCCGAGGCGCCCAGTTTCGGCAAGCCGATCATTCACTATGACAAATACAGCGCCGGCGCGGCGGCCTTCGAGGTGCTGACGGGCGAAATCCTGAAAAAGCTGAAATAATGGCGAAACAAATTGTGGAGATGCTCGTGGAAACGGCCACGATGGAATTGCCCGACACCAAGTCGCTGAAACTGCGCTGGCCGGAAGGCTACGACGTCGATTTCAAGACCGGCCAGTTTATCACCCTTTATTTTGCCGACGCGCCGGCTTACAAACGGGCCTACTCCCTCTCCTCCTGCGCGATGGACCGCGGCTTTTTCGAGGTGACGATCAAACGCGATGGCAAAATGGGGACGAGGATTGTCGATTGGGTCCAGGCCGGGGACAAATTGTTTGTCATCCCGCCGGCCGGCAGGTTCCTGCCTGTCTTCGAGCCGGACAAGCATTTGGTCTGCATCGCGGGTGGTTCGGGCGTGACGCCGTTCCGGGCTTTTGTGCGGGAGGCGACGCGCCGAAAGCTGTCAACAAAAATCACCGTTCTTTACAGTGTGCGCACAACGAACGAGATCATTTTCAACGCGGAATTTCTCAAAATGCAGGCGGAGAACGTGAACTTTATATTTGACGTTACCTGCACCCGGCTCGCGCCGGAGCATGAATGGAAAGGCCGGCGCGGGCGCATCAACGTCGAATGGGTGCGCGAGCACATCAGGGACTTGGGCAAGACGATTTTTTACGCCTGCGGGCCGACCGCAATGGTGGAAGCGGCGGAAAAGCTTGTCCTGGAGGAATTGAAGGTTCCCAAGGAACAGATGAAGGTGGAGAAGTGGGGCTGACTCAGTGAAGAGAACTCCTTTATACGCGGCGCATCAAAAGTTGGGGGCGAAGCTCATCGATTTCGGCGGCTGGGAAATGCCGGTTTCTTACACCAGCATCATCGAGGAACACCAGGCCGTGCGCACGGCGGCGGGTCTGTTCGACGTCTCGCACATGGGGGAAATTCGCGCGCGCGGCGCGGCGGCCTGCGAGTTTCTCAACGGCGTTTTGACCAACGATTTGCGCAAATTGCCGCCGGGCAAGGGCCAATACACATTGATGTGCAACGAACGAGGCGGCGTGGTGGATGATCTCTACGCTTATCGCATCGAGGCCGAAGAATTCCTGTTGGTGCCCAACGCATCGCGCATCGAAGCGGACGTGCTCTGGCTGGAAGGGCGGCTGGCGGACTTCGCCGGGCGCGGCGGCCTGGAGTTGAAAAATGTGTCCGATAAGTTCGGCGCCCTGGCCGTGCAAGGCCCCAAAGCAGCCGGATTTATTGATTCTTGTTTTCAACCCGCCTCGGGCGCGCCAACGAGCTTGCGCAAAAACGAAATCGGCCGCTTCCAGTTCGCGGGACAGGCCGTTTTGGTTTCAAGGACCGGCTACACCGGGGAGGATGGCTTTGAGTTGATTGCGCCGGTGCGAATGACGGAGGCGCTGTGGAACAAGGTGCTGGACGCCGGCCGGCCCTTCGGCCTCAAACCCGCCGGCCTTGGGGCGCGTGATACCTTGCGCACCGAGGCGGGGTTTCCGTTGTACGGACATGAACTGACTGAAAGCACGACGCCGATGGAGGCCGGCCTTGGATTTTTCGTGGCCTTGGAAAAGGGCGATTTCATGGGCCGCGCCGCCCTGGCCGCACAAAAAATAAACAGGACGGCCAAAAAGCTGGCCGCTTTCAAAATGATTGGACGCTCTGCGCCGCCGCGTCCGAATTATCCCCTGTGGAGCACGGGCGCAAACCCCGAGCGCATCGGCGAAGCGACCAGCGGCACACAAAGTCCCAGCCTCGGCGTGGGGATCGGAATGGGTTATGTGCCGGCGGAATTCGCGGAGGCCAACACAGCCATCGGCGTTGAGATTCGCGGCCAGCAGATGCCCGCCCTGATTGTGCCCCGGCCTTTTTACCGCAAAAATTGATTTGCAAGCGGCGCAATCGGCGTAATCTAAAAACATGAGCGCAAATGTTCCCGGCGATTTACGATATGCCAAGAGCCACGAGTGGGTGCGCGTCAGCGGCGACACCGCGGTCGTGGGCATCAGCGACCACGCCCAGCACGAATTGACCGATGTGGTTTTCGTGGAATTGCCCGCCGTGGGGCGCAAGCTCAAAGCCGGCGAAAGCTGCGCGGTGGTGGAATCGGTGAAAACAGCCAGCGACATTTACGCGCCGGTGAGCGGTGAAGTGGTGGCGGCCAACGCGGAGTTGGCGCAACATCCGGAGCTGGTCAACAGCGCGCCCTATGGCGAAGGCTGGTTTTTCAAGATCAAGCTGGCCGATCCCGGCGAAGCGGAACGGCTGCTTTCGCCGGAAGATTATTTGAAACAAATTGCGCCTTAGTAATACTAGGTTAAGTAAAGCTTGACATTTTGGCAGGCGGGTTCATCTTGACGTGCATGACATCGCATGCGCTCAAACAACTGGACCGCCGGCTGGATGATTTTCTCCTGCAATTGACCGAGCCGAT
>JBKQUS010000103.1:0-22170 GCA_052325505.1 Limisphaerales bacterium
TCTCGACAACACCGCCTGCAATCTCGCCTCGCTCAACTTGATGAAGTTTAAACGCGACGATGGCCGGTTTGACATCGAACGGTTCAAGGCCGCCATCCGCATTTTCATCACCGCCCAGGAAATCATCGTCGATAACGCGAGCTATCCCACCCCGGAAATTGCGGAAAATTCGCATATATTCCGCACCCTCGGTCTGGGCTACGCCAACCTCGGGTCCCTCATCATGAGCTACGGCCTGCCTTACGATTCCAACGAAGGCCGCGCCCTCGCCGGCGCCCTGACCGCCATCATGACCGGCCACGCTTACGAGCAATCCGCCGACCTCGCCGGCGTCATGGGGCCGTTCCAGGGTTACCGCGACGCCCGCTGCGCCCATGTCAGCCGCCCCGTGGCCCGCGACAACGTTGCTTCCATGCTGGGGGTGATGCAGCAGCATCGCGCCACCGTCGAAGAAATTCATCCCAGCACCGACTTCGCCTACTTGAAGGACGAAGCGCGCCACTGCTGGAACCGCGCCCTGGAGCGCGGCCGCGAATCGGGCTACCGCAACGCCCAGGTCACCGTCCTGGCCCCCACCGGCACCATCGCCTTCCTCATGGATTGCGACACCACCGGCATCGAACCCGACATCGCGCTTGTCAAATATAAACTCCTGGCCGGCGGCGGCATGCTCAAAATCGTCAACCGCGGCGTGGCCGACGCCTTGCGCCGCCTCGGCTATGCGGAAAAGGAAATCCCCCCCATCCTCGCCCACGTCGAAAAATTCGACACCATCGAGGATGTCGAAGACAACGGCGCCACCGTCTCCAGCGGCGTCAAACCCGCCCATTTGCCCGTGTTCGATTGCGCCTTCCGCGCCTGGCGCGGCAAGCGCAGCATCAGTTACATGGCCCATTTGAAAATGATGGCCGCCACCCAGCCCTTCATCAGCGGCGCCATTTCCAAAACCGTCAATCTGCCCCACGACTGCACCGTCGAGGACATCAAGGACGCTTACGTGCAGGCCTGGAAAATGGGCCTCAAATGCGTCGCCATTTATCGCGACGGCTCCAAACGCTCCCAGCCGCTCAATACCAAAAGAACCAAGGAAGGCGAAGAACCGGCCGCCGTGGCCCGTGTCCGCGAGCTTGAGGCCGAGGTGGAACGGTTCAAGGCCCGCGACGGCCAGCCCCTGCGCCGCCGCCTGCCCGACACCCGCACCGCTGTCACTCATAAATTCGACATCGCCGGCCACGAAGGTTATTTGACCGTCGGCCTCTTTGACGACGGCCAGCCGGGCGAGCTTTTCATCACCATGGCCAAGGAGGGATCGACCATCGGGGGACTTATGGACACCATAGGCACGCTGACCAGCCTCGCGCTGCAGTATGGGGTGCCGCTCGAAGCGTTGCTGCGGAAGTTTGCGCACCAACGCTTCGAGCCGTCCGGCTTCACCAAGAATCCCGAAATCCGCAACGCCGCCTCCATTATTGACTACGTCTTTCGCTGGCTGGCCCTGCAATTCATCCCGGGCTACCGCGAAGCCATTGTCGCCTCGCGCACCCAGCCCGAACTCGCCATGCCCGGCCTCATGGAAGAGGTCAAAAAAAAAATAAACCGCCCGGTCCCTGACCTTCCGATCTCGGACGACACCGACATCCTGATCCAGCCCGCGGCGCACGGGCCGGAGGCCAAGGGTAATGGCCATGGCAATGGCAATACGGCGGCTCCCTCCTACTCTCGCGGCCAGTCGCCTTTGAGCCAGCAACTCGGGAGCTTTCAAAGCGACGCCCCCACCTGTCCCAACTGCGGCCACGTCGCCGTCCGCAACGGCGCCTGCTACAAGTGCCTCAACTGCGGCGAAAGCCTGGGGTGTTCATAATACGTTAGTCACGACATGAGCGACATCAAACTGTTCCGCATTGTCGCCAACACCGCGAAGGAAATTCAAGGCGCGGCCTCCCCGTTGGAGAAGCCGCTCCAGAGTTTGATTGAGTCGAACCTAGTTCCACTTCTCGGCATCCGGTTTCTCGCTACTGAATACTCGACCGGGAAGACCCACACAGGCCGCATCGATACTCTTGGTCTCGACGAAAACAACGCGCCAGTAATCCTCGAGTACAAACGCTCGAGCCATGAAAACATCATCAACCAAGGGTTGTTCTATTTCGATTGGCTAATGGATCACCAAGGCGAGTTTAAGCTGCTCGTGCTGGAGAAGTTCGGAAAATCAACCGCGGACCAGGTTGATTGGACTGCCCCTCGCCTGATCTGCATCGCGGCAGACTTCACCAAGTACGACAGCCACGCGGTGCAGCAAATGGACCGAAACATTGAATTGCTTCGCTACCGTCAATTTGGGAAGGAGCTACTTTTGCTCGAATTGGCCAATGCGGTTGCGGCCGGAGTACCTACCGGCAAGAAGCCAAAGAGCAATAAGGGGAGCGGAACAGACAAGACGGCCGAGGAGTGGCTCCTTGATCTGGCTCCTTTGATACGCGAAGTGTTTGACTCGCTGGAAGGGTATCTCACCTCCCTCGGCGACGATGTTCAACGCAAAGACCTGAAGCTCTACATCGCCTTTAAACGGTTGCGGAATTTCGCCACCGTGTGCTTTCAGAAGGGCAATTTGCTGGTTTATCTTCACCTTGATCCACAAGATGTCAGTTTGGTGGAAGGCTTCACTCGTGACGTGCGCAAAATCGGCCATTGGGGTACGGGTAATGTCGAGGTGACGCTTAAGGACCTGCGGGACCTCGACAAGGCTAAACCACTACTGCTTCAAGCTTACCGAGGAGGAAGTCACGCAGGCTAACACAGAACTTTACCGTCTCCTTCCAGACGAAGCGGCAATAAATACCATTGAAACCCGTTGTTTTCGCGTGAGTCGGCTTGCCGACCTTAATGACCCATTTGAATGGCGATTTGGATTAACCGGGATTCCTCCAGAGTTGGAAGAACTCAACCAGAAACGACAGGACGATTTTGTTGAGCGCTGCGGCGAAGGCATGGGGATTCTCTGCTTTACAAGAGAGATTAGGGATCCAATTCTGTGGAGCCATTATGCAAATGGTCACAAAGGAATCGCCTTTGAAGTGGACGCAAGTATAAACAAACAGTTACTTTCCAACCTTCACGAGGTCAATTATGACAAACCACGCATAGTGCTTCCCTATCGGAAGATGACAGACCAAGAATTGCTGAAACTAATCGAAAACTTTTTCAAGCAGAAGTCCAAGAGTTGGCGCTACGAACAAGAATGTCGGTGGGTATTCGGCTCCCTTGTTCCTCGTCGGCATTAGCGCCGCACTAGCGGCGCCCCGTTCACATTCTTGGCGCGCGCTGGTTCCTATCGCCTCAATCTTTCTTTTGCCGGTCGTTTCCTTGTTCGCAGGCGTATGGATCCACGACGCCCTCATGAAGTGGTCCTTTCCAACGTACGTGGCTCTAGTTCAGCGCATCAAAACAAATGATATTATCGTCACTACAAACCACATTCGCATTCCGCCCGAACGGGCCGCAACACGCCTGCCGTTGTCAGCAAATTGGTGTTTGGCGATGGTTTATTCGTCGGCGTGTCATATTCAGGAGAGATTCTCTGTTCATCGAATGGAATCATCTGGCAAATCAAGTTCACGGAACCGTCAGGCGAGGCTTTTTCCGGAGTTGCCTTTAGCGGCGGCACGTTTCTGGTGATTTCGGGGATGTCCGGCACGACATTTGAGTCCAGCGACGGCCTGCATTGGCAGCCTACCGGTTCCACTCTTCCTGAAACAGCTCTTTCGCTCGATGGATATGAAGGCCGCGGCCAAAGCGCACTGGGCTTGTTTGGATATTACCAAACGGCTCTGCCAGGGTGTTATTCGACCGTCGCCGCCTACAAGGGAACTTTTCTAATCGGAGGGCCAGAGGGCATGATGCTTCAATCCGGCGAGCTCCCGCCCACCATAATCTCTTCCCAGAGCGCATCGAACCAGTTTTCCTTTAGCTACTACGCGCAACCAGACCTGCCGTATCGCATCGAGGAGTCCACCAATCTGACCCAATGGACGACCGCTTACAGCACGGCGGGCAGCGCACAGCCCGGCACCTATAGAGAACCTTTAGCCGCTGGCGGCAGTAAGTATTTTCGCCTTGTTTCTCCTTGAATCTGCCCACTGCATTAAGATAAATGCGCTTAGCAGCGCATCGTGTAGCGGCCTAACGAAAAAGTCAAGGAGGGGAGCCAGCCGCCGATGAAGCGGCAACCCCGGGAGCCGGCAATTGCAAGTATTCGGAAGCCACGAAAGCACACGCATTGGTTGGCGTTTCGATTTCCAGCCAGCCTTCCTTTTCGAGGATTTCGTTGACGGCAGCGCCCTGGCTTAACTGGGCGACAATGCTGTATTTCTCCCCGGGGCCGCCCCGCACATTCAATTTACTCACGCGCACGGTCCTGGTTTCGGGATCAATAAGCGTGGCTTTCACCCAAACCGGCGTGTTGGCAGGCATGGCAATGCGCGACCATTGGTCAGGCTCCCCCGGGCGCTCACCGTGCGAAGTGATTTCTTCCAAAACAGTCACGCTCTCTCCCTTCTTCAATTGATTGATCACTTCCCCGGCGAACGAACCCTGGGCCCGAACACTTAATGCATCACATTTGACGATGGCCCGGAAGGGTGGATTCAGAACGATACTGCTCTTGAAACCCGGCACGTTGGTTGGACTGGTTTGTGCCGCAGGCTCCTGCGCTGGTTTTGCGGCGGGTTCGACGGCGGGCGCGGTGACAGGAGGAGGCTCGGAGGTCTTAAGGGGCAATTCCCCGGCCTTGGAAGATGCGACGCTGGCCTGCGAAACATCGGCTGGTTTCTTTTCCAACTCATCACGCTGCTGCTCAGCTTGTTGGAGTGCCGTGCGCACGCTCGAAAGTTCCTGGTTGGCGCGCTCCTCGGCTTTTGCCAGGTCTTTCGAATGCGCGGCTAATTCCTCCTTCAATTGGTCGCGTTCTGCGGCCGCTGCTTTCGCCTCTTCCGCCGAATGGGCTTCCGCCGCACGGGCGGCTTTCAGCGTGTCCAGTTCGCCGTTGGATGCGGCCAGTTTCTTTTCCAACTCGTCACGCCGCTGCTCAGCTTGTTGGAGTGTCGCGCGCACCCTCAAAAGTTCCTGGTTGGCGCGCTCCTCGGCTGTTGCCAGGTCTTTCGAATGCGCGGCCAATTCTTCCTTCAATTGGTCGCGTTCCGCGGTCACTGCTTTCGCTTCTTCCGCCGAGTGGGCTTCCGCCGCACGAGCGGCTTTCAGCGTGTCCAGTTCACTGTTGGCCGCGGCTAGTTTCTTTTCCAACTCATCACGCTGCTGTTCAGCTTGCTGGAGCGTCGCGCGCACGCTCAAAAGTTCCTGGTTGGCGCGCTCCTCGGCTGTTGCCAGGTCTTTCGAATGCGCGGCCAATTCCTCCTTCAATTGGTCGCGTTCCGCGGCCACTGCTTTCGCCTCTTCCGCCGAGTGGGCTTCCGCCGCACGGGCGGCTTTCAGCGTGTCTAGTTCGCTGTTGGCCGCGGCCATTTTCTTTTCGGCCCCGCCCAAGGCTTCGGTCAGCCGGGCGGTTTGCGCTTCGTCCTTCGCAATCTCGGCCTGTTGCGCTTTCAGTTGGTCGCGTTCCTCGGAGATTTGTTTCGCGACTTCCGCAGACGGAGCATTCGCCAGGCGCTCGGCCCGCAACAACTCAAGCTTCTTATTGGCTTCAGCCAGTTCCTTCCGGGATTTCTGCTCGATGGCATCGGCGCGGGCCTTCCAGATGGCGATCTCCTGGTCGGAGGCTGCGGCTTTGGCCGCCGTCATCGTACTGGTACTGGCGGCTTTCTCCTGGTCGAGGGCAACGGTGAGCAAATCCTTTTCCTTTTCCAGCACAAGAGTTTTTGCCTCCGCCTTGGCCAGCTCCGCCGGGCTGACTGCGGCCGGTTGCACCGAAAGTGCCTCCTTGAGTTTGCCCTGCAATTCCGTGTTGGCGTTGATCAATGAACGGATTTGTTCCTGGAGTCCGGCGATCTGCTGCATCACTGCCGCGGTGGAAGGCTGCGGCTTCACGGAAGGCTGAACAGGGCGCGGCGCGAAAACAGACGGCGCATTGGTGGACGGCAGATATTTTGAAAGCGACTGAAGTTTCTCCGCCAGGTAATCGAGGCGGAATTTCACAAGCTCGGTATTCGACGCCGGATGCCTCGCCTGGAAGTCCCGCAAGTCGGTTTGTGCTTGAAGGTAAGTGAGAGCGGCGGCGGCGGAATGGCCGCTCTCCGCCAAGCTGTCCGCCTGGAGGATCTCGTTGTAAACATCAAGATACTGCTCGTCCGATCCAGCGGCCCGTGCGGAATAGGTCAAGACGAGAAAAAACGACATGATTGCAATCCATCTCATACTCGCTAAGTTTGACGAACGGCCGGATACTGCGGGAATTGAGCGGCTGAGTCAAGAGCAATAATCTGCCACATCAATACTCATATTGTGCAAGCAGCAAAGTAAAACGAGCAGAACCGGTGGCGAGCCATTCAGCCCGCCGGTTCTGCGGTCGAAGGTCTCGCCTCGGCGAAGCCTGGGTCGTTGGACTTGGATTTGGTCTTCTTGTTTTTGTCCTCTTTTCCGGGAATGGCGGCGTGGTCTTTGAGCCGGTAACTCCGCCCGGTAATGTTCAAACCTTTCCTAAACCATTGCCGTGCATCGTGTTGCGGACAGGTTGCTCCAAAGATCATATCTTGCAAAAAATCTTTCAAAAACATGTTGACTTAGGCATCTACTAACTTTAGTGTTGTTTTAGTGAATATTTGAGAATGGTTGCTTGAAAATGAAAAACTGAAAAATCAGAAATGTGAAACAACCTCCGGGAGAGATGATCGCCGCGAATCGCAAAAAGTCGCAAAATGGAAACCTCATTTTTGCCTGTCCGCCAACTTGTCGCGCCGTCTTGTCCCGCCAAAGCCCGGCGACGGCGGTGGACTTGTCCGTAACCTCAGCGGTGAAGGCGGAAGCCCCTGCGGCGAAGACGAATCAAACCCCCATCAAAGTGGGTCGCACCGCGTCACACCGGGTCGCAGTGATTTTTTTAAACGCTCACTTTGATGTAGGGGTGCTTGCGGCACCCGAGAAACTCGAAAACCGGGTTTTGGGTCGTTTATCAACGGTTTCAACTGGAACACACTGCCGCCCAATGTGTTACAACGGAAATCAGGCACGGTTGTTTCGAGTAATTTCGACCTGTTTCGACCTGTTTCGACCAAAAAATAAATTGGGCTTGCACCACCGTTACCCATGTTCTGAACCTGCACCCGAAAACCGGCGGCAGGTCTTCTCCCCATTCCCATGACAATCATTCCTTTGACAATCGTGTCTGCTTCTCCTGATTCTTGTGTTTTGCACGGGAGTTGCCCCGGCGCACACGCGGACGTAACCTTCCATTATGATTGATCTGACCGAAGTTCAACCAATAGGGCAGCCGGAGTTTGTCACGCGGGTTCCCTTGCCGCCGGAACGGCTGGATGCCCTGTCGAGGGATATTCTCAAGCTCAAACAGCGCTTGAACGCCATCATCCTGGCCCATAATTACCAGGTGCCGGAAATCCAGGACGTCGCCGACTACGTGGGCGATTCCCTTGGCCTCTCCCAACAGGCCGCCAAGACCAAGGCGGAGGTGATTGTTTTCTGCGGTGTGCATTTCATGGCCGAAACGGCCAAAATCCTCAACCCGACCAAGATCGTTATTCTTCCAGACAAGGACGCGGGTTGTTCCCTGGAGGAAAGCTGCCCCGCGCCGAAGTTGAAGGCCTTGCAGGCCACAAATCCCAATTTTTACACGGTGACCTACATTAATTGCAGCGCGGAGGTCAAGGCGCTCAGCGACGTTATATGCACCAGCGGCAACGCCGTCCGCATTGTCAATGCCTCCCCCAAGGACCGCGATCTGCTCTTCGTGCCAGATGAAAACCTCGGGGCCTGGGTGATGGAACAGACCGGCCGGAAAATGACTTTATGGGCCGGTAATTGTTATGCGCACGTCGAGTTCACCCATGCCGGCGTCATGCGCATTCGCCGCGATTATCCGGACGCCCCGCTCGTCGCTCATCCGGAATGCACCAAGGCCGTGCGCCTGCTGGCGGACGAAATCTGTTCCACCGAACAGATGGTCTCGTTTTGCAAACGCTCATCAGCCCCGGCCATCCTCATTGCCACCGAGGCCGGCATGATTCATCGCCTGCTCAAAGAGTGCCCCGGCAAACGGTTCATTCCCGTACCGGTGGAGAAATGCCGCTGCAACGAGTGCAAGTTCATGAAGATGAACACTCTGGAAAAACTTTACGATTGCATGGCCAATCTCCAGCCCAGAGTGGAATTGACTGCGGACATCATGCAGCGTGCCCGTGCGCCGATCGAACGCATGTTGCAAATCTCTTCGCAGTCGCTGGCCAATGCAGGCTGAGATGGAAACCCACGGACCTCCCAAGCGCGCCTGGATCACCGGGGCGGGCGGTTTGATCGGCCATTGCCTGGCCGAAACAAAAACAGCCGGCGCCGCCCAATTCGAAATCATCGCCCTCACCCGCCCCATGCTGGACCTGACGGATTTTGTGGCGGTCGAGAAACGGTTTCGCGCGGATCGGCCCTCCCTGGTCATCCATTGCGCAGCGTTGTCCCAGAGCACCTCCTGCCAGACCAATCCCGGGCTGGCCAAAAAAATCAACCTCGAAGCAACAGTTCATTTGGCCGCCCTGGCGGCGGAGATTGATTTAATTTTCTTTTCCACCGACCTGGTTTTTGACGGACGCAAAGGCAATTACATCGAGACGGACGCCGTCAATCCGCTGGGCGTTTATGCGGAGACAAAAGTCCAGGCCGAACAAGCCGTCCTGGCCAATCCGCGGCACACGGTCATCCGCACCTCGTTGAACAGCGGCGCTTCGCCCAACGGGACCAGCGCCTACAACGAACAAATGCAGGCCGCCTGGAAAAAGGGCCTGACGGTGAAGTTGTTCTTCGATGAATTTCGCAGCCCGATTCCCGCCTCGGTCACGGCCCATGCCGTCTGGGAATTGGCCAGCCAGCGCCCATCCGGGCTGTATCACCTGGCCGGAAGCGAGCGCCTCTCCCGCGCGGCCATCGGCGAATTGGCAGCGGGCCGCCATCCTGAACTCAACCCTCGCATCCAAACCTGTTCGTTGCGGGAATACCAGGGCGCGCCGCGTCCGGAAGACGCGTCCTTGAACTGTTCCAAAATCCAGAAACTTCTCTCCTTTCCCCTCCCCGGCCTGTCCCAATACCTGCGCGCCTACCCGGAAGAACCGTTTTGATTCCCCTTAATAGCCCTCTCCTTGCGGAGGGCAGGGAGAGGGGTTCTCGTCCTCCGTAGCCGTTTCGGCGGAGGGGGATCACCCCTCAGTCAGGCTGACTCAAGCTCAGTCAAACCGGGTCACACCAAATCAAAGCGATTTTATGAGCCTTTGTTCCACAACTTTAGCCTTTCCTCAGTCCACCTTCCCGTCCCACACCGTAGCCGCTTCGGCGAAGGAGGAAGCCTTTCTTCCAAAGCTCCTTTGCGCTTCTTGGCGGCTTTTGGAAGAGAATTGCGTTCTGCTGCAAAATGCTTATGCTGCGCGCATATGCCTTTACTCATTAAAAACGGGGAAATCGTCACGGGCGACCAGCGTTACACCTCCGATATTTTTTGCGAGAACGAAACCATCTCGCGCATCGACAAAAATATTCCGGCCGCGCCCGGCACGGAAGTCATCGACGCGACCGGCAAATACGTCTTTCCCGGATTCATCGATCCGCACGTCCATATTCATCTGCCGTTCATGGGGACGTTCGCCAAGGACACGCACGCCACGGCCAGCCGCGCCGCGCTGGTCGGCGGCACGACCACGTTCATCGAAATGATCTGCCCGGGACGCGCCGAAAAGCCGTTGGAAGCCTTCGAGTTGTGGCTGGGCAAGGCGCAGGGCCAAAGCGCCTGCGACTTCACTTTTCACATGGGCGTTTCGCGCTACGATGACGAGGCGGAGCGGGATTTCAAGGAGATCGTCAAGCGCGGCGTGAGCAGCTTCAAGATGTTTCTGGCCTACAAGGGCGCGCTGGGAGTGACGGACGAGGAGCTTTTCAAAGGGTTGCGCCTGGCCAAAAAACTGGGGGTCATCACCACCGTGCATTGCGAGAACGCGGATTTGGTCCTCGAAATGCAGAAGCAGCTTCTGGCCGAAGGCAAAACGGGGCCGGAATACCATTATTGGAGCCGACCGCCGCTGGTCGAGGCCGAAGGGGTGCATCATCTGATGACGTTTTCCGAAATGCTCGGCGCGCACGTCTATATCGTACACCTGAGTTGCGAGGAGTCACTGGCCGAAGCGATGCGCGGCTCGGCCCGCGGCGTTTCAGTGTGGGTCGAAACGCTCATTCAATATTTGCTTTGCGACAAAACGGACGCGGAAAGGGCGGATTTCGAAGGCGCGAAGTTCGTGATGTCGCCGCCGTTGCGCGAGAAGCACAACCAGCCGGTGTTGTGGAACGGATTGAAGAAGGGGTTCATTGCCACGCTGGCCACGGACCATGCCCCGTTTGATTTCGCCACGCAAAAGCAGATGGGCCGGGGGGACTTCACTAAAATCCCCAACGGCATCCCGTCGCTGGAGGACCGCATCAATTTATACTTTACGCACGGGGTCAAGCGCGGCCGGATTGACCTGCACCAATTCGTCAACACCGCCAGCACCCATGCCGCGAAAATCTTCGGGCTGTTCCCGCGCAAAGGCGCCATCCAGCCCGGGTCCGACGCCGATCTGGTCATCTACGATCCGAAATACAGGGGCAGGATCTCCGCGCGCACACACCAGATGAACCTGGATTACAACGCCTTTGAAGGGATGAAAATTGAGGGTCGCCCGGAAGTGGTCACGGTGCGCGGCAAGGTGGCCGTGCGCGGCGGGAAATTTGTCGGCGATCAGGCGCGCGGGAAATTCTTAAAGAGAGAGCCGAATCATTTTTGACGGCCGATGGACAGCAACTCCACTTCGAAGATGAGCGTGGCGTTCGGTGGGATCGCTCCGGGATAGCCCGATTCTCCATAGGCCAGTTCCGGAGGAATGGTCAGCCGCACTTTGTCGCCTGTACACATGGAGGCAACGGCTGCATCCCAGCCCGCGATGACTTCACCGGTTCCCAGGACAAATTCAAACGGCTCCCCGCGGTCCACGGAACTGTCAAACTTGATGCCGTCTGTCAACCATCCGGTGTAGTGGACGGTGACGGCGTCGCCGCGTTTGGGCTTCGGGCCGCTGCCGGATGTGATTTTTTCGATTTTCATTCCGTTTTGTGCTGCAAAAAGAGGTTGAACCGCGGCTGCAGCTCGCGCAGCAAATCGTGGTCGGCCAGTTGCGTGGCGCGGCGAACCGCTTTGTCCTCCCAGTCCCTGGCCTGGATAAAATCCCCGTCGGCGGCGTAGGCGCGGGCCAGTGTGTCCATGTAGCGGGCGTTCTGGCTGGTGGTGGCGTCGCAGGCGCGGGTGGCGAGCAAGATCGCCATTTTCGAGCTGCGGGCCTGCTGGTTGGTGGCTGTGGCATACAGCAGGGCCAGAGCGTTGAGCGTGGCCACATCGTCCGGGATTGAGATCAAGGTGGCTTCATAATGCCCGATGGCATCGGCGTAATTGCCCTGACGATCCAGCGCGACGGCCAGTTGAAATTGGGCCGCACCCAAACCCGGCTGTTGCGCGACGGCGGTCTCCAGGCAGGCTTCGGCTTCGGGATATTTGCCCTGCTTGTTGAGTAGTGTGCCGTAGCTGCACCAGAATTCCGGGGTGTTCATCCCCAGTTGCTCCGCCGTGGCATAATGCTTCACCGCGTCCGATCCGAAGAGTTGCGCTTCGGCGGCGGCTTTGGCGGCGGCCTGCGGCTGGTTGGCCAATTCCGCCTCATGCCGGGCGGCTTGCGCGTTCTGCTGTTGCTGTTCCAGCACCATGGCAAAGTTGTAATGGACCTGTGCGAAGTTGGAATTGTGACGCAATGCGTCCTGATACACCTGCTCGGCTTCGTCCAGTTTCCCCTGGCGCTTCAAGGCTTGTCCCCATGCAACATAGACAGCCTCCAGGCCGGGATTGAGGCGCAGGGCTTGTTTGAATTGCTCGAAGGCCATGTCCGGGTTGCCTTGGTTGAGCAGTGCGCCGCCCAAGTTCAGGCGGCCTTCCGCCGTGTCTTGTCCGAGCAACGCCCGCCGATAATCAATGACCGCATCCTCGTACCTCTTCTTTGCTTCCGCCTGACGGCCAAGGTCGGTGTTGGTCAGAAACTGGCTTTGATTCGCCACCCGACGCCTCAGATTGGACGGACGCCGGGCCAGGGTGTCTTCGGTGGCAAACTGCGTGAGCTGATCGACCACGTAAGCCGCGCCCGAAATCAGCAGGGCGACGAGCAGGAATATCTGGAGCGGCTTGCTGGGCGTATGACCGGGAAGGGGCTCGCTGCGTTCCGTGGCTGCTCCCGGCTCGCTGGATGGCGGAAGCGGATCAGGCGGGTCCGCCCCGGAACTGTTGGGATCAGTCGGCATACTTCCATCAAATGCAGGCAAACAGCGCCTGTCGGTGGAGTGATCTCATTCAGGTCCCGGCTTCCGTGCGCTTCTTGATGTTGCCAAAATCCCCCTCTTCGCAGCAGTGGACAAACTCCTCCGTCACGGACTTCAGTTCCTCCCAGCGCGCGCGGATGGATTTGGCCTCGTCAGTCGTGATCCGGCCGTCGTGCGACGCCGCCGCCATGACGGAAAGCAGGTCGGCAAAGTCCTGCACCACGGTATGCATGGCCGGCACCAGATGGAGCGGATGCATGCTGTTGGGTCTGGGATTTTTGACAAAGAAACCGCCGGCCTTCTGGCAAATCCATTGGGCAATTTGCGAATCATTGCTGCACTGCATCAAGACCGCGACCCGATCCAACGGATTGGCCGCGCCGCTGCGCTGCTGCGGCGGTTCCGCCCATTTATAGACCATGGAGAGGGACAGGCCCAGTTCCGCCGCCGCGTGCTTGGGACTTATCTTCTGGAACACATCACGCAGTAATTCATGGGATTCCATGCGCCTAGAATGACCCTTCGCGCCGCGCTTGGCAAGTACATTTGACAGAGCATTTGTGGCCCATCAACACTTAAAGTCTGCACTCCAAATCTATGAAGCCCTTGTTGGGATCAACCGCCGCCAGGCGCACGCGGATTTTTTGGCCGACATCGAGGCCCTTTTCGCCGTGAACGATGCGGCCCTCCGCTGGCACCGTCAGCAGACGGGCGTAGGTGCCTTCCGGTGTCATGCCGGTCACAATGGCATCGAATTCTTTGCCGATTTGCGGGCCGAGAAGGAGGGCCGCGGCCACTTTTTTCATGAAGCGCTCGACATGGCGCGCGGCGGATTCGCGCTCGGTGCAATGCGCCGCCAATGCGGTCAACTCAGCCTCGGAATAGGGGCATGGACCTTTGCTGATGCTGGCCTTTAACAGCCGTTGCATGAGGAGATCAGCATAGCGTCGGTTCGGGGCGGTCGAATGCGTGTAATCGCCCACGGCCAGGCCGAAATGCCCTTCGTGCTCCTGCCCGGGATGCTCGACGACATACTCGCCCGGGCCCATCGATTTTAGGATCGCCAGTGAAAGTTCCGGGAAATGGTCCGGGTCGGCTTGCTTGCGGGCCGCCATAAAATCGCCCAGGGCGCGCGGGTCCGGTTGCGCGGCCAGCTTCGTTCCGAAGGAGGCGGCAATGGCTTGAATGCGGTCCCATCGTTTGGGCGTGCGCACGATGCGCCGCACGCACAACGAATTCCGGGCGCGAAGAAAGCGGGCCATGGCCTCGTTCGCCGCCACCATGAAGCTTTCAATGATGTTCCGGGCCGAATTCTCCTCCAGCATGGCAAAACCGCTGATGTGATTATTGATCACAATGGGAACGCTTTCGACCCCGCCAAAGGTCAGCGCGCCGTTCTCCTTGCGAAATCGTTGCAGGCGCGCCGCGGCTTCATTCTGCAAGCGCAATTGTTCGGGCAGCCCGGCTGGCACTTTGCCTTCGCACGGAGCGCCCGAGCCGTCATTCAGCCAGCGTCCAACATGGTCGTAGTTCAACTGCGCCTGATTCCGGACGATCGCAGTGAAAACGTCCGCGCAGACCACATTGCCATCCTTGCCCGCGACGAATTCCATGAGAATGGCCGCGCGGTCAACATTCGGGCCGAGGGAAGTCAGGCCGGTCGAAAGCTTGTCGGGGAGCATCGGGAAAACCGGGCCGCCGGTATAAACTGACGTGGCATTCGCGGCGGCGTTCTGATCCGTCGCCGAACCTTTCCTGACCGTGGCATCGACATCGGCGACGCCCACCAGCACGCGGATGTTGCCATTGGGCAGTTGCTCGGCCCATTCGATCTGGTCCAGATCGCGCGAATCGTTGTTGTCGATGGAAGACCAGAGCAATTTGCGCAGGTCCCGGCAGTTGCCCGCGCCCGTGGCTGCGGTATTGATGGCATTAACTTCCGCCATCACTTGGGGCGGAAAATCCGGTTTGAAACCGTGGCGGATCATTTCGGACCGGGCCTTGGCCCGGAAATCGAAGTTGGCTGGTGTTGGACTCATGCGATGGCAATTTTGGAGGCCGCGCGGTGCTTTGGAAAGTATGAATTAAGAAGTAAGAATGAAGAAAAATGAAAGGCAGCCTCGCCCGGTAAACTTGGGGCGAAGGCGGACCCTCCCCCGGTATACCCCCAAAAATTTTTCGAAAAATCCGAAAAGTCCCACCAGCCCATTATGAATGGAACGGATTGGCTGACAGCAGGTTCCAATCGAAAAAGAGCAGAATTTGATTTTTCACATTTTTCGGATTTCATGGTTCTTTTTTTTGCTTTGAATCGCTTTGAAACGGCCTGAATCACCCTGAATTTTCAGGGTTGGGATGTCCCGACCCGATTAGGATTAGGAGCAGGATGACACCCATCCGGCAGGGGACGAGGCGTCCAGGGGTCTGGAGCCGTCACACCGTCACAAATGTTGATGGTCAAGGATTTAAGCATGGAGGGACCCGTCACAAAGGCCGACACAACCCGGCACGGAGCCGTCACAAAAGCCGCCTGACCCGGTTTTTACCCGTATTCGGGTTGGACAAGCGCTTGCGATGGGGCATTATACGCGTGTCCCCCAAGCGGTGAGTCGGGTGAGCCGAAAACCGGGAAGGAAGTTGGATTCATGAAACGATGTCTTTTGAAAATGGAAGAATGAACCGCGTGATAAAATAAGATTGTCATTTTTCTAGGACTTTTCTGACCCCCTCATGACCTGCAGCCGCAAAACCGGCAATGGCGAAGGCGAACGCGCCGGCCGCTGGACCGGCTTCAAAAAAGTCGAGTGCGGCATCCACACTTTCCTGTCCAAAAAGGCCGACTTCCAGATTTGACGCTTTTTCTTGGTAGGGCGGGCACTCTGTTGCTCGCCGCCCCAATCCTTCGCGACTCTTTCAGGAGCGCGACCGTCCCTGTCGCAACCGTCGGCGTCCCGCCGAAGGAATTTGTGCGTGTTGCCTTTGCACCAATCAGTTAATACGCGCGTCCCGATTATGTTTGACCTAATGGTATAACTGGCATCGGGACATTACGGGAGCGACGCGAACGTGCTTTTTGCTTTTGCAATCTTTTGTCATCTTTGGCGGCATATTGATCGCCGTTGGAGTCGCACTTTTCCTTGTAATGTATTGCTCGACGATGGTCCTGCCCAAGGCACACGGAGCACGGTAAAAGCGGGCCATTCTTTTAGAACCTATTGCAGGGCATGGGTTTACACATCATTTTAGCAGCCCAAGTGCGAATCCAGAGAGGTAACATGTTACGGGTCTGTTTCCTTTTGTGTTACCGGCCAAGTCGTTGACCATCAACATTTGTGACGGTGTTTCCCCTTTTTGGGACCTATATGTCAATCTGACGGAATCCGGCCATGACGAATGGTTGGCTGGCGCGGCGCTTTCATCGGTCGTTCTGGATATTTATTGGTCATTACGACTTCGTCATTCGACATTTTCCCCACAGGTTCTGCTTGCATTCCTGGCCGCAGTCTTTATCTCTGGACACGCCAATTTTCAACCGACATGGCTTACAAAGACATTGCACCACCAGCCGGCGGCAGGATCACCACCGCCCAGGGCAAACTCGTCGTTCCCGACAATCCCGTCATCCCGTTCATTCGCGGCGACGGCACCGGCCCAGACATTTGGGCGGCGAGCGTGCGCGTGTTCGATGCGGCGGTGGAAAAGGCGTCCGGCGGCAAACGCAAGGTCTCGTGGTTCGAGGTTTTCGCCGGCGAAACGGCCTTCAAAAAATTCAACAACTGGCTGCCCGACGACACGGTGCAAGCCTTCAAGGAATATCTGGTCGGAATCAAAGGCCCCCTGACCACGCCGGTGGGCGGCGGCATCCGCTCGCTCAACGTCGCCTTGCGCCAGATGCTCGACCTGTATGTCTGCCTGCGGCCCGTGCAATATTTTCAGGGTGTCCCGTCTCCCGTCAAACATCCGGAAAAGGTCGCCATGGTCATCTTCCGGGAAAACACCGAGGACATTTACGCGGGCATCGAGTACGCCGCCGGCACGCCGGAGAGCCAGAAGATTCTGGACTTTCTGGCCGCGAATTTTCCGAAGGAATTCAAAAAGATCCGCTTCGGCACGGTGGAGAATGCGGCGGAATTCTGGGCGGCGGTTGGCGCAAGGAATTTTCCGACGGACGTGCGCGTCGGCATCGGCATCAAGCCGGTCAGCTACAGCGGTTCGGTGCGGTTGATTCACAGCGCCATCGGTTACGCGGTCAAGTTCAAGCGCAAGAGCGTGACGCTGGTCCACAAGGGCAACATCATGAAATTCACCGAGGGCGCGTTTCGCGACTGGGGCTATCAAGTGGCCAAAGAATACTTCGGGGCGGTGGAAATTGACGGCGGGCCGTGGTGCAGAATCCCCGAGGGCAAACCGGGCGCGGGCCTGGTCATCAAGGATTCCATTGCCGACATCACCCTCCAGCAAGTGCTGACGCGGCCGGAGGAGTTTGACGTCATTGCCACGTTGAATTTGAATGGCGATTACCTCAGCGACGCCCTGGCCGCGCAAGTGGGCGGCATCGGCATCGCGCCGGGCGGCAATATTAATTACATCACCGGCCACGCCATCTTTGAAGCCACGCACGGCACCGCGCCCAAGTACGCCAACCAGGACCGCGTCAACCCGGGCAGCGTAGTGTTGAGCGGCGAGATGATGTTCCGCCATTTGGGCTGGACGGACGCTGCCGACCTGATTTTGAAGGGACTCAACGGCGCGATCGCCTCCAAACGAGTCACCTACGATTTTGCCCGGCAGATGACGGGCGCGACAGAGATCAAGTGCTCTGAATTCGGGGACAACATCGTCGCGCACATGGGGTGATGATGTTAAGATGGGATTGTGCCGCAGGAACTACGAGTCGCATCGCCGCCATCCAAACCGCTGCTGGTCTATGATGGCGACTGCCACTTTTGCCGCCGCTGGATAGCGCGCTGGCAGAACGCCACGGGCGACGCCGTCACGTATCTGCCCTATCAGACGGAAAGCATGGCGGGCAGATTTCCCGAGATTCCGCGGCGGGATTTTGAGCAGTCGGTCCATCTAATCCTGCCCGACGGCTCGGTGTGCAGCGGGGCGGAGGCGGTCTTCCGCTCCCTGGAGGAGGCGGGAAAGGAGCGCTGGCTCATTCATTTGTACCGGGATTTTCCCGGCTTCGCCGATCTGGCGGAACTGCTCTATGAGGAAGTGGCCGCGCACCGTTCGTTTTTTTCCAAACTGGACAAGATCTATTCCGGCCCCAGCTTCGTCCCGCTAAGTTATGTCCGCGTCCGCTTTATTTTTCTGAGGGGACTGGCCCTGATCTACCTCATCGCGTTTGCGTCCCTTTTCGGCCAAATCCAGGGACTGGCAGGCAGCCGCGGGATCGTCCCGGCGGCGACGGTCATGGAGATGCTCAAGGCTGAGGCGGTGGATCAGCACATTGGACTGGAAAGATTCCATGCCGTGCCCACGCTGGCGTGGTGGAGCGCGAGTGACAGCGCTTTGAACTGGCAGTGCGGCGCGGGTGTGACCCTGTCGCTGTTGCTGTTTTTCGGCATTGCGCCGGCGCCGGCCTTGTTTCTCCTTTGGTGCCTCTACCTTTCGCTCACCACGATTTGCGGCCCGTTCCTGAGTTTCCAATGGGACACCCTCCTGCTGGAAACCGGCTTTTTGGCCATTTTTTATGCGCCGTTGCAGTGGTTGGAACGGCCGTCGCGGCAGTCCGCCCCCTCGACCACGGTGCTGTGGCTGTTGCGCTGGCTGATCTTCCGTCTGATGCTGGAATCGGGATGTGTCAAGTTGATGAGCGGCGACATCTCGTGGTGGAACCTGACGGCGTTGCGGGTGCATTATGAGACGCAGCCCCTGCCCACCTGGATCGGCTGGTATGCCCACCAAATGCCGGCGGGCGTCCAGGCTTTTTGCACGTTTGTGCTGCTGTTCATTGAACTGGCGGTGCCGGCCTTGATTTTCGCCGGGCACCGGGCGCGGCTGACGGCCGCGGGAATTTTCGCGCTATTACAGGTGCTGATCATGCTTACGGGCAATTACACCTTCTTCAACTGGCTCACCATCCTGCTGTGCGTGCCGTTGTTGGATGACGACGCGCTGAAGCCGCGGCGTCCAATTTCCGCGGTGCTGGCGATGCCTTCGTCCGCGTCACGTTGCCGGCGCTGGCCGCGCTTTATTTTGCTGCCCATCGCGTTTGTGATTGGGCTGGTGACACTCATGGGGCTTCTGGGGACCCTTCGCGTCGCGGAACGCTGGCCCGCGCCCGCCCTTGCGCTCCACGACTGGCTGGAACCATTCCGCAGCTTCAACAACTATGGGTTGTTCGCAGCCATGACGCAAAAACGCCCGGAAATCATCATCGAAGGCAGCAATAACGGCCGGGATTGGCGGCCCTACGAATTTAAATACAAACCGGGCGATTTAAACAAGCGACCGGGCTTTGTCGCGCCTTACCAACCACGGCTGGACTGGCAGATGTGGTTCGCGGCCCTGGGCGGGGCGCGGGAGAACCTGTGGTTTTTGAATTTCGAAACGAGGCTCCTGGAGAATTCGCCCGCCGTCCTGGCGCTTTTGGGGCGCAACCCGTTTCCCAAGACGCCGCCCAAATACATCCGGGCGCTGCTCTACGAGTATCATTTCACAGACATGGCCACGCGCCGCGCCACCGGCCGATGGTGGCGCCGGGAATACAAAGGGGTCTATGTCCCGGCGATCAGCCTGCCCGAGAATCCCAATGGAATCGCGCCGGGACGGAAAACAGCCGCTTTATTAAACCCCGGTGGTCCAATCAGAAATATCGGTCTATTTGACTGATTTTGAAACGGACGGGACTGACGCTGCCATCCACCGCGCCGGGTCCGGCAGGGGAGGCCGCTCATAAGGCTCGGCGTTCTGATCGTGACGGAAGAATTCATGATCGACAAGCGGTTCCCGCCCGGGCGCGCCGGCCGGATTCGACCAAGCGGGGTAATTCCAGGCCCAGTGGCGCTGGCGGGCTTTGGGGTGTGGTGCCAGCGGCTGAACGGCAAGGCCGGGACTCTGGCGCGGCAGCACACCGGGAGCCTCCTCCCAGGAAGCGCCGGCAACGGGCGATTGAGAATCATACTCCGGCGCGATGGGAGAACCGGCCAACTCGATCTTTCGGGCCGGAATTTTATCCATCAAGGGCTGCGCCGGTCCCGTCTCAGCGGTCGCCGCGTTGAGAGGCCGTCCCGGGCCGAGATCAACTACCTTCTTATTGACAATTGAGTAATTATTCACCGCCACGCTTCCCGGGTAAATCCCCCCGGCCTGGCCTGCCGGGATGGCGTATGCGGAAAGGTTCCGGCTGAGAAAATTACCTTCGCTGACGAAAGTAAACCAGGCGGCAGGGAGGCCAAAACCGAAGTCAGCGGCGACGCGGCGATCATGGAAAGTCAAACCGGCGGCGGCGAGACCGACGCCCGGAGGCAACGGCGCCCACCCTGTGTACGACCAGGCGATTCTCCACGAGACCCAGGCCGGTCCCCAGGCATTGCCGGGAACCCAAAGCCAGCCGAAGCGGCTGTTTTTTGACCAGCGGCCATAATGAAAAGCGATTCCGCCCCAGGTATAGCCCGACTGCCAATACCATCCGTTGTCGGTGTAAAGCCACTGCCCCTGATCGACGTAAGGACGCCAATCCGGATTGAGCATTTCTGTTGTCGGCTGCCAGCAAAGCCCGTAATCGGGGATTTGCGTCCAAGCGCCGTAAGGAGCCAAGGCCTCGTAAAAAGGAGAGGCATTCGCGCCCAACGCCGCGAGCGATGCGTTGGGAAACTTCAGCCTGGCCGAAGCGGCGGGCGCCGGGCCTTCGGTGGCGTCAAATTCAGGCTGGCCGGCCGGTTTCTGCTTGAACAACGCGGCGATGGTGGTTTGGGAAAAACCCAAATCGGAGAGATACAGAATTTCATCGGCCGTGGGTGAATATGTCCGTCCGGAATTCTGAATGAAGGCGAGGATGACATTTTCATCCACATGAGCCTGGGCCAATCTGATGAGATCAGCCAACCCGGGCGACAAACCCGCCGGCAACTCCGGTCCGCCCGCTGATTCAACGGCGGCATCGGCCGCGCCAACAGTTGGAAGGGCGGGAGGCGCAGCGAAAGGGTCCCGGGAAAACGCACCCAGCAGAAGAATCGCCACTGCACCGATTGCCAGCAGGGCAGCCGAACTGCGCGAAATGGGCGCATTCATGCTCATGAGCATAGGCACGCCGCTTCTGAAAGTCAAAGCAGCCGCGCGGACCTGGCATCAGGAATCGCCTTGCTCCGGCAGCCCTTCCGTGCGACATATCTTCCCGGTGGAGAGATGGCAGAGTGGTTTAACGCGCACGCCTGGAAAGCGTGAGTACCTAAAAAGTACCGGGGGTTCGAATCCCCCTCTCTCCGCCATTTTCATTTTCGTGACTGAAAGTGACAATGGATGACGCACCGTGATTTTCGTCAATGTTTCCAAGAGTTTTTCCTACCTTGATGGCCTTCAAACCAATGACCGATGGTGACACGGCGGGACGGTCGGCGACTAAAGTTTGTGAGTCTATTTGTGAGTCGCCAATCGAAGGCAATCCGCGAACGGTTGCCGCCAAAGGCAACTGCGCCACGTCCGTATAGGTTTTCATCGTCAGCCGCATGTCACTGTGCCGCGCCAGTTCCATCGCTTCACGGGGCGAAACGCCAGCGCGTTGCAGGCGGGTTATGTAGGTCGTCCGCAGCGCATGGAAGTCCACCACATGGCCACGCTCGTCCTTCAACGGAATGTTCGCCTTCTTGAAATCCTTGCGAATTTCTTTCATCGTCGGGACACCATCGGGAAACACCAAGTCTTCCGGCTTGAGTTTTCCGGCGGCTTTCAGCTTTTGCAATTCCGCCACCAGTTCAGGATGCAACGGACGGGGTTGCTCCTTGCGATTCTTGACGAAGGCAGCGGGCAGCATCCAATACGGATTAGCCGTATCCAAATGAAAATCGCCGCCATGCAAGGCGTTGATTTCACCACGCCGCAAACCCGTGTGCATGGCCAGCAGATAAAGCAGCTTGCGCGGCCCCGCCAGCAATCGCTTGGCCTCATCATCATTCAAAGCCCGCCGCTGGCTGCGTTGCTTGCCGCGCGTATCCACTTTGCTGATGATTTCAAATGGATTGGCCGCAACGCGGTTTTGTTTGCGGAGCCAGGTGAACAAGGCCGACAAGACGGCGTGATACTCATTGATGGTTTTGGGAGCCTGCGTTTGTTCGGCACGCCAGCGCAGGAACACATCCGCCGTGGCCTCGCGCAGACTGTGCCAGTGGCATTCCCGCATCAGCCGCCGCAACCGCTTGTCCACATGCCGGACGTGATCGGCGCAACGTCCTAACGCCTTCAAATCGGCCACGTAGCCGTCCACCAGCTTTTCCATCGGGTTTTCAAACGTCTCGCGTTGTGCCGCCGGAGCCATTAAACCAACTGACACCCGTTCTTGGTCGCGGATGTTTTCCCGCATTTTTTGCTCGGCCACCTGCCGGTCGGAAACGCCAAGGGAAATGTCCCGCGCCTTAACGTCGCCGTCCAATTTCAGCCGCGCCCGCCAAATCC
>JBKQUS010000104.1:0-2710 GCA_052325505.1 Limisphaerales bacterium
CTGGCAAAGCAGATAACGCGACGACGGACTGGCTAATCTAAATTCAACTGTTATCATTCGACCGTAGCGAACCTATGGCAAATTTACAAACCATGCCGCCAATCGTGCTGCCGGCTTCCCGGCTTATGGAGCCTGGGAAGCATTGGAATGCCACTACAACGGAGTTGCCGAAGACCCACGGTGAACAGGTTGGAAAACTGTGCGACGAAACAGTGGGCAATGCGCTCGCCCGGATGCTCGGAGGGATTCCGATCAGGAAGCCAGGAATGAATTCATTGCTTCCGCCCGCCCCTGATTGTGTCGAAGTGGGGCCGACGAGAGTAATCGGGGGGATTCGGCCACAAAACTTCGATGTCGCTTATCGGCCGGATGGCATTCGTTTTGCCTACGACAGCAAGACACTGAACGGACGCGAAAGCGTGGGGAAGAATTATCAAAACATGGTCAACGATCTCGGCGCTGAGGCAACGACCGTTCATGCGCGCTTCGCTTCAGCAATCGTCGCTTTCATCATTGCGGTGCCGGAACCCTGCCTTGGCAACCACGCGCGGAATCTGATCGCCGCGTTGACAAGGCTGTGTGGCAGGGACACCCTCAGCGGAGATCTATATAAAGCTGAAGCCATCGGCTTGGTTGTCTGGCATCCAGACACGGGTGGATTGGATGCAAACTGGCCGCCAGTGGAATCCCCGTTGCGGATCGAGAAATTCTCGAGGCAAATCGAGGCTTGCTACAGCTATCGTTATGCTGGACAACCGCCTCACAACGCAGATTGAGAGCGATGAAAGTTCCAGTAAAAAAGCCTGGCACGGCCGTGCGCAAACCAGAGAAGACGACCAGATATTCGCCGGAGCCATCCGCAGCCATGATTTTGCGAGAAGGCGAGCAACTTGCCTTTGGATCACTTCCTGAAAGCCGAACCATCATCCACGCTTTCGACACCGCACATCGTTACCGAAAAAACGGAGCGCGCGAAAAAGTACTGGGAGCGATTTATACTCCGCCGCGTGTGGCTGCCGCGCTGACGCGATGGGCGGTGCGCTCTGGAAGCGATGCCGGTCTGGACCCATCTTGTGGGGAAGGTGTTTTTATGTCTGCCGCACGCACCCGGCTGGCCGACTTGGGTGGGCGCACGCCTCAATGTCTTGGTGTGGATATTGACCATGTGTCTGCAAACCAAACAGGGGCGATTTGTTCCGACTTCTTTGCTTGGGCCGGAACCGCCCCAAAGCAGGACGTGATTTTGGGGAATCCGCCGTTTATTCGTTCTCACCTCTTCCCTGAATCAAGCCGCAAACTGGCTTTTTCGGCGATGGAACGGCTGGGCCTCCATCCGTCGCGCCTGATGAGCACCTGGGCCCCATTCCTGGCGATTTGCTCCGGGTTACTTAAACCGGGTGGCCGGCTGGCGATGGTGATCCCTGAAGAGCTCCTTGCGGTCGGGTATGCAAAGGAAATGCGTGAGTATCTCTTGCGCCGCTTCCGCCGAGTCGTCGTATGTCTTCCCGAATCCAACATATTCCCAGACGTGCAACAAGCGGTTGTCCTTCTCCTCTGCGAAACTGCGACAGATCTGCCACAGGGCTTATTCACTTTGGATTATTCCAGCCTGGAGGAGGGAGATTACGAAGCGGCGACGTTGGCGGATCCGTGGAGTTGGAACAGCAAGTGGAGCCACCTTTTTCTTTCCGCCCGCGAACGCTCCGCTTTGAGCGAGTGGAGGACCCTGCTCCCTTGGCGTCCATTCAGCGAGTTTGGACGTGTGGAGGTCGGCATTGTCACAGGTGACAATGATTATTTCATTCTTCGCGGAGCTGAGGCGGAACGGTTTCCGCAGCATCACCTGGTGCCCATTATCACAAGTGCGCGAGACTTGCGTGGCATTCGCTTTGGTGCGGATGACTTTCGTAAGGTCGTCGCGGGCAACCGCCCTGCGTATCTTCTGAAAATGAACCAGCCAAGGCCGATGTTGGATCGTGCCGAGTTGGATTACGTTGTAAGTGGAGAGCACCAAAGAGTTTCGCAGCGTTATAAATGCCGCATCCGTGAACCGTGGTATGCCGTGCCGGGCATTTGGGAACCTGATGCTATCTTGTTGCGTCAGGCTGGCGACATGCCTCGGATTGTTCATCTGGCCAAAAAGTGTGCCTCAACCGATACCATCCATCGTGTAAGCTGGCATCAGCCTTCACTTGGGCGGCGCCATACCGCGAGTTTCATGAACACTTGGACGCTGCTGGCTTCGGAATTGACGGGACGCAGTTACGGCGGAGGGGTGTTGGAACTGATGCCCGGCGAAGCCAACCAGCTTCCAATGCCTGATCCGGTGGAGGAATTGGACAGCATTTTCGATGCGGTTGACCAGACTGTGCGGGCCGGCGACTCATTCGCCGCTGTCGCCGCAATTGACGACATTGTCCTCCCAAAACAAATGACCAGTGGTGAAAGGAACTCATTGCGCGATATTTTGGGCAAACTGATCCAGCGTCGGAAAACGAAGGCCAACTGAACCGAAAGCGAATTGATTTCTGAGAAAACATGCCTAATAAAATCCCGTCCAAGCGCGCAGAACGGACCCTTTCAAAATCAGGGTTCGTTTGGCCGAAGAGCATCGTTGCGCGCCCAATGGTTTGGCGAAAAGTAGCGCACACCGGATCCTGGAACAACCTTGTCTGGAAATGGACAACGCTTGGGATTTCATCATCTGGGT
>JBKQUS010000105.1:0-4573 GCA_052325505.1 Limisphaerales bacterium
ATTCTCCGCGGACAAACTCCCTCCCTCTGCATTCCGCAGTTTTTCCCGCACTTCCACTCCCCGTACCAGTGCGTTGGCGAGTCGATTATCGTCGCTCTTGTCTGGCGGGAACTCCATCACGAAAGCCTTTTCCAGCAATCGCACCAGGCCCACGGGTTTTATGCCTTTGCCGCCTTGACGAAGCGCGGCCCGAAGATTCTTGATCATCTTAGAGCTCTGGGCATCTTCGACCTGAACGTCCGGGTCGCCCTTGCCTGCATGATCCACTGTAACGGTGTCTGCCATCAGAGCATAGTGGCTCCAATTTCCCACTTTGTCAACTTCGTCAACCGGATCAACCCAGAACAGCCGGCATTATATTCAAACCCCTTGCAACCGGCGTCAAAAAGCCATTTGGGTGAGGAGTAATAGCCGCCGCTGTGCGCGTTGGCGGTCATCACGCGCATCGCAACACCGGCCCCGCGAGGCTTCCAGGCGGAGATGACGTCGTCAATAAACTTCCAGTTGTATTGGCCCTCCTGCGGCTCGACGTTCGCCCAGTCGAACCGGATGTAGGCCACCGAGCATGGGAAACGCGTCCCCCCGCTTGGATTGCGTTGCTGGCTCATCCACCCCTGGCCGGGATTGGCGAACAGCGTGTCCACCTCGCGAAAGCGAACCCGTTGAGCGTTGTCTTCGGCGGCGCGCGTCAGGAGCGCAAAAAGCGTCAAGCCGATGAGGCATAATGGCCGGAGAATTCTCATGAGTCCGGTGCTCCATTGCGCTGATCTGCGCTGCGCATCAAGGAACAACTAATGAAGTAAAATGCGGCTGCGTGCTGGTCGCCTTCGTGGCCCAAATGAACCGCCTGGAGGTCGGGCACCTGGGCGCTTACGACATCGTGCCTTGCTATTACGCCTACGTCGGCAGCGCTTTTGGCGCAGGAGGACTCCGCGCGCGCATTTGTCACCACCTGGAGTCCACAGCCAACTACGGAAAGCAAACCCACAACGAGCTTTGTCGCTGGGCGGGTGTTGACGAACATGCCCTACCCAGATTTCGGAATAAGCTCAAAGGCAAAGTAAACCCATGACCACGGCACTCGATCTTGACCTGAAAAACTTCAAGCCCGCGCTTTTGACAGAGCGGAATGGGCCGAGGGGGTTCTTCGGCGTTATCATGCTGCCGCCGCAAATCTTAACGGTATGGTTGCGCAACAACTTCGAACGCTTTACGACTGGATGTTTGTTGATAGACGGCGAAAGCACGCTCAAAACTTTCGTCGCCGACAAGGGCAAACCACATCTCCGCGCCGAAAACCCCAAATATCCCAAGCTCTTCCCTGCTGGCGAACTGGTCATCCAGGGCGTCTTGCGGGCGCTGATCCGAAAGGCGAAAGATTGATCGGTTGGACAGCCGTTGACCATGTGATGAGCGCATCCTTGGAGGCGCTGACTTGTGACGCCGCCACGCACCATAGTTCATCTGGATGCCGACGCTTTCTTTTTCGCCGCCGTGGAGCAGGCGTCGGACGCGAAATTGCGCGGCAAGCCCGTGGCAGTGGGCGGGGAGAAGCGGGGCATCATCGCCTCGGCGTCGTATGAGGCGCGCAAATTCGGCGTTTACACGCCGATGCCGACCATGCGGGCGCGCAAGCTCTGCCCAAAGTTGATCGTGTTGCCTGGCGACTTCGAGCGTTACGAGCAGTTCAGCCATTGGATGTTTGGCTACTGCTATGACTTCACCCCGGACGTGGAGCAAACTTCCATTGATGAAGGATACTTCGATTTGTCCGGCGTGCGGAAATCACCAGTTGAAATCGCCCTCACCATTCGTCGGGCCATCGGCCAAAAGCTCAAAATCATCGTCAGTGAAGGCATCGTCACGAACAAGCTCGTCAGCGCCATCGCGTCAAAACTCAACAAGCCCGCCGCGTTCAATGAAATCCCGCCCGGCGGAGAGGTGACGTTCCTTCATCCCTTGCCCAACAAATGGTTGCCCGTGCGGGAGCCGCAAAAATCATTCAGCCAGCAGGAAACATTCGCCGCAGACGTGACGGACGAGGAATTCATCCAGGCCACGCTGCGACGAATGGCAGACAATTTGTTTGCCAAGGTACGGGAAGAAGGTCGGAACATCCGCACGCTGACGGTGAAAGTCCGCTACAACGACATGGCGGGGGATCAGGTCAATGAAAGTCTCCGCGATGGACATTATTATGACGCCGCAGACACATGCTGGGGATCTGCTGGCCTTGCCTGACCTTTACCACGAACTGGCACACTTTGTTGTCTTTCGGCAGAGGTCCATTCTCGAAGTCCGGCTTCTTGGCTTAATCCACAAGTTCTTTGCCAATTCACTCCGAAGGGGGCGACAGCAGGGGCTGCAGGAGGCGTCGCTGAAGAGCATGGCGGATAATTATACGTTGTGGATTGGGTCCTGGCATATGGAGTCCGCGCGCGACACGGTTGCGACCTTTTGGTGTGGGCCGGCGTACGGGTGGCGAACCTCCGGCTGCGGCCAGCGGCGAGCCATTCGAGATACATGGCTCGCTGGTCGGGCGAGAGCCATCGATACTGAGAATAGTAATTGAGTCGGCCAGCGGGACCGCGGACAGGTTGGCCGACCGGCAGGCGCGGCCAATACGGTACGAGCAATAACCCTCGCGCCAGCAGCACCAATTCCGCGCGGCCACTTTTCATTCCGGTTCACGGGGAGTTGTGGGATTTCGACGTACCACCCACCAAGTCCACAGACCGGCTCCGGCGCAAATCAAGGCTCCCGCCGTGATGGTCCACGGCACTCCAACGGCGTGCGACAGGAATCCTGATTCGAGGCCGCCCAAAGGCATCATGCCGCCGAACACCAGCGCCCAAATGCCCATCACCCGCCCGCGCATCGCGTTGGATACACTGCGCTGGATCAGGGTGTTGGTCGTCGAGAAATACAGCAGCATTCCCCAGCCGCCCACCGCCAGGCAAACCAGCGCCAGCGGATACCAGCGCACCACCGCCAGCGCCACAAGCATGGCCGAGAACAACCACAGCCCGCCAAGGATCAGGATCCGCGGGCGGACCCGGCTGCCCCAAGTGGCCACCGTCAGCGCGCCCAAAAGCGCTCCGCAGCCGTTGGCGCTGAGCAGGACGCCGTAACCGCTCTCGCCGACATGCAAGATGTCCGTCGCGTAGGCGGGCAGCAGCACCGAATAGGACCAACCAAAGACGCCCACCACCGCGAAGAGGAGCATGAGGGTCCGCACACGGCGATGCCCAGCCACATAACGAAAGCCCTCCAGCATGTGCCGTCCGGTTGAATGGGGTCTATGGGGAGGCACAAACTTGGGCAGACGCATCATCAACAGTCCAACGATGACCGCGATGAAACTGACTCCGTTCAAGAAAAAGCACCACGCCATGCCCACACGCGCCATCAGGAAACCCGCTACGGCCGGGCCAACGACCCGGGCCCCGTTGACGATGGAACTGTTGAGCGATATCGCGTTCATCAGGTCTTCATGGCTTGTCATTTCCACCATGAAGGCCTGCCGGGCGGGCATGTCGAAGGCCATCGCCACGCCGCCCAGCGCCGCCAACACCAGGATTTCCCAGATCTGGATATGTCCGCTTCCCACCAGCGCCGCGAAGACAAAGGCCGTCAGCATCATCCCGGTCTGGGTGTAGATGACGACGGTGCGCTTGCAATGCCGGTCGGCCACGGAGCCGCCCCAAAGGGAGAGCAGCAGCATGGGGAGCGTCCCGACGGCGGCCACGGTGCCCAACAGAACTTTGGAGCCGGTCAACTGATACACCAGCCAGCCTTGGGCGGTGCTCTGCATCCATGTCCCAATGAGCGACACGAGCTGGCCCACGAAAAAGAGGCGGAAATTGCGATGCTTCAACGCTGCGAAGGTGTCGCGCCACGACATGCCGCCAACGACTCCGCGCCGGACCTGCCCGGCGATCTCGTGCGGAACACTGGCGACTTGCTCGTGGGGTTCGGATTGTTCAAAGGGCATCGTCGTTGCTGACGGGACTCTATGCCGTCGTAATGTCCAAAGCCAGAGTGCGATGTGAGATAAAATTATGAAGCGCCAATTCAGCTCGAATGGACACAACGGAAACTCGGAGCATCGGATTTTGTTTTTGAAATTGGAGCAGATGCTGCACATTGGAAAGGAAATCAGATGAACCAAAGAAAACTCGGAACTCAAGGATTGACGGTTTCGGCGGTCGGACTCGGGTGCATGGGGATGTCCGAATTTTACGGCACACGCGATGACCAGGAGTCCATCGCCACAATCCACCGCGCCGTTGGTCTCGGTGTGACCTTGCTCGACACGGCGGACATGTACGGCTGCGGCGAAAATGAGCGACTGGTCGGACGCGCCATCAAAGGCCGCCGGCGCGAGGTGATCCTGGCCACCAAATTTGGGAATGTGCGGGACGAGGGCGGCAATTTCCTGGGCGTCAACGGCGCGCCCGAATACGTCCGCCAGTGCTGCGACGCCAGCCTGCGGCGGCTGGGCGTGGATGAGATTGACCTCTACTACCAGCACCGGGTGGACCCCCAGGTGCCGATTGAAGAGACCGTCGGA
>JBKQUS010000106.1:0-20226 GCA_052325505.1 Limisphaerales bacterium
TTTCCTAAACCGTCCATCCCGGTTCAATTCCGGGCGGGGGTACCACTCGGAAATGTCAAATGTCCAAGCACGAATGACCAATGCACTGGTTCATTTGGCCGTTGGTGATTTGAGCATTGATTGGTCATTAGGATATCGTCATTAGACATTCTCCCCGGCGGGCTGAGGTTCGCCCAGCACACGGAAGGCATGGGTCCACGGATCAAACCTACAGATCCCCTGGTAGCTGCATTTGTCGCAGGCGCGTTCGCCGCCTTTTTGAAATGGATTCAGCCCGATTTCGCCATTGTAAATCTCCCGCCCCATGCGCACCAGCAGTTCTTCAACCTGATCCAGCAGTTGCCGGAATTGCGCCGACGGCATCAAGTCCGTATTGCTGGCCATGGGTTCTCCGTCCTTTTTCAACCTGAACTTGAATTGCGTGCCCTGGGGTTGGCCGCGGTTGTCCAAAAAGCGCAACGCCGCGACATCAAACCGCCCCGAATGCTGGTAGCGCAAATGCCGCGCCTCCTCCCGTTCGCGCAGGACGGCGGCGCGGGTTTGGCCGCGCTCGGTTTGCCCGCGCAAATTGACGTAAAAAACTCCCGCCGGAATCAAGCGGACCGCGCCAAAGATCTTCTCCGGATCGGCCAGATGGCGCAGCACGCTCAAATAGGCGGCCAGTTGCAATTGCAGGCCGTGGGCCATCTTCACTTTGTCCAGCTTGCGCGCGCCGGATTTATAATCGACAACCACGGCCAGCGCCTCGTCCCCGCCGTCGGGACGGCAGAGATCGATCCGGTCGATGATGCCGCGAAAGAGCAGGCGGCGTCCCCCGCCCAAATCCAGCTCCCAGGCGGGCAGCGGACCGTCGGCCATGCCAAAGCCCAACTCCGCCTCCCACGGGTCGAATTCATATTGACCCATCCATTCCACCATGGCGGCGACGAAATCCTGCAATGACCCGGCCAGAATCCGGGCGGAGAAGCGCGACTGCGCGCTGGATTCCATCAAGCCGTCCCGAAAACTCGGGGCCATCGCGGCCACAATCGCCCCCATGCGTTGCCGCGCCTCGCCCGGCGTGATGTCGCGCCAGCGCTTGTTCTCGGACTGCAACTGTTGATGGAAACGGGCCAGCGCCTCGTGCTGGAAGCTGCCCCGCTCCTTCACATCTAACTCAAAAAACTGCCGCTCCTCGGCCCGCAATCCTGAATGGACGAAAAACTGGAACGAGCAGGCGGCGAATTGTTCCAAACGGCTCACCGACGTGCGTAATGCGGGGCCGTGCAGTTGCGCGGCCAACTCCGGCGGCAGGCGTTCCGGCCCGGGCCGCGCCGGGAACGATCTCAACTGGTTGCGCAACGAGGCGAAGACCGGCCAAGCCAGAAGCTCTCGCGTCAGCGGACCGGCCTCCTGGTCCGCCAACAGCTTTCCCGCCAACTCGCACGGATGCTCCGCCTCTGTCCAGTTGGGCGCCGAAAAATTCTCGATTTCCAAATTGGGAAAAAGGCTCTTGAGACGGGAAATGAAACCGGACGGATTGAGCGGCTGATCGTCGCTGTCGCGCCGGGCGCATGTGACAACCAGGCGCTGGCTGGATCGGGTGCAGGCGATGTAACCCAAAAACTGTTCGCGGCCCAGAAATTCGCGCGTGTCATGCCCGAGCGGCGTGCCGATCTTCCCCAGTTCCTCGCGGTCGGGTTCGCCCAGCAAATTGCCGGAATCCGGCGCAGCCGGGAAAATTTTCTCGTTGACGCCCATCAGCAGGGCGAGCTTTAGCTCCGGATTGCGGGAGCGGTCTATGGCGCCGATCAAGACCTGGTCCATGACCGGCGGAATGACGCCCACTGACAATCCGCTCAAGCCGGCTTCAAGTATTGGCAGCCAGTCGCGCAGCGGCAGCGATTCCCCGACAAAGGCCAGCGCCAGATCATCCAGCCAGGCATTCATCTGTTGCCAAACCGTGGCATGAACCGTCGCCCCGAACCGGCCGGGCGCGAGGCTCCAGTCCTCCAGCTTCTTCTCCACGTCCAAATTGCGCCAGAGTTCGCGCAGCGCCTGGGCCAGTTGCGCGCCGTTGCAGGTCGGCAAATCGCCAGACGCCACGGCCTTCCTGAATTTGGCAAACGGCGCGATCCAGGCCGCCCGTCGCGCCTCGGCCCAACGGAGTTCCTCCGTGTCGGCGCGGAAAGGCGCAAACCACGCTTCGCCTTTCCAGCCGCGTTCCAACGCCTCATTTTCCAACCGATCTACGGCGGCGTCATCATCAGAGACCAACCCGGACTTCAGCGCGCCGAACCAATCGTCATGTTGCCAGCCGCGGGCCGCGGCGCGCACTGCGCTGCGCGTCAACTCGGCCAGCGGGTGGTGCGTCACCGGCTCCCGGCGATCGAGAAAAAACGGAATCTGGTAACGGTCAAAAACGCGCCGCAGCTCATCGTGGTAGCCTTCCATGCGTCGCAGCAAGATCGCGGCCTCGCGAAACCGACCCCCCGCGCGCACAAACGCTCGAATCTCGCGCGCGGCCAAAACGGCTTCCGCCGCCGCCGTGTCACAAATGGCGACGCGCAACTCCGGCGCCAATTCGCCACCTGAAAATTCCTTCGGCCGCGTCCAGTTCTCCTCCAGATGCCGTAAAACCGGGCTGGAGGCGAAACGTCCCGTCGCACGATTGCGCGGCAAAATCTCCATGCTTGCTTGCACGCCGGGCAGCGCCGAAAACCGGTCCCCACATTGCTGCCAGATCCTGCCGACACCCGACCAAATGGACAGCCAGGAAGTTTCCCCATCCATCTCATCCCGATCCAGGCAAAAGGCCAGCGTCATTTTTTTGCACGCCGGGGCCAGGGCTGACAGCAGGCTCATTTCCTGCGGCGTCATTTCGGCAAAGCCGTCGAGCCACAAGCCGGAAATAAAGGCGGGCTTTGCGGCGGTTTTTCCCAGGGCGAGCGCGGCCAGGTCCAAAAGGCAGTCGGCGTCCTGCAAATTATTCTTGCCAAGCCACTCCAGATAATTGCCCAGCAACAACGACAGGTCCTGCAACTTGCGCCGCAACGACCCGGACAGGCCGGGACGCGACGCCAAATCGCGCAGCGCGCCGGGCGAAAGCCGGTGCCGCTGCAACTCGCGCAACTCCAGGCTAAGCTGGCGCGCGAAGCCGGCCAATCCGGCGCTGGCATGGAAGATTCGCAGGTCTTTGCGGCGTCTGGCGAGCAAGGCGTGCAAGACCATGATCCGGCCGTCCTCGGAGAGCAACGGCGGCGGCGGTTGATGCAAAAAATCAAGAACGAACCCTGCCAGGCGCTCAAACGAAAGAATATGCAGCCGAGTATAACCGGGCAAAGCCGGATCGGACAGAAGCTGCCGTTCCAATTGAAACGTCGCCTGTTTTGGCGCGAGCAGAATCAGCGGCGATCCCGCGGGATCATCGAGCAGCGCCCGGCGAATTTCCTCCAGGCACAGGAATGTCTTCCCTGTGCCAGCCGGACCGAGCAGAAATCGTGCTTGCACCCATCCTTTTTCGCGCAAAACAGCAGCAGGGTAAAGGACGAAGGCAGCTTCCGGCTCCTGCTCTTAATCGCGGGCGGCGTAGGCCTCGCCCAGTCGGCGCAGGCGGCGCGAAAGATCACGGGCCAGATTGAGCAGAACGATGCAGTATTGTTCGGGCGCCTTCTGGTAAAGCTGGAAAAAAGCCGTGGTGGCAACGCTGACGACGGTGGTCTGGCCAACAGCCTGCGCCGTGGCGGAACGCGGCTGGGTTTCCAGAATGCACATCTCGCCAAAGCATTCGCCCGGCCCAAGCGTCGCCAGTGTGACGGGGTTCGCCGCGCCAAACCTCTTGATGATGGAAACCTCGCCGGCCTCGATCAGAAACATGCTGTCATTGATTTCCCCCTCCCGCGCAATCACTTCGCCGGCCGGGACCGCTATTTCCCGGGCCTTCTCCAAAAAGATCTGCATGGCCCGATCATTCAGCCCCGCAAAAATCGGCGCGTTATTCAAGAGAGGTTTTGCCACGGGTGAAATAATGACCCATGCCACGACAGAAAGCCACTGTTTTTTGCAAAGCCAGCCGTCCCAATGGTTGGTCATTGGGCTTTCGTCATTGGTAGACAACTCAACAGTGGATGCAAGCGCAGGACAGTTGGAGACTTCTTAGATGCGTCTCAAAGCAGCGTCTCCATCGTCCAAACAGTTTAATGGCGCGTCTGCATCCTCCGTTCCCTCGACAATCCACGAGCAAGTCTTCCTGGTCCGCGCCTGCTGAATCATCGTATCCAGGGAATCCATCCAGGCTGCGAGAATCTGTTTTGATTGGTCATGGTAACAACTGTGCTCAAGCTCGTTGGAAATCGACTCGCGATGTTCCTGAATACGCGCTCGGAGAAGTTCACACTGCTCTATAACCGTGCGCGCGTCGTCAACTCCGGAACAACTCGTGAACCTTGAAAACCACAGATCTTTATCCTGCCCGACTGCGCAAAGTTGCTCTGCCAGAAAGAGCAACTGCGCCCAATTTGGCAGCAACACTCCTTCAAAGCAAATCGCCGTCAGGTTCTCCTGGCACTTCGCGCTCATGTGTGCATCGATCAGTTCAGGGTTTCTCACCTTTGACATCGGACGGAATTCACCAGGGCTTTAGAACAAAATTCACTGATGCCCGCGTTACAATGACTCTTGCTCCTGATTCCAATCCAATTGAGGCGGAAATGTCGGGCTAGTGCCGGGCGGCGAAGACCTCGTCCAGATGGCGCAACCGGCGCGAGAGATCGCGGGCGATGTTCAGGATCAGGATGCTGTGTTGCGCGGGCAACGTGTTGTAAAGATGATAAAAGCCGGAGGCGGCGACGCTGACCACCGTGGCCTGGCCAACGGCCTGCGCCGTGGCGGAACGGGGCAGTGTTTCCAGAATGCACATTTCGCCAAAGAACTCCCCTGGCCCAAGCACCGTCAATGTCACGGACTCCGGCGTGCCAAAGTTCTTGATGATGCGCACCGACTCGGTCTCAACCATATACATGCAATTATTGGTTTCGCCTTCCCGCGCGATCACCCCGCCGTCCGGCGTCACGATTCTTTTGGCGTGCTCCAGGAAAATCTTCAGGGCGTTGTCATCCAGCCCGGCAAATATCGGCACATTGCACAAAAGATGTCTCACGAGAGAAATGCTACCCTGTTTCGGACCGAAAATCGATGGCGATTTGCCAAGCCGCGCAGGGCGCAAAGCTATTGCGATACCAAGACGCGGTAGAATCTCTGGCCGTTTGTTCCGATGGCATTGGACGCGCCCATGACAGAATTGGTCGCGGTGACGGCGCTGTTCAAGTTGGTCCAGGCGGCGGAGGTTAAATTCGTGGTGGATTGCAGTTGATAAGCCAGCCCCGGCGCCGCGCTCCAGGTGAATGCGATCGCGCCGCCGACTTGCGCGGCGGTCAGGAAAGCCGGAGGCTGTTCGACGGTGAGAGACGCGCCAGCGCTTGTCACCGAACCAAGAGCGTTGCTGACGATGACGGAGTAAGTCGCGGCATTGGCAGCGGTGATGTTGTTGAGAGTCAGGACGCGGGCGGCCGAGCCGGAGATGTTTCCGGCATCGATTAAATTCGCGCCGTTTGCCCGCCATTGATAAGACAATTGCGGCGCGCCGAAGACCGTGACGTCAAAGGACGCGCTCCCGCCCGCGAAGTTGGTCTGGCTGGCCGGCTGGGTGGTGATTTGCGGAGCGGACGTGAAAGTGAGCCGGAAGATCGTGCCCTGTCCGTAGGGGCCTCCACTGGTGGTCGTGCCATAGAGCGCGCCATCCGGCCCCTCGACCAGCGCGGCCTCGGGATAGGCCCCGTCATCAAAGCCATTCAATGAGGTCAGAGTGGTCAATGTGCCGCCGGGCGTAATTTGGAACACAGTGCCGTTGCTGTTGTTGAAAGTGACGCCATTATTGGTGATGTCGTACCCTTCCGAGGTCGTGCCGTAAAAATTGCCGTCGCTGCCCTGAATCAAGCCGCCAAAAGGATAGGCACCGTCGGTGTTAACCACAAAAGGGTTCAGCGCATACAAAATGGTCCGCGCGCCGCCGGGAGTTATTTTGAATATCGAGCCATAGAAGAGTGGATTATAGTTGATGGAGTAGCGTCGGGTCACGCCATAGAAATCGCCATCCGTCCCCTGCACCAACTGTCCGGAAGGCACAAATCCATCCGTGCCGTTGGTAAAGGAGTAAAGATTGGTCAACGCGCCGACGGGTGTCATCTTGAAGACATTGCCAATCAAATCGGCCCCGCCGCGGCCGGTCATGCCATAGAAATTGCCGTCCGTGCCTTGGGTCAACTCGCCGGCCGGTGTGGTGCCATTCGTGCTCCCGGCAAAGGTGTAAATATTGCTCGCCAGGCCGGCTGGAGTCATTTTGAATATGATGCCATCGCCCGAACCGGAGCTGTTTTGCGCCGAGCCGTAGAAATTGCCGTCGGAACCCAAGGCCAGCGCATTGGAAGGATTGATGCCGTTAAGATTGTTTGTGAAAGAATAAATGGTGGTCAGCGCCCCTTCCGGCGTCATGGCGAAAACAGTCCCGGCGGAATTGCTTCCCCCCAATTGTGTCGTGCCATAAATACTGCCGTTCGTGCCCTGCGTGAGGTTGTCCAAAGGCATGGCGCCATTCATCCCGTCAAATGTGACCAGTGTCGTGAACACGCCATTGGTGGTGAGGCTGAAGATTGTGCCATCACCGTATAAGCCGCCATTTTGCGTCGTGCCGTACAAGAGACCGTTGCTCCCCAGCATGAGGCCGTTGGGGACGCCGCCGTCATTGCCGCCTGTGAACGAGTACACGTCGGCCATGGTGGTTCCAGTTGCGCTGATCGCAAAAACGGTCAACACGGCTTCCGAACTGACAACCGGAGCGATGGCAATGGCATTATTGACAATCACGGAATAGCTTCCGGCGTTGGTCTCAACCAGATTTGTGATTGTCAGGGTGCAGGTGGCTGAACCGGAGATTTGCCCGCCATCCGTCAGATCGACGCCATTGTCCTGCCATTGATAGGACAGCGGAAGATCGCCGACCGCGGCGACGGAAAACACAGCCGTTCCTCCCACCAGCGAAGTCTGACTGACCGGTTGCATGGTGATTTGAGGGGGGGAGTAGATCACGCCAAGGCTTGCGTCCCCGCTCAAAACCGAACCCGCCGCGTTGCTGACCAGGACGGAATAGACCCCGACGTTCCCCAAGCCGGCATTGCTGATGGTCAGGACGCGGGTTTGCGAACCGGAAATGCCGCCGTCGTCCTTTAAGTTGATTCCATCCAGCTTCCACTGATAAAAGAGGGGCGGGTTGCCGATGACTGCAACGCTGAATACGGCGTCCGCTCCGAGAAAGGCGTTTTGGCTGGAGGGCTGGCTGCTGATTTGCAATGAGGAGAAGTTGAGGTTGAGCCGGAAGATGACACCCATGCCATTGGCCCCGCCGTTTTGAGTGGTGCCATAAAGATTGCCATCGGTCCCCAGCACCAGCGGAACTGCCGGGTTCGCGCCGTCATAGCCGTCGAATTGCGCCAGGGCAGCCAGGGAGCCATCGGGGGCCAGCCTGAACACTGTGCCATCATCATAGGCGCCGCCGTAAGCCGTCGTGCCGTAGTAGTTGCCGTCGCTGCCTTCAATCAATGCGGCGGCGGGATGGCCGCCATCGTCCTGCCCGGTGAAGGAATAAATCGTCGTCACCTCCCCCGCGGACGAAACTTGATACACCGTGCCGTAACCGAAGGCCCCGCCTTCGTAAGTCGTGCCCAGAAAATTGCCTTCAGGCGTTTGCACCAGGCCGTCATACGGAAGAGAACCGCCATTGGTGTAGTTGAACGAGGCCAGGCTGGTCAATGCGCCGTTGGTGGTGAGTTGGAAAATGGCGCCATCACCGTTCGCGCCGCCGCCGAACGTTGTGCCATACAAGATGCCGTTGGCCGCCTGGACCAGTTTGGCCGGCTCGGAGCCATCCGCGTTGTTGAACTCGGCCACGGCGGTGATGGTTCCATTGGTGGTCAGGCGGAACGCAACGCCGCCCCCGTAAGTGCCCCCGTGGGCTGTCGTGCCGTAGAGAGCGCCGTCGGTGCCCTGAATCATTGTGACCGATGGGACGGAGCCATTGTTGGTGTAATTGAAGTTAACCAAATTGGACAGGACGCCGTTGGTGGTGATCTTGAAAGCTGTTCCGTAGCCCTGTGCGCCACCGCGTCGAGCCGTGCCGTAAAGTTCGCCGTCCGGGCCCTGCGCCATCGCGGCAGCTGGCAAGTATCCCCCATTGCTGGCGTTATTGAACCAGTACAACGTCGTCACCGCGCCGGCGGGAGTCATTTGAAATATTGTCCCTGAATTATTGGATCCTCCGGCCTGCGTCGTGCCATAAAAATTGCCATTGGTTTCCTGCATCAATCCGTTCGGATTGCCGCCGTCCATTCCCCCCGTGAAGGAATAGAGGGTGGACATGGCAACTCCTGGCGCGGTCGGAGAAATGACCGCCAGAATGGCATTGGAGCTGGGGGTCGAGCCAAGGGTGTTACTCACGACCACGGAGTAACTTCCGGCATTGGCAAGGGTCAGATTCATGAGCGTCAACACGTTCGAGGTGGCGCCGGAAATGTTGCCGCCGTTGGTTAAATTCGTTGCATTCCGTTGCCATTGATAACACAGCGGCGCGTTTCCAGCCGCAGCCACGGCGAGAGTCGCCGTTGCCCCCGGCAACGCCGTCTGGCTCAAGGGTTGGGTGAGGATCACCGGCGCGGACGAAGTGATGGAAAGGGTGGCGCCATCGCTCACGGCCACGTTCGCGGCGTTGCTCACCACGACCCTGTAGGTGCCGACGTCTCCCGCGTTGACGTTGCTGATAATCAGCGCGCTGCCGCAGGCGCCGGAGATGTTGCCGCCATTGGTCAGGTTGGTGCCGTTCTGTTCCCACTGAAAGAACAGCAACGCATTGCTGGCGGTGCCCACGGTGAACGCCGCTGTTCCTCCCAGCGGCACGCTTTGACTGACAGGTTGCTGGTTGATGACCGGCGCAACAACCACGTCCAGGATCATTTGGCGGCTTTGGACAAAGCCGTCGTTCAGGTTGGTGAACCATACCGTGGCGGCATAGCTTCCCGCCGTCAGGTTGCTGGCGGCGGCATTCAGGCTCAACGTCACCGTGGAAGCGGCTGCCCCGGCTGTCAGCGTGCCGCCGCCGGGCGCGGCGTTGAGCCAGGACGAACCGCCGCCCAGCGCCCAACTGAGCGAACCCGGCCCGGTATTCGTCAAAACGAAATTCTGGCCGGCGGCACTGAACGGCCCGCCCACAGGGCCTGAGGACACGGCGCCTGCGGACGGAGTGATCTGCAGCGGATCGGGGGTGAGGGCATTGATCAAATTGCTTCCCGCCGGGCTGCCCCAGCCCGTGCAAAGATCATAGCCCGGCACGGCAAAGAAATTCGTCGGACTGGCCGCATTGGTGTTGTTGCCGGTCGTGATGTCGTGCAAGGCGGCGCTGTAGCCGCTGCCCAGGCCAATGGCATAAACCGCCGGGTTGATGAAGCCGATGCCGGGCCGCCCGCTGGCGGCGGCTTGCTGATTGGCCAGAGCGGCGAAACCCGCCCACAATGGCGCAGCCGCGCTGGTTCCGCCAACGGGTCCTTGAGCGCCGTCACTCGCGATCAGCCAGATCTGAACGGCAGCCAGGCAGGATACATCAGGAATGTTGCGCATCGTTGTCGATCCAAAGTTGGAAGTCATGCTCACACCCTGTTGCCAGGGCGGAATCGGGAACGTGGTGCTGATGCCCCCGCCGCTGCCGGACCACGTTGTCTCCGACGACCACGCCCCGCCCGGACCGGTCGTTGTCAAGGATGTGCCACCCACCACGGTGATATTCGGGTCATCCGAGGGCGCCGGGATGGTTCCCGGATAAGCGCCGCTGTCGCCGGAAGCCTGGAACATGGACTGCCCCTGCGCCGCGAATTGTTGGTAGATTTGGTCGCGCACCGGGTCGCTCGCCGGCCCGAAGTTCCCCCACGAACAACTGAGTTGTTTGGCCTGATTGTCCGTCGCCATCCGGTTCAAAACATCGTTGGGAACCTCCCCTTCATAGACCATGATTTGCAACAGGCCGGGCGCCATGCAAACCGCCATGTCAATGTCCAGCGCCACCTCGAGGTTTTCGGCCCCCGGTGTCCCGTTGAACCCGTCCAACAATATGTTGGTCAGCGCCACATTGGGCAACTTGGCCAGAATCTCGTACTCGGCAATGTCACTCGGATAATAGCCGTCCAATTCGAAAAGCCCGACCGATTGGCCCGCGCCATTGAGAGCCACCCCGGGCGCGTAGGCCGCCCGAAAATCGCCCCCGATGAAATATCCGCCCGGCCCCGATCCCGTCACATAGGCCGGCGCGTTCGTGCCCATGCCAAAGGCGGCGGCGTTGAGGTTCATCGGGCGGGGCAACATGAAATTGTCCAGACCGTTGATGCCCAGGATCGGCACGGCAAGATCGAGCGACGGGTCGGCGTCCGGAGCGTAGAATGTGCGCGCTTCCGTGGGATGCTGATAGACGCGCATGTGCAGATGGAACGCTTTCTCAATATCCGCCACCGCCCCGTTGACATCCAGCAGCGTTCGGTTCGGATGCGTGCCGGTCACGGTCAAGCCCTGCGCCTGCGCGAATCGTGTCACGGCCTGATAATCCTGTTCCGTCGGGCCAAACCGGTCCGCGAATTGGCGCGCCGTCAAATATTGGTGATACCGGGGGCTGGCCGGGTCATAGAGATCGCGCAGCAAATTGGTCAACGCTCCCCGGTTGCGCAAGGGAAGGCCAATGGCCAGTTTCAAGCGCTTCGAACCATCCAGCCGGGCCACCGGCTGCAAAAGCTTTGCTTTGGGGGGAATCTGGCCGCGCAGCAATTGCCCCGCCGCCGCGCCCGGCGCGCGCCCCATGCCGCTCAACAAAAGCGACACCGCAACAATTCGTGCGAGAATGGGGAGTTTCACAAATCCTTCATGCTTGTCCGCAGGCTATCACAATCCCCAAAGACCTCAAGCATGATGCGACAGAAAACCATCCCCAAGTGAGGTTTTAATTTTTTAACCGGAATTACCCGAAATAAGCCTGAATATTCAGGTTTGGGGATGTCCCGCGCCGATTAAGATTAAGATTAGATTCTAAGCGTGAAAATGTCGTCAAATTATCTCTCAGATATTCAGGGGCTCGCGGCGCTTGCCCCTCCCGGGAGGGCGGAGCGCCGCGACGCCCAAATTTCAAATATCTTTGGCTAGGATTAGGATGCCCTCCCAACCCACTTCCGAAAATTTGTCGAAAAAACCGTAAGACCCTTTCCGCCCATTTTTGAGCGGAATGGATTGGCTGGCAGCGGTTTGCAATGGAAAAAAGGCAAATAATCATTTTTCACTTTTTTCACGGAGAGACGCCAAGACGCGAAGGGTTTTGATAGGATGCACGCCCCTGGACCCACAGAATTGCAGCCGGGGACGGTTTTGGCCACAGATGGACACAGATTCAGCCTTTCGGACGGCAGATTGATACATTGGTCTGGAAAACCCGCTACATCCGCTACACGGTTGATAATCAACATCTTAACCCGCTACACGAAATGCTACAGGGTTGCTACATGTAGCGGCTTATGCCGATTCATTATGAGCGTCACGCAAGGGCCAAGACGTGATAAAGCGCGCTGGCGTATTCGAGGCGAAGGGGACGAGCCAGGAATCAGCTCATAAACACCGCCAGCCAGCCACCTTTTGTCATTTTTCCAGGACCGACCCGTTCACATCCCTCCTGACACCGGAATGTGACAAAAGATTTATTGAAACTGTGTATTCCAAATGATAATGTTGCTTTTAACAGTCTTGGTGGCCGTGATCACGAACGTGCCGTGCTGGTTTATCCGCCATTTCGCTGTCATCGGCATGAGCGCATAAAGCGGCGCCATAAACCAATTATGAAAACACAATCCAATGCGATGGCTTGGAAGCCGGGTCTGCTTCCCGCCATGGTTTCCCTGCTGGGGGTTGCCGTCCTGCCGCTTCAGGCGCAGACGCTCATTCATTATACGCTCAATGACACTGCCAATGATGAAAACCTGTTTGCCGAAGGTCTCGTGCCCAATGCCGGTACGCTCGGCAACGGCATGGCGAGCAACAGCGTCCTGCTGTCCATCACCCTCCCGACCAACGGCGTGCCGCCAGGCGCAGGCAACCTTTCCATCTATTGCAACGGCAACGGCGGCATCCTGGCGCCGGGCACGCAGCAACTCAACAACACCGCCATCTTCAACGCCGGCGGTTTCACTTACGAAACCTGGTGCTACTGGATCGGCGGGGGCGACATTAATGCCATGATAGATTACGCCGGCACCCAAAAACTTGTGCGGCCTGCCACCTCGACCGGCCCGGAGATGGAATACTACAACACCAACGATTCACCCGTTTACAATTTCATTGGCAGTGCCGCGTCCAACCAATGGCACTATGTGGCTGTGGTGTTCACCGCGACCGCGCTGGACAGTCATACCAACGTCACCGGCAATTTCACGTACTATCTGGACACCAACGAGCCCACCGGCTCCCTTTCTAATGTCACGATTTCTCCGTTTGGCGACAGCCTCGACCGCACGATTGGCGTGGGCATGCATCCGGAGGGATTTTCCAGCGATTATTTCAACGGTCTCATCTACGAGCCGCGGGTCACGCTCGGGGCGCTCCCGTATTACAATCTGTTGTTCAAACCCGGCGTGGTCGTCACCACGACCGCCGATTCCGGCGCCGGTTCGCTCAGTGACGCCGTCGCCAATGCGCCGAATGGCGCGGCCATCACCTTCGCCCCCGCCCTCAACGGCCAGACCATTTATCTGGACGGCGGTCCGATTGAACTTGACAACGACGTCACCATTGACGGATCCGCGCTGCCGAACGGGATTCAAATCGATGGCGGCGGCTCTTCGCAGATCTTCTCTGTAGCCCTTGGCGTAACGGCCTCGGTGCTGAACTCGCTGACCATTCAAAATGGGAACGACAATGATGGTTATTGGGGCAGCGGCGGCGGTGGCATAGATGCCAGTGAAATAGGCACTCTGACGGTGAATAATTGCACGTTCATCGACAATCTGGACAACGGGAACACCGATGGCGGCGGCGCCATTCACTTGTATGACGGAACCCTGACAGTGAACAATTGCACTTTCACGGGCAATCAAGGCCTTAACACGGGAAACAACAACGGCGGTGGCGCCATTTTCGCTTACGCGGGTACAGTGAGCGTCAACAGTTGCACCTTTGTCGGCAATCAGGCCGACGCCGGCGGTGCGATATACTTCAACGGCGTCGGCGGCCATTCGCTGTACCTCACCAACACAATTGCGTGCTCGAATACTGCTTCGACTGGAGCGAATGTTAAAGTTGTACTCGGCGGCTATACTGCTACGAGCAACCTGCTGGACACCAACGCCCTGCTCGCCGCGCTGGGCAATTACGGCGGCCCCACCCAGACCATGCCGCCGCTCTTTGGCTCGCCTGCCATCGACGCGGGCAGCGATGCCGCCGCCAGCATGTTTACCACCGACCAGCGCGGCTATCCCCGACTCTCCGGCGCGCACGTGGACATCGGCGCGGTGGAAGCCCAGTATGCGTCCACCAACAACCGGCCGCTGCTGAAAAATGCCACGTGGACTGGCGGCGGCACCAACACCTTCCAGTTCGGGTTCACCAACGCGCCCGATGCCGATTTCTGCGTGCTAACCACCACCAATCTGGCCCTGCCACTCTCCTGGACGGCACTGGGTGAAGCCATTCAAACATCACCCGGCCAGTATCAATTCACGAACACCACGGTTACGAATGCTCCAAAGCGGTTTTATCGCGTCGTTTCCCCCTAAAGGTGCCGTATGGCCAGTAAGCTACCAACACCCATTCCGCAAGTTCCCGTCCGCGATCTTGCGCGAGCGATTGAGTTTTATCAATTGCGGTTAGGGTTCTTGCTCGATTGGAAGCACGAAGACGGCATCGCGGGTGTCTCGCGTGAGAAGGCGCGACTGTTTCTCGACCGAGTTGCCGAAGGTGCGCTTCATCCGGTCCGTATCTGGCTTAATCTCGATTCAGTATCTGAGGTCGACGCTCTTCACCGCGAATGGCAGGAATCGGGTGTGATGATTTCTTCTGCGCCGGCGCAAAAGCCATGGGGCCTCTATGAGTTCATTGCCGAGGACTGCGACGGCAATTCCTACCGGGTTTTTTATGATACCGAGACGCCGACGAAGCAAAAAAGAGGCTGATCAGGCGCCGGAGATGAACCGCCTCGGTTGGTGGTGCGCTCAAGGCCACTCACAGTTTGGTGAATCCGGCGAAATCACTGTTGACCTCTGGCAGGAAAAGCAATTCGCGGCTCATGCCTTGAGCGCCTGCGCCTTTGCCCAGAACTGTTCTTGCGAGAGAGCCGTGGCGGGGTTGCGTTCGTAATCGGCCCAACGCCTTTCCAGTTCCAATCGATGAGCCACTGGCGCCGGCAACGCCTCCGGGTTGCGGATTGAGTTGACCAATTCTTCGGCCAACGCCAATCGCTCAAGGTCCGTAAGTTGCTCGAAATTCGGAATGTCCATCACGCTCATACGATGAATCAATGTAGCAAACGCCATCCCTCAAGGCAAACGACGTTTTGGCTGGTTTTTGTCGCAAATGGGCCTTGGCGGACTTTTCGTGAAAGGGCGAGCTGAATGGCTCGTTTTCCGGTTCTGCCCGTTCTACCTCGCTGCCGGCCGATGATGGAAAACGCTCGATTTTGGCCGTGAATCGGCCATATTGCCCCCAGGGCAACAGTCAAGTGGCTGGAGGCAATTATGACACGAGAAGAAATCGAAACTTGCAGGAAGGACCCACGCAATCGAAAGTGGGGTTTCTATTATTGCAAGGCAGATCCACGAGTGATCGTGCCAAGGGGTCTGAAGTGGATGGGCTGGACGGTCAATGCCGCCCGCCCGGGCGCGATTCCGGTATTGTTGCTCTTGATCGCCCTTTTGGTTGTCCCGGTAAGCGTCGTGTCTGCCATGGGAGCCGGGAATGGCATCAAGCTGATGACTGGAGTCGCGTCCATCACCGTTTTGTGCCTGGTGTGCGCCTATTTGTCTTCGCGCATGGAATGAGCGCGCCGACTTGCTCGAGGCGAAGGGGACGAGCCGTGAATCAGCCCATAAACACCGCCCGCCAGCCGCCTTTTGTCATTTTTCCAGGACCGACCCGTTCACTATGGGGTGTTCACCCCATAGACGAAGTGAGGCAACTGACGCACATTGGCTTTAATTGAGCACATTGTTGACGTAATAAAAATGAAACCAATAACTGTCCTGCTGGCGGATGACAACAGGATCGTGCGCAAAGAATTCAGAAAGATTCTGGAGCTGGAAGATGATCTTGAAGTGATCGGCGAAGCGAAAAACGGCCTCCAAGCGGTCGCCTTGGTCAAAAAACTACGTCCGGCACTGGTTCTAATGGACGTTAACATGCCCTTGCTCAATGGTTTGCAAGCCACGCGCCAGATTCTCAAAGCTGTCCCCGCCACTATTGTGCTCATGCTTTCATCGTATAATGATGATGCTTATATCGAAGAGGCGATCAACTCCGGGGCAATGGGCTATCTGATCAAATATACCGCCGCCGGCTGTGTGTGCCACGCGATTCGGGAAGTCCACAAGGGGAGGTCATTTTTCAGCCCGTCGGTTCCCAAGCATTTTCACCAACCGAAACGACAGGCCGCTTGATGGGGTAGTTCCGGTCGGGGAATAAGGCTTCCCGGGGATGATGTGGAATCAAGCCATGTCGACTGCGGGTCCCAAATGCCCACCACACTGACCAGCCAATCAGGTTGCATCACCTTCAAATGCAGAATGTCCAGGCGGCGAACGCCCAAGGAGGTGGGGTTGGGGAAACCCTCGAAAGAAACGTGCCGCCACCTGAACAATCATCAAGGTATGCCCCAGCGATCACACCTGTCAACCTGCATTGGCGGTTATGTCCGCGTTTAAAAAGAATCAGGCGCTCAACACAACACTTCAGCAGACGCCCGCCAGCCACCTTTTGTCATTTTTCCGGGACTCGTTTATGGCCTAACATAGCACCATGATCGTGGTTCTTATAAAGTCCCCGGTTGCTTCGTTCACAGAATGAGTGAAGGCAGCTTTCGGTGATTCTGGAGCAGGAACTGCGGTTAATATCGTCTCGTTTTCAAGATGCCTCTTTAGAATGGCCTTGACTTGTTCTCCAACACAGTTTACGCCTTTATTTTCAAAGATTGCATTATCAATCTCAGCTAGGAGTGCGGCAACATCCTTGGTTCGCCACTGTCTAACAGTATAAGTATCACCACTCTCCTTTTCGTAAAATTTCACTTCTGCGACGCCAGAACTGTCTTCGGTAATCTGAACGAACACACGGCGTTCCGATAATGTTACGGGAATATGCGAAATGTTCTCGACGATGTTAGCCTTCGCTCCATAAAACGTATAAACTTCCGGATTCCAACTCGCCGCTGCGCAACCACTGGATGCGAAGGCGTTAACACAATTGACCACGACTGCAGTAACTTGTGTATGCCTTGCACAAGTTTCTCTTAAGCTGTCAGATCTATTCTCCGGATGTCAGAAGCCTCGATCCCGCAGAGGGTGTCCACTTTGCCATCTCACGCTTCTTTGAGGATCACGTGACGTTTGCTTACGCAATCATTTCGGCATACTCAGTCGTGGAGGAACTGGGCCTGGAGGTCCGGGCTTCCAAAGAGCAACCGAGCCACGGCAGCGATGGCCGGTGGAATTCCGCGGTGCTATCTGAATTACAGGGACGATTGCGAGATTCGAATGTAAATTTCAGCGAACCAATCCCTTGGCATTTGCGAGGAACACCGACTCGTTTGGAGCGGGCCAAGCGGCCGGAATTAAAGGGAAAACTCAGTTGGACCAGGGGCCCAATTCGCGACCGTGAAATGGAAATAGTTGACGCCATAAATCATGCAAGCTGGCTCAGGAGCAAGATTTCGTCCCATCGGCTGACAAAAGCGAAGTTAAGCCCTTCATCACTTTCGCCATATGATGTTGCAAACGTCCAGCACCTTGCTCGAAGGCTGTTATTAGAACGACTCGGATTTTGGACGCAGCTCGGTGCATGAAGCCTTGTCAAAAATACCAGGTTGCCCATGCGGGCGAATCGAGGGTGGAATCACACTTTCACAAGTCGCTGTGAATAAACGTGTTGGCAATGTCGATTTCTATTTCGTTGCATTAGAACTGCACAGAATTGTCGGCCACTCGTGCTCGATTTTTGAGCTAATGCAAAATCCGGGTTGGAAACGGTCAATGATGTCGCAGGCCAGCCGTCACACCGGCTAAAGCCGCGGTGTTAATGAGAAATGCCAAGATTTAGATGCGTCTGCCCTGGGTGTATCAGCGTGTCACCTTTCGGTGCTTTCCGGGTACTTATACGGTGATATGATGACTACACAGACAATGCCCGCAACTGAATATAACGATGCCAGGCTGGTGACGGAGAGCCTGGCTGGCGACCGCGACGCGTTTGGGCGGATTGTGGCCCAACACCAGGCGCTGATCTGCTCGCTGGCCTACAGCGCCACCGGCAGCCTGTCCCAGAGCGAGGACCTGGCGCAGCAGACTTTTGTGACCGCATGGCAGTGCCTGCCGGAACTTCGCGAACCGGCCAAGTTGCGGCCCTGGTTGTGCGGCATCGCGCGGAATCTCATCGGCAAAACACTGCGGCAGGACAGCCGCGAACCAGTCCACGACGCCCGGCCGCTGGAGGAGGCCAATGAGTCCGCCTCGAACGAACCGCTTCCCCTCGATCACATGATTGGCAAGGAGGAGGAAGCCATTCTCTGGCGTTCGTTGGAGCGCATTCCCGGGACGTATCGCGAGCCGCTTGTGTTGTTTTATCGCGAGCACCAATCCGTGGAGCGAGTGGCGGAGGCGCTGGACCTGACGGAGGATGCCGTCAAGCAACGCCTCTCTCGCGGGCGCAAGCTGCTGCAAGAGCAGGTGCTGGCCTTTGTGGAAGGGGCCTTGGAGCAAACGACTCCGGGCAAGGCGTTCACCCTGGGTGTGCTGGCGGCCCTGCCTTTCGTGGCCACCTCCGCCAAAGCCGCAACCGTCGGGGCGACTGCGGCCAAAGGCGGAGCGTTGGCAAAATCGGCCGGTTTGGCCGGGCTGTGCAATGCGGTCCTCGGGCCGTTTTTCGTTCTCTTTGCCCTCTACTTCGGCTACAGGCTGGATCGGGCGGACGCGAACTCCCCGCAGCGACGCGCATTGACAACCAAATACTATCGCATCCTCGTCGTCTGCATCGTGGCTTTTATCGCGGCTGTTTTCTCGCTCACGCTGGGGAATAGTGTGTTGATCAAGACCCGACCCAGCTTGTACATCGAGTTGCTGCTTGTGATTGGCGTGACTTACGCCGTCGTGGTCATGGCGCTCACGGTCTGGATGCGCCGGTCTCTGCGGAAAATCCGCCGGCAGGAGATGGAGGAGCAGCGTCCAGCATACACTCTGGCGCCCTTGTTCGAGTATCGCAGCAAGCTTACTTTGCTTGGCCTGCCTTTGATCCATTTTCGTTTCCGGGGCGGACTCGAACGCGGCCCGGTCAAGGCGTGGATTGCCGCGGGCGATTCGGCCCTTGGGGCACTCTTCGCCTTTGGCGGGGTGGCGGTTGCGCCGATCAGTTTCGGCGGAGTCTCTGTCGGCCTGTTGACGCTGGGCGGCTTTGCGGTTGGATTGGGGGCTTTTGGAGGGTTCGCCCTGGCGCCGTATGCGGTTGGCGGCATGGCCATCGGCTGGAAGGCTGTGGGCGGCTGCGCGATTGCCTGGCTCGGCGCGCAAGGCGGGGCCGCGGCGGCCCATGAGTTTGCCATGGGCGGCGTCGCGTTGGCGCGTCATGCCAACGATGCCGACGCACAGGCATTCTTCGCGAATAGTGGCTTTTTCCCCACTGTGCAGACAGCCTTGGGTTACGCCGGCTGGCTGAACTTGATTTGGCTCCTGCCGTTGGTGCTGTGGTGGCGGCATAAAAAGACACGGCAGCCGGCCTCGAAAGCTTCCGCATAAGCGTCAACCAAGAGCGGTTTAAGAAATAGTGTAACCATTCGGCATCATGAACTCGAGGAGCGGTCTTTTTGGGTATTGGCTTCGTTTCGGCTCAGATCGCCTTGCCCTTCGTTCTCATGTAATGGAACAGGTATTGTTGGGCGTAGCCGGAGTGGGGGCCGAAATGGGTCTGGCTGAAACGACGCAGGCGCGCCAGCTTGACCCGCCGCTTGGAAAAATAAAGCTGGCGCAACGCCTTCATGATCCAGACGTCCACGGGAAAGGCCCGTTGAAATCCATAGCCGAACAGCAACACGCAATCGGCGATTTTCGGGCCGACGCCGGGCAGTTGCAGCAGTTGCGCGCGAGCCTCATCCAGCGCCAGGCGATGCAGCGCGGTTAAATCCACTTCGCCGTCGCGCAATTTCCGCGCGCTGGCCAGCAGGTAGGGGGCGCGGAAGCCCAGTTTGCACTCGCGCAGGCCGGACTCCGTCGCTTCCGCCAATCGCGCGAAATCCGGAAAGGAATGGACCGGCTCATGGCCGCCGGGGACCGCCACCGGCCCGCCAAATCGGAGGGAAAGCAGGGCAATGATTTGCTGAATTTGCACAATTTGTTTGGTGGAGGAGCAGATGAAGGAGGCCAGGCATTCCCACGGCTCCTGCCGCAACAAACGCAGGCCGGCGCACGCCTGGACGGACTTTTGCAGGGGTTCATCCGGCGGAAATGTCTCGAAGATTTTGCCAAGGTCGATGTCCAGTTGCAGGTAGTGCCGGAGCCAATCCCAGTCCGCCACCGGCGCGGCCGTTTCCGCGAAGATGCGGTTTTGTTGCTGTCGCAAGCGGACCCAACGGCCGGCCACCACGCCTTCCCAGGCGCCATCCAACCAGCGCCAGCGAAAGGCCTGGCCGGAAGCCAGCGTGGCCGCCAGATCGTAGTTATCCGCCAGGAATTCCATGTTTGTGCCTAATCGTAATCTTAATCCGCAATTGCGCGAAGAAGATTACGATTAAGATTAGGATTAATCCGTAACTATTCAGTTGCCAAAGAGGCCACTGTTGGGGAGTGCTTGTATTTATGATAAAAAAACAAACAATGCACCCCGACGTATCGGTTCCCCAAACAGTGACCGAGTTTATTAAACTGCAAAGCC
>JBKQUS010000107.1:0-5742 GCA_052325505.1 Limisphaerales bacterium
TGACGGGTTGACCCATCCCTAAGTCCTTGACCATCAACATTTGTGACGGTGTGACGGCTCCAGACCCCTGGACGCCTCGACTCGGCGGTTGGTATGGGGGATGTCCTAATCCTAATCAGTGCTGGGACGTTCCCCCGACCCCGAATTACTTGGTCGATTTCAGGGTGAATCAGGCCGTTTCAAACCGATTCAAACCAAAAAAAAGAAAAAAAGAATTATGAAATCAATCTGTGAAAATCTGCGTCAATCTGTGGCCATTTCCGGCCCAAAAATCGCACTTAATCGCATTTACTCGCACTTAATCCGGTTTAATCGCACCATTTTAAAACATTTTTTTATTGGACGAGTCGTTCTACTCCGCCACCGCCAGGTCCATGTCGCGCGTGTAGTATAAAATGCGGCCGCAATTGGGGCAGGTGACCATTTCACGGCCGGCTTGGCAGGAGACGAGCAATTGCACGGGAAACTTCATGTGGCAGCCGCCGCATACCCCGTGCTCAATCCCCACCACCGCGCTGCCGCCCTTTTGCTCGAGTAACCGTTGGTAGCGCTTCAAAATGGACGGGTCCAAGCCGCCGGTCAGTTGTTCACGATTGGATTCCAGTCCGGCCATCTCGGTTTTCAGGTCCTGTTCCTTCGCCGCCAGGTCCTTTAACTGGCCTTCGGTCAGTTTCGCGGCTTCCTCCGCTTCGCGGCCTGCGGCCAGCACTTGTTTCTGGTAGGTCTCAGCCTCTTCCATCAGTTCCAATTCCCGGTCTTCAAGCTTGGAGATGTCCGCCCGGCAGGTTTCAATTTCGTGGGCCAGGGCGCGGTATTCCTCGTTCTTCTTGGTTTGAAATTGTTGCAGGGAATAGCGCTCGATTTGTTGCTTTTTCGAATCCACCTCCAGCTCCAGCTTCTTGCGCTCGGTTTCGATCTGTTTGATCTTTGTTTTGGCGGCTTCCAGGCTGGCCTTGGCGCCCACGGCGTTGTCTTGCGCGGCCTGGCGCTCCGGCGCAACGCGCGCCAGTTGGTCCTTGATCAGCAACAGGCGGCGATCCCTGTCTTGCAATATGAGGAGCTTTTCGATTACAGCTTGTATTGGGCCATCCATCGTCCGATGACGTTAGCCGTCCGCCAAGGGCAAGTCAATTGCGGATGCCGGCGCGGATGAAATATTTTTGGCGAAAATGGCGGAAAGTGCGATGCTTGGCTGTGAAAGTAATGCAGAGATTTAGAGCATTTTATTGGCTTTCGGCCTTTGCGCTGATGGCCGGCGGCCCGTCCGTCATGGCGCTGGATTCACCCGCGCTAAGCCTAGCCCGCCAGCTCAATGAAGCATTCATCGAGGTGGCGGACAAGGTTTCCCCGGCCGTTGTCGTGATCGAAGTGACGGAGAAAGTCCGCGACGGCGAGACCGACGGATCCTGGTGGGACCTGCTGCCGCCTGAAGACCAGCCGCGCCACCACAGGCACAGGCACGGCTCGCGCCCGGAGAAGGTTCAGGGCGAAGGCTCGGGCGTCGTGATTTCCGAGGACGGTTATATTCTGACAAACGACCACGTCGTCGAAAACGCGGACAAAATCGTGGTGCGCTTCAAGGATGGAAGGACTTACGAAGGGGAAATCAGAGGGAGTGATCGGGAGTCGGACATCGCCGTGGTCAAAATAAAGGCCAGGGGCCTGACGCCAGCGAAGCTGGGGGACTCCGACGCCACGCGGGTCGGGGAATTCGTCCTGGCCATCGGCGCGCCTTTCGCCTTGAGCTACAGCGTGACTGTGGGCCATGTCAGCGCCAAGGGGCGGTCTTTCGAAGGGGAAACGCGGGGCTACGCCGACCAGGATTTCATCCAAACCGACGCCAGCATCAATCCGGGCAACAGCGGCGGCCCGCTGGTCAATCTTTACGGCGAAGTCATCGCCATCAACACCATGATCGAAGGGATGAACACCGGCATTGGTTTTGCCGTCCCGATCAACCTGGCCAAACGGGTCAAGGACCACTTGATCGCCGAGGGGAAATTCACCCGTTCCTGGATTGGCATCTACATCGAAGAACTGAGCGATTATCCCGAATACAAGGATCTTGACAAGCTGTTGGCCCCGGACACGGAGGACGGCGTGGTGGTGGTGGGAATGACGGCCAACGGCCCGGCCGCAAAATCCGACTTGCGCACGGGAGACGTGATTGTTTCCGTGGAGGGCAAAACGGTCAAAACGGCGCGCGAGCTTAAAGACTCCATCATCTTGCAACCGCCCGGCCATGTTCTGGTGTTGAACGTCGTCCGCGGCAGGGACCATTTGGCCATCAAAGTGCGGACGGAAGCATTGCCCACGGACGCGGGACTGGAGGAAGCCCGGCAGCAGTCTGATGCCGAAATGGCTTCCCCGGCTTTCGGCCTGACCGTTCAGGCGATCACGAAGGATTTGGCCGAAGAATACGGCGTGGCCCCGAATTCGGGGGTGATTGTGACGGCGGTGGAGAGCGATTCGCCCGCCGACGAAAAAGGCATCCAGCCGGGCGACATCATCACCCAAATCAACCGCCAACCTGTGGACAGCCTGAAGCGCTTTCGCCAGGCGCTGAAAGCCTCCGACGCCAAAAAGGGCCTGATGGTGAATCTGATCAGCAACGGATCGACGAGGATGGTCATTCTGAAAGACGACAACCGGTAGTTCCGGTCACAGCTTGAGGTTGATCTCCGGTTCGCCTCTCGCGCCATGCCAGAATCGCAGCACAAAGATCGCGCCTTCGTCGGAGAAAACTTCGTAGATAATCCGATATGAGCCGTGGATGATTTCGCGAACGGCAGTCTCGCCAATCTCGGGCACCATGCGGCCGAGTTCCGGAAAAGTGGCGACGGAAAGAGCGCGGTCAATCAATTCATATCCAAAAGTGCGGGCGCGTTCGGAATTGTCCTTGGCGATGTAGGTGACAATTTCCTCCAAATCGTCCAGCGATTGCGGCGTGAGGATTACTTTGAAGCCCATGAATCCACGAGCTTGCGGGCATCTTGCGCTGGAATCCCCTCGCGGCGGCGCGCTTGTTCGCGGGCGGTTTGGATTCCTGCGAGCAGTTCAACCTTCCGCGCAATTTCCGCCAGCGGCATTTCTTCCGGCAACTTGCTGACAAACTCGATCACCGTTTCTTTGCTGCTCATGGTTGAATTATCCCCCATTTGCCCAAAAACGCAACTTGAACAATTCTGCGCGTTGTGACGCGCAATGATTGAATCCGCCGGGCAAACATGCCAGTGTATCCGCCTATGATGAAGCAAACACATTATTCGCCGGAAGGACCATCCACCGGATGGCGGGTTGAAAAATGAGAGACATGCTGCCCAACTCCCCCGCCGCAGTGCGGAATCAAGCGCAAGCCATTCAGCAACGGTTCCAAAAAAACGTCCTGCCCACTTATACGCGATTCAACCTGGTGTTGGATCGCGGCGAGGGATCGCGCGTGTGGGATGTCAACGGGAAATGCTACCTGGATTTTGGCGCGGGGATCGCGGTCTGCGCGCTGGGACACGCCCATCTCGAAATAACCCGGACGCTGACGGAGCAATCCCGCAAGCTGGTCCATGTTTCCAATCTTTATTTCCAGGAGCCGCAAGGCGGGCTGGCGGAAAGACTCGTCAGTCTGATTGGCCCCGGGAAAGTATTCTTCTGCAACAGCGGCGCCGAGGCCGATGAAGGCCTCTACAAATTGGCCCGCAAGTTCGGACACGATGAAGGACGGTTTGAAATCCTCACGGCGGAAAATTCATTTCATGGCCGGACGCTGGCCGGCATCTCCGCGACCGGCCAGGCGAAAATCAAAAAGGGCTTTGAGCCGATGGTGCAGGGCTTCCGCCATATTCCCTTTAATGATCTGGCGGCGGCACGCGCAGCGCTGTCGCCGGCGACGGCGGCGATTTTAATCGAAGGCGTGCAGGGCGAAGGCGGCGTCACGCCGGCCACGGTGGAGTATTTGCTGGGCCTGCGCCAATTGTGCGATGAGAAAATGCTGTTGCTGCTCATGGATGGCGTGCAATGCGGCCATTTTCGAACGGGCCGCTTCCAAAGTTTTCAGCGGATTTTGGAAGGCGCAGCCAATCCGGCCGCCGCCGGATTTCTGCCGGACGGAATCGCCATGGCCAAGTCGCTGGGCGGCGGATTTCCCATGGGGGCATTCTGGGTGCGGCAGCCGTGGGCGGACGTGCTGGGGGCCGGGACGCACGCTTCGACCTTCGGCGGGTCGCCGCTGGCGTGCGCGGTGGGATTGAAAGTGCTCGAAGTCATCGAGCGCGATCATTTGGCGGATAACGCCCGCCAGACGGGTGAGTTCCTCAAGACAAAACTGACGGCGCTGGCCGCAAAATATCCGCGCGTCATCAGCCAGGTGCGCGGGTTGGGGCTGATGATCGGAATCGAATTGGCCGGAGACATACCGGCCTTTTCGGCCGCGGACAAGGCACCTGCGATTCAGTTTATCAATCAGTTGCATGAAGCGGGCCTGCTGGCCATTCCCGCCGGCGCCAGGGTTGTCCGGCTCCTTCCGCCCCTGAATCTGTCGCGGGAAGATGCCGCCGAAGGTCTGCGCATTATTGAATCTGTTGCCGCAAAATTATCTCCATGAAACATTTATTGAGCATCGAAACATTGTCACGGGCTGATTTTGAACACATCCTGGCCGCCAGCGCGCAGGTGAAAAAGGACCGCGGCAGGGGCGAACCTCAACCGCTGGCTGGGCAGATTTGGGCGCTGCTTTTTTCCAAGTCATCCACGCGCACCCGGGTTTCATTCGAAGCCGGCATTCGGGAATTGGGCGGACAAGTCATCTTTCTCAACGCTTCCGAAATCCAACTCGGGCGCGGCGAGCCGATCAAGGATACGGCCCGCGTGCTGGGGCGGATGCTGCATGGCGCGGTCATCCGTACTTATGCGCAAAAGGACGTCGAGGAGTTCGCCCAATACTCCGGCCTTCCCACCATCAACGCTTTGACGGATGAGGAGCATCCGTGTCAGATCATTGCGGATATTTTCACCTGGCAGGAAAAACGCGGCCTCATCCGCGGCAAAACGGCCGCATTTTTTGGCGATGGCGCGTGCAATGTCCCCGCTTCCTGGATCTTTGCGGCGGCGAAGCTGGATTTTCATTTGCGCATCGCCGCGCCGAAAAAATTCCAGCCGTCTCCCGCGCTGCTGGCGCGCGCGCGCGGCAACATCCTCTGCACCGAAGACGTCTGCGCGGCGGCGCAAGGGGCGGATTTGCTCTACACGGACGTCTGGGTCTCGATGGGCAAGGAAGCGGAATCAGCCGGGCGCCTGCGTGAACTGGCCGGCTATCAACTGAACGGCGAACTGGTCAAGCTGGCCAAACCGGACGCGCTCGTCATGCATTGCCTGCCCGCTTACCGCGGCAAGGAAATCGACGAACCGACTTTTGAAGCCAACGCCCAAACGATCTTCGACCAGGCGGAAAACCGCCTTCATTGCCAGAAAGCGGTCCTGCAATGGATTGTCAAATAGAGTGTATGAAAGAAGGATTTAACTCTTATTCAACGTGCGAATCCAGATGTTGCGGAACCGGACGGGGTTGTTGTGGTCCTGCAGTTCTACGAACACTTCCGGCGCATGGGGCGCGGAATATTTGGAAAGGGATTTCCACGGCACCTCCGCATTAATGCCGTCGGTCATGCCGATCAACTCGTAATGATTCTGCACCACCACGCCGTTGTGCAGCACGGTGATGATAGCTTTCTTGATCAACTCGCCCTTTTC
>JBKQUS010000108.1:0-5412 GCA_052325505.1 Limisphaerales bacterium
CGGATTTGGTTTCCGACCCCGCCCGGCCCGGTCATGATTGATCCCGACCACATCCCGGTGGACACGGTCCCGCCGCAGGTGCATATCGAGCAGGTCCGGGTCAACGGTGCCGAGCAAATGGGTCCCGGCGCCACCTCGGCCCGTCCGGGCAAGGGCGAGTTGGTGGTCCAATACACCGCGCTGAGCTATGTCGCGCCGCACAAGATCCAGTTTCGTTACCGGCTGGAAGGATACGATTCCGATTGGATCGGCGGCGGCGACCAGCGTTCGGTTTTTTATGCGAACTTAAAGCCCGGCTTTTACACGTTCGTGGTGCAGGCGTGCAGTGTCGATGGCATCTGGAGCAGTTCAGATGCCCGGTTTCAATTAAACCTGCCTCCGCATTATTATCAAACCGCATGGTTCGATGTCCTCGCCTGCCTGGCCGGGCTGGCGCTGGTGCTGGGCGGCTATGCCTGGCGGCTCAGGCAAATGGCCCGGAAACAACGCAACCTGCAAAAAGCGAACGATATCCTGGAGTCAAGAATCCGGGAAAGAACGGGCGAACTGGCTGAGCAACGCAATCTCCTGCGCACCCTCATTGATCATTTGCCCGACAGCGTTTTTGTCAAAGACACCCGCAGCCGGGTCGTGATCGACAATGTGGCGCATGCCCAATTATTGGGTTTGGAAAGCCCCGCCGAGGCCGTGGGCAAGTCCGACCTGGATTGTCTGCCGCGGGAACAAGCGGGCAGGTTGTATGCCGCCGAGCAGAACCTCATCGCGCTTGGAACGGAGTACGAGGCGGAGGAAACGATGGTGGACGTGCGCACGGGAGAACCCCGGTGGTGGCGCACCACCAAGGTGCCGTTGCGCGACAGTGCGGGCAAAGTCATCGGCCTGGCAGGCATCAACCGCGAAATTACCGAGCACAAGAAAGCGGAAGCCGAATTGGAGTCCCTAAACCGCAAGCTGGTGCTGGCCTCACGCCACGCCGGCATGGCGGAAGTGGCCACCAGCGTGCTGCATAATGTCGGCAATGTCCTCAACAGCGTCAATGTCTCCACCTCGCTCCTTTCCGACCGGCTGCGCAAGCTGGACATCTCCAATCTGGGCAAAGTCGCCCAACTCATGCAGTCCCACAATGGCGGCTTGGCGCATTTCCTCACCCACGACGAGAAGGGCCGCAGGTTGCCGGAATTCCTGGAGGAACTCGCCCGGTACATGGGCCGCGAACAGAAGGAGCTGCTGGGTGAGATCAAGGAATTGGCCGACCACATGGAGCATATCAAGAAGATCGTCGCCATGCAGCAGACCCACGCCAAAGTGGGGGGCGTGTCGGAAATCGTCCAGCCGGCGGATATGGTGGAGGATGCGCTACGACTGTTGCGCAAGGCTTATGCGCGCCATTCGGTGACCCTCATCCATGAATTCGAAGAGGTGCCGCAGATCAGCGTCGATCGGCACAAAGTCATTCAAATCCTGGTCAACTTGTTGCAAAACGCCAAACACGCCTGCGAACAAAACAGTCCTGACGACCGAAGGGTCGTGGTGCGAATCCACAAGAATGGGAAAAGCGGTGTTCGCATCCAGGTGGCCGACAACGGCATTGGGATTCCGGCGGAAAACCTCACGAAGATTTTCTCGCATGGGTTCACAACACGGAAGGACGGACATGGTTTTGGCCTGCACAGCGGCGCCCTGGCTGCACAGGAGCTTGGCGGAACGTTGACCGTCTTCAGCGACGGCCCCGGCAAGGGAGCTACCTTCACTTTGGACCTTTCCGCCACGCCAACCCCGCCGCAGAGGAGGATCGAAAAGGAATTGCTCACAATTGGAGACTGATTCAGTCCCATCCACGAGCATAAAAGGCCGATTTCTAATCTTAATCTTGATCCCAAAATCGCTTGCTCTTTTATGTTTTTTTGCCCTCTCAAAACGCTTGACCTGTCGTTCCAAATGGCGTATGCTTGCGACGATGTTAATTGAAACGCTGCAAGTCCTGGTGGAAAACGGGGTCGTCGTAGGCGGCCACGCCGTCGGGTCTTGTTGCGTTTGAGGCAAATTTCGACAAAACTCCCACGGCTGGAAACGGTCGTGGGTTTTTTTGTCGCCACGCCGGACAGCCCAATAACAATATGAAAACAGCAAAAATTGAGAAACGGAAGGCAGCGAAGCCGGCCATGGCTTCCCATGCAACGCCCAAGGCGGAAATCGGCCAGCCCATGATGGGCCGCGACATCCTGGTGCGGGCTTTGGAACGGGAAGGCGTGGAATGCGTTTTCGCCTATCCCGGCGGGGCCAGCATGGAAATCCATCAGGCCCTGACCCGCTCGACCATCCGCACCATTTTGCCGCGCCACGAACAGGGCGGGGGCTTCGCCGCTGACGGTTACGCCCGCGCCACGGGCCGCGCCGGCGTTTGCATGGCCACCAGCGGGCCGGGCGCCACCAACCTGGTCACCGCCATCGCCGACGCCTATATGGATTCCGTGCCGCTGATCGCCATCACCGGCCAGGTGCCCCAAGCCATGATCGGCAAGGGCGCATTCCAGGAAACGGACATCTTCGGCATGACTCTGCCTGTTGTCAAACATAGTTATTTGATCACCGACGTGAACGACATCCCGCGCATCGTGAAGGAGGCCATTTACATCGCCACCACGGGCCGGCCGGGACCGGTCGTGATTGATTTTCCAAAGAACCTGCAGATCGCCAGGACCCAGCCCGTCTGGCCTGCCGAAGTCCACTTGCGCGGCTATAATCCCGACAAAAGGGCCGACGACCTCGCGCTCAACGAAATCATCGGTTTGATTGCCAAGGCCGAGCGCCCTCTCCTTTATTGCGGCGGCGGCATCATCACCGCCAACGCCGCTTCCGAACTCCGGCAATTTGCCGAAGCCACCGGCATCCCCGTCACCACCACCATCATGGGCTGCGGCGCGTTCCCTGAAACGAACCCCTTGTCCCTGCGCTGGCTGGGCATGCACGGCTCCGCCACCGCCAACTGGGCCGTCAGCGGCGAGTTCAAGCAACGCAAAAGCCCCGACGAACCGCTGGTCAAAATCAAGCCCGGCGCCGACCTGCTCCTGGCCTTCGGCGTGCGCTTCGACGACCGCGTGACGGGCAAAGTCGATGAGTTTTGCAAAACAGGCACCATTGTCCACATCGACATCGACCAGTCGGAGCACAACAAAAACCGCAAGGTCCATCTGGCCATCGAAAGCGACATCAAATACGCCCTGGGCCGCTTGAACGAATTGATCCGCCAGCGGCCCATGCCTAAAAAATTCCCGGCCTGGCTCGCCCAGATCGAGGAATGGAAACAGCGCGCGCCGTTTCATTACGGGATGACGGAGGAGGTCAACCGTTCCGAACACATGCGCGACCATATGCAGGGGCGCGAATCCGAAGTCATCCTGCCCCAGATGGCCATCGAGATGCTCTATGAGCTGACCAAGGGCGAGGCCCTTATCACCACCGGCGTGGGCCAGCACCAAATGTGGGCGGGCCAATACTACAAATTCACCGCCCCCCGCCAGTTCATCACCAGCGCGGGCCTCGGCTCCATGGGCTTCGGCTACCCCGCTGCCCTCGGCGTCAAGGTCGCCTTCCCCGACCGCCAGGTGGTGGACATCGACGGCGACGGCTCCTTCCTCATGAACGTGCAGGAACTGGCCACCGCCCACATCGAGCGGATCGCGGCCAAGGCCATGATCCTCAACAACCAGCATTTGGGCATGGTGATGCAATGGGAAGACAAATTCTACCAGAGCAACCGCGGCCACACCTACCTGGGCGACCCGGAGCATCGGCGCGGGATCTATCCCGACTACGTGGCCATGGCCAACAGCTTCAACGTCCCCGCCCAGCGCGTCATATATAAGAAGGACCTGCGCGACGCCATGCGAAAGATGCTGGAGTCCGACCAGCCCTACGTGCTCGACGTCATCTGTCCCTACACCGAGCACGTCATCCCGTTCATCCCCGCCAACCGCACCGTGGCGGACATGATCTACTGACCTTCTCTCTCGCCCCGCGAAGCGGGGAGAGAGTCGGAGAGAGGGGTTTTGACAACAATCTGGATTGCGGTGGAATGACCCAATTTTATTGGAGCGATTTAAACAAAATTGTAGCCGTACGGAGTCATCTTCCCGGGGAGCGCGGGCGTCTCGCCCGCCGTGTCCGGCGTCCCGCCGGACACATCTTAGGCAGGGACGACCTGCCGGTCGTCCGAGTGTCCAGCCCCAGATCGTGGCTCAAGGGAATCCTGACCAACCTGCTCAACCCGCACCCGTGGTTGTCCTGCTGGCGGCGCGTTCCCGTGACTTGCTGGCCGGGCGGCCCTATCGGGTGCCGAGCCGTCGAACCCTGACTCTCCTCGCCCCGCGCAGCGGGGAGAGAGGTTCGTTCCCTCGATCCTCGCAATTCTCCAGAACTTCTTCCTTCATCCTTCTTCCTTCAGCCTTTCGGGAGGAGGGCTGGCAGCACCCGGCAGGAACATGACGCTTCCAGACTGCCTTCGCAGACTCGGGGGAACTCAAGGCATCGTCAATACAATATGTGCTTATGCGGGCTTGACTTTACGGCGTGGTGACCGACCGGACAATGTTTAGTCACATCTCCAACCAGGGCCGGACTTGAATCTTCCATTCTTGCTTCTGGGCAAATGATGCAGTTGCCCTGGCGTTCCTTGCGCTGCGGGGCATCCAAACTGAATTACATTGATTTGGTCGAGGCCGATTGCTTCCCGAAGCGCCGATGAGCTGATCATTACGTCCCAATGATGCCCGGCCCCACCGGGAATGTTCGGTCGCGCCCAACCGTTCCCCAATTTGTCGATCCAAGCGGGTCGTCCTCTAACTGTTCTAAAGCTAGCGATGGCCCCTTTCCACCAGTTCTCTGGCGGGCAGAAGGGGTAGTTGACCCCTGGTGCCGCGGCGGGCAATCGCCAGTCGAAACGCGCAGTCCACTCATGGGAAATGTTTCGAGAATTGTATACGCACAGAATATGGCGTGGCGGCATTCCGCTGCAATGAAGATATAGTATCCAGCGAGTATTCTCATGGAGGTTGACGTGATCTGCAGTATGAATCCTCAGGTTACGACCAACTATCCGCCGGGTAAATAACACTACCCTTCCGTCCGTGACGACAGCGCGCGCCGCTGCTCGTGCCATCCTCAATTCCCACCCTGCTGGGACCACCGCCGCATCAAATAATGTTGTGAATCCTCGCCTCCAAACGTCAGCGTTTCGTGGCAGCGCCATTTGCCGGCTCTTGTTCTCTAGTTTTCGCAGCTGCTGCAGTGGGCTTGCCACGAAAAAGCGGACACAAAAGTTGTGTAAGTCATTAGTTAATTGTTTTGGGTTTCGAAGTCAATGGGGGAACGGTAGCCGAGCGAGCTGTGCAGGCGTCGGCGGTTGTAAAACAC
>JBKQUS010000109.1:0-12620 GCA_052325505.1 Limisphaerales bacterium
CCCAACCGGGCGACAAGAAAAACGATTACGGCTTCCGCGTCGTGCTTCAAGCCGCCGCATCGCAGTAATTAGAGCGTTTGAAGAAATACTGTAGCCATGTGGAGCGAGGATTTTTGGTTTTTTGGCGAGGCTTTGGCGAAGGAGCATGCCCGCAGCGGCCTGTGACTGAGCCAAAACGAAGCCAAAACTCAAAAAGACCGCTCCTCCAGTTCATTATGCCGAATGGCTACACTTTTTCTTAAACCGCTCTAGATTATCCTGAGCAATCGCGGGTCGAACGTAAATCTCTCCGGCTTGCCGATTGAAATTTTTTTGAAGCCGGGATGGGCTGGATTGAGCAGGTAGTTGAATTCTCCGGGTATGATCACGCTTGGCAACGCAAGGATGGCTGACGTCGCCTCTTGCACCCACAGATCGCCGAGCGCCTTTGTGGAAGGCGGCGGCGGTTCAACCCGCCAGTTGGGAGGAAGCCCTTTGGTCGGGACGATCTTAACCAGCGCGTCGTCGAATGTGATGCGAATGGCCACATATTTGAAAGCCACCGGCGGGTTCAGGTGAACCAGGCTTTCCAACGCGGCCAGGGATTTTGTGCTGCTCGTGTAAACGACCGGCACACCCCGCGAGTTCCAACGTCCGCCGGTCTTGGCCGCGCCTTCACCGGAAAAGGCTGTTGCCGCGTGCTTCGCTTTTAGGATCCTCCAGGCCTCCGGCATCAGGAATAAACCCCGTATTCAATTCGACCGAGCAAGTCCTCGACTTCGCGCGCGCCCACTTCCGTCCTGGCATAGTCCAGCGGCACGGCGCCGCCCAATCCGAATTGAGGCGAGGTCAGCCATTGGCGGGCTTTTCCCTCGGACTCCAAAACCCCGACCGCCTTGCCCATCAACAGGGCAAACCGCACGACCCGGTCGGATTCGGCGGGCCCAAGCCTTCCGCCTGCCATCCGGCGATGGAGTGTGGCCTTGGAAATATCGAGCATGGGGCCAAGTCGTTCCATCGGCACGGCAAGGCTTGATTGCAAGTCCTTCAATTCCCGCACCCGCAGACCGGCCTGAATCACGTTGATCAGTTTGGACGGCGTAAAATCCGTGGCCTTGATTTTGACCTTTGGCCTGCCAACACAAAAGTTGACTACTCCGCCACCGGCTCTCTTACGGGGCCGCTGGCCGGCTTTGCGGCGAACCAACGCCGTGCCGATTGATTTCATCAACCCTGGCTTTGTCAATGTTTCGCTCATTTGATACTTTTTATAGTCTCACTTGAAACGAATGTCAAGGCTCCTTTTGCTCCTATTGAAAGAAAAACAAGCCGCGAGATTCTTCTGCTCTTTGGCTGGGCGCAGTTTGACACTGTCACCAAATGTAAAAGCCGCCGGAAGCAAGACGGGGCTGGGAAGCCCCGTAAACCCGCAGCCGGGCCGACTGCGCTACGTGGCGCAGGCGTCCCCGCCTGTGGGTTCTGGCAGCGGCCCGCTGCCAAATTGGTGGCAGGGTCAAGGTGTGTCCGACCATTGGCTGTGCATAAAAGGCATCGCCCTCTGAAACCGCGCTTATTACACTAGGGCCATGATCGCTCTTGCCGCCGCCCTCGGCCTGATGTTGCAGACCAATGCCGTCTCCCGCCCGGCCCAGACCGCGGATGCCACGACGTTGCACAAGAAAGTGTTGTGCGGATACCAAGGCTGGTTTCGCGCGGGCGGGGATGGCGGCACGAAATGGGATCATTGGAATCGCGATTGGAGCACACCACCCAAAACGAACGCTTTAGATAAGATCACGTTCGAGATGTGGCCGGATGTGAGCGAGTATGCCCACAAATATGCGGTGCCCGGCTTCACGCATCCGGACGGGTCGCAGGCGTATTTGTACAGCGCGCAGGACCGGCAGACGGTGGACAAACATTTCGACTGGATGCAGCAATATGGCATCGACGGCGTGGTGGTTCAGCGCTTCGTGGGCCAGACCCCTCCGGACAACATCCAGGCTTGGAAGACCAATGTGCTTGCCTATGTGCGCGCGGCGGCGAATCGGACAGGGCGGGTTTTCTGCCTGGAGTACGACATGAGCGGCGCGAATCCGAAAACTCTTTTCAGCCAGTTGACCAACGACTGGACTTATCTCGTGGACGGCCCCAAGGTCACGCAAGACCCGCGCTACCTCCACCACAACGGCAAGCCGGTGCTGATGATCTTTGGGTTTTACCCGGAGCGTTTCCCCGACCCCGCGCTCCCAAAGCAGATCATCGCGTGGTTCAAGACGAACGCGACCTGCCCCGTGACGCTCATCGGCAGCGGTTGGTGGGAATGGCGGACTGGAGCCACGGGGGAGTGGACAAACATTTACCGGAGCTTTCATGGTTATTGCCCGTGGAACACGGGAAATTATTCGCTCGTCGTCAGAAACGGCGTCACCAACAAATACGCCACAACCGCTTATTGGCCCGGTGACCTGGCCGCCGCAACGAAGGCGGGGATGTTCTATTTGCCGCAGGTCTATCCCGGTTTCAGTTGGGACAACCTGAAACGCCTCCCGCCGGGCACGTCCACGATTCCGCGCCTCGGAGGCGATTTTTTATGGAAACAATTTTACGACGCGGCGCAAGCCGGCCTGGACATGGCATTCGTGGGGATGTTCGACGAAGTGGACGAGGGCACGGCCATATTCAAGGTCACGAACTCACCTCCAATTCAAGGTCACTTCGCCACCTACGAGGGAATGCCAGCCGACTGGTATTTACGCCTGACCGCCGAGGGAGCGAAGGTGCTCCGAGGGGACCGGCCGAACCAGCGGCCCATGCCCATAGCCCCGTAAACCCGCGCCGTTTAACCGGTCGCCAGCTTGCCATCCTGGCCCTTGTTCAAATTCTCAAACCACGAATCAGACCGGATGGCACGGATATGGCGGCAAAAACTTCGAATAATCATTCATCTGATTTTTCAGGCTTTTTCCCAATGTTAAGCCGCCACACGCTGCGCACAAACACGGCAAGCAGGACAGCAGCCTGGGCAATCGTGACCCCGCAGAGTCGTTGTAGAAAGGACTCGCTGAGCTCGTGTCCCGTCGCCAGAAAAAGGAAGATTAACAAGAAACAGCACACTATTGAAAAGCCAAGGGCGAATATCAAAAACTTGCAAATCATCAGCCGAATTCGATGCCGATTCTTCAATTCAAGCAATTCGCACTTCAGTTGAAAATCATCCATGTTCATCTGCTGACTTCGGCTTTGCTTCGAAACGCTTCAACACATTCTCCGCGAACTCCCGTTGTTCCGGGGGCAGACCGTCCAAAACCGCGCGTTCCTTGCCTTCAAGTACGTCACATACCGGCTTGAGTAATTGGAGTGCTTCCACAATCCCCGACCGTTGACTCTTGGCAAGAATGCGCCACGCGGTTGGCCAAGCATCCTTCAATTCAGGGGAGGCAATGTCATTAAGAAAGCGCAAAGAGCTCGTACGCGCTGATTCTTGAGGCGCGGAGTTTAGAGCGCTGCTAAGCCTCTTTATAGTGGCCTCAGCACCGGAATAATCCTTGCGAAGGAATAATAGGAAATATGCAATTTCAGCAGCAGAAACAGCGAAGTCTAGTTTCGTCACTGCCAGGTCGATTACTTTTAGTAAATCGTCAACGTTAACCCAAGTCTTGTTGCCTTCGCGGAACGCAAGCCAGCGCCCAAAATAAGCGACGGCTCGCTGATCCTCGGGAACTTCTACCATGTCAATCACGGCAGCACAGTCAGAAACCGCTCCTTGCGTATCGTCCAACCGCCTTTTGTAGAGGCTGCGGCTCAAGAGGGCGAGATGTTCCTTTGGTGTAAGAGCTTGCACCACTCCGCTGTGCTCTGGCGATGCAAGCTTGCGCAATGTGGAAAGCCTTTCCTCCTCCTCAAACCAAATACGGAGCACCTCAACAAATAGTTCAATGCGACGGCGGTTTTGACCAAGATATCGCATTTGATACCAAACGGCAAACAGCTTGTCAGACACAGTGTAGTTCGCGGTCCGGCCTTTGCCGCCACCTAACACCTCGACGAATTGGGACTCTTTCAAGCGACCAAGTTGGGTGGTGATGGCATTAAGTGGCAACCGGGTTTGTGCAACAAGGTCGGTCGGTTGGGCGGCGCCACCGCGTTCCATCAGCGCGTGGATGATCAGTCTCTGCTGCGGCGGCAGGTTTTCAATCTCGTGCTTAAACAACGGCGTCAGCTCATCCACTAGCCGCTGTAAATACTGCACGATGGTTGTTACATGCCGCTGCGTCAACAACTCGTAAAGCATTAGGATCAGCCGGGGATTACCCCCGGAGAGGAGGACGATTGCGCGAACTTTTGATTTCTGGCTCGGAAGATCCTTGAGAAAATCGAGATCCCCATCAAAATCAGCTCGCCGCTTCAGCAACGCGAAAACCTCCTCGTCCGTCAGTCTGCCCAAAGGCACCTGGCCAAAATAGTTATAGAACGCTTCCTCGTAACTCTTGAGCGACTCGAACACATGCACCGCGCTGCCGATGACCATCATAAACGGATCGATCATCAGCAGACGTCTAAAAGTGCCTTTCATTTGGTCATCGAGGCAATCTTCCAGCAACTGATTCAGGTTCTCGATGAACAGAATCAGGCGCTTCCGATGCTGGCGCGTGATCTCGCGCAAACCGGTGAGCGCAAGTTGCAAGCTTTGCTCTTCCCTTGCTTCCGCCTCCACCTTATCCAGCCACGTTTGTGCCGGCGAAATCTCCTGCTTCGCCAGCATCTGAAGCGTGGCGGCCATCAGATCTCGCAACGAAACGATGTTGAATTGTTCTTCCGGGAAAACGACCGGCAGCCAGGCCTTCTCCAGCTTCGGATCCTGGCCGATTCGCAGGACGACCATTCGAATGATGGTGGACTTGCCCGAACCGCGCGGCCCGGTGATGACAAAGCTGGAAAGAGTGCTCGATTTGATCTGCTGGCGAAGGGAACTCAACAGGTATTCAACCGTTTCTCCGCGAGCCGCGAAAGTCGCCTCCAATTCATGGGCCGACATTTCGCCCGGTGTGTATTTGTGGGCGACAAGACTCATGATCTTTGGAACTGTGAAGTTTTCACCCCGCTCTTGCCATATCGACGCCGGGCAAGCAGCAGGATGTTGTTTCCTTCAATCTGCCGCCAAAGATGGCCAATGAACTCCTCGCGCCCGTAGAGTTCCTCCGGGTCGGGAAGCTGTCCAACAAAGCTTCTCGTTTGTCGCGGTCCGCTAATTTCATCGCTCATAACAACACAACTGTTGCTTCTTTTGCGCTTTAAAGCAACAAAAATGTTGTTAAATTATTCAGTTTTCACAACATGCTGTATATAAATTATTTGCGATGAATTCCAAGCTCGGAGCATGGGGTTTCTTTCAAGAATTTCTCCGTGACTTGTACAGTTTCCGCTCTTTATGCCAAAATCGTCAAACGAGCGCCGCCGTGCGCGCCGCGTCGGGCAGCAGAGTGCCCGCCCAGCCAGGCAATGTGCCGGTTATCTGTGAGATTTTGTGTAAGAAAGCGAACAAATCATTGGACTGGACAATCCGACCGGATCTCCGAAGCATGGCATGGCATGGCGTTCGATTTGCTGACTGGCATAAAATGGTATCTGGTTTTTTTATTCTCAACGACTTTGCACGAAGCGGCGCACGCGTGGGCCGGCTTGAAACTGGGGGATGATACCGCGCATCGCGGCGGCCAGGTCACTCTGGATCCAACTCCGCATATTCGCCGCGAACCCTTTGGCATGGTCGTGGTGCCCATCGTTTCATACCTGCTGAGCGGTTGGATGATTGGCTGGGCCAGCGCGCCGTATAATCCCGCCTGGGCCGCCGCCAATCCGCGACGGTCTGCCTTGATGTCCCTGGCCGGCCCCGCGGCAAACCTGTTGCTTGTGATCATCGCGGCCATCTGCATTCGCACGGGCATGGCGTTCCAATTTTTCGATGCTCCCGCCCATGTCAATTTCTCCCATGTCGTTGACGCGATTGCGCCGGGCGCCCTCTTCTTCGCCACGATAATCAGCATTATGTTTTCGCTGAATTTATTGTTGTGCGTGTTCAATCTGCTGCCGCTCCCGCCTCTGGATGGCAGCGGCGCGTTGCTGCTTTTTGCCGGCCCGGGCAGCGCGGAAAAAATCCTGGCGACTCTGCGCCATCCCCAATTAAGGATCTTCGGGCTGATTGTCGCGTGGAAAGTATTTGACATCATCTATTCGCCTGTGCAACTATTCGCCGTCAACTTGCTGTATCCGGGGGTCGGCTACAAATAGTCAATACGAAAACAAAAGCGCTCATTCTCCTGTTGGCGGGGGCCTTGTTCCTCGCCCTTCCCGGCTATGCGCAAACCCGCGTCACCTCCAGGGCTGAGGCCCTTAAAATCATCAATGGATTGAAGTATCAGCAGGGCGAAATCCCGCTGCGCGGAGGATTGGCCAAACTGAATGTGCCGCCGGAATTCAACTACCTCGGTCCGGACGACGCCCAAACCGTGCTGGTGAGGCTCTGGGGCAATCCCCCCGGCGAAAAACCTCTCGGCATGTTGATGCCCACAAACACCACCCCGCTGGACAAGGATTGCTGGGTGGTGACGATATCGTTTGCCGAAGACGGTTATGTGAAGGACGGCGACGCGAACAAAATCAACTACGACGATTTGTTGAAAAAGATGCAGAAGGCAGCGCAGGAAGCCAATGTCGAACGCAAGAAGAAGGGTTATGACACCGCGGAACTCATCGGTTGGGCCGCTCCGCCGCGTTACGACGCGGTGGCGCATAAACTTTATTGGGCAAAGGAACTAAAATTCGGAAACGCGGCCCAAGACACGCTCAATTACAACATCCGCATGTTGGGTCGGCGCGGAGTGCTGGTGTTAAATGCGATTGCCTCCATGGACCAACTCAGCGCCATCGAAGCACAGACACCCACAATCCTGGGCATGGTCAATTTCAACGACGGGAATCGTTATGCGGACTTCGATCCAAAGGCGGACAAGGTGGCCACTTACGGGCTGGCCGCGCTTGTGGCGGGTGGCATTGCTGCGAAGCTCGGCCTGTTCAAAATGTTGTTTGTATTCCTGCTGGCGATTAAGAAGTTTGTCATCATCGGGTTTATTGCCGTCGCGGCCTGGTGTAAGAAACTGTTTTCAAAAACCAAGAAGACCACAACCTGATTTGGCAAAACACATATTCTGTGGCTTTCGCAGTAAAATTCTTAAACCATGGATCAGATCGGATGGCACGGACATGGAGTTCCGCAGTGCGCCGCTGAAAAAGCCCGCTCTTTGGGTGCTTTGTCAAGAATACATACTTGACAGAAAGGCCACCGATACCCGTTTTGCTCAATGTTTACAAGGGTTTCGTGGTTACAAAAATTGACCCCACCGCGGGGTGTACACTTTTCGCCTCTTATGCCATAATAAAAGCGATTCAAACCAAAAAAATAAAAACTCTCCTCTCAATCCGAAAAAACTGAAAAATCGATTTTTGCCCTTTTTCAATTGGAACCCGCTGTCATTCAGTCCGTTACAACCTAAACCGGCGGAGTTCATTTTCCGGATTTTTCGAATATTTTAGGATCTCCCCGGCCAATCTCCAAGACTGGCTGCGTGCCTTGCTTCCGACGCTCGCATTGGTTATGGTTGATTTTTCTATGCCGAAGGCCGTCAAATCGTTCGAGCCGGTGCACTTCATCAATCGTGAACTGAGCTGGCTTGAGTTTAACCAACGGGTTTTGAATGAAGCCCGCGACGCCGGCAATCCCCTCCTGGAACGGCTAAAGTTTTTCTGCATCACCAGTTCGAACCTGGACGAGTTTTTCGAGGTGCGCGTGGCCGGCCTCAAGGAGCAGGTCGAAAGCGGCGTGATGACCCGCGGGTTGGACGGGCTGACTCCGGTGCAGACGTTGCGCGCGGTGCATGAACGCATCCAGCGCCTGATGCATGACCAGTATGAGTGCTGGCGCAAGCAACTCGCCCCCGCCCTGGCGGCGCATGGCATTTGTTTCCTCGATCCCAAGGACTTGAAGGGGCCCGATTTGAAATGGCTGGAGGATTTTTTCCGCGCCCAGGCCCTGCCGGTGCTGACCCCACTGGCCATCGATCCGATGCATCCCTTCCCGCAATTGCTCAACAAGTCCCTCAACATCATCGTCCAGTTGGAAATGCAGACCGGCGGGGATACCCTGCGCCATCTGGCCGTGGTGCAAGTGCCGCGCGGGCTGCCGCCCGTGGTCGAGTTGCCCCGGGACGGGTCGCGGCACGATTACGTTTTTCTGAGCGAGATCGTGAGCTGCTTTTTGAAGGACTTGTTTCCCGGCACAAAAATCCTCGGCCGCTGGCATTTCCGCGTCACGCGCAACAGCGAGCTGTACATCGACGAACTGGATTCGGTCAGCTTGCTCAAGGCGGTGGAAATTGAATTGCACAACCGGCGCAAGGGCGACGCTGTGCGGCTGGAAATCGACCAGGATTGTCCGGACGGAATCCGCCACGCGCTGTTGGGAACGCTGCGGTTGGCGCCGGACGACGTAACGCTGATCGACGGCCCGCTCTATCCCGCGCGCCTCATGGCCATTTATGAAGGGGACCATTTCCGGAATTTGCGCGACAAGCCGTTTGTGGCGCCCGCCCCCGCCGCCTTGCGCGGTGAACCGGACCTTTTTGCCGCGATCCGGCGGGGCGACATTTTGCTGCACCATCCCTACGACAATTTCAACACCGTGGTCGATTTCCTAGAGCAATCGGCCCGCGACCCGAAAGTGCTGGCCATCAAACAAACGCTCTATCGCACGGGCGGCGATACGCGCATCGTCGGCGCCTTGATGGAGGCGGCGAAGCGGGGCAAACACGTCACAGCCGTGGTGGAGTTGCGGGCGCGTTTTGACGAAGCCAACAACATCCAGTGGAGCCGCCAATTGGAGGAGGCCGGCGTCCACGTGGTCTATGGCCTGGTCGGCTACAAAATCCACTGCAAGATGTGCCTCGTCGTGCGCGAGGATGGCGACGGCATCCGCCGCTACGTCCATCTCAGCACCGGGAACTATAATCCCACCACCGCGCGCCTCTACACCGACACGGGGCTGCTCACCTGCCAGCCCGACTTTGGCGAGGACGCCGGCAACGTCTTCAACCTGCTCACCGGCATCGGGCATTTCGAGGCGGGCAAAAAAATAATATTGTCACCATTCCACCTCCATCGGCGGATGCTGGCCCTCATCGGGCGCGAGGCGGAGAACGCGCGCGCCGGCGCGCCGGCGCGCATCATCGCCAAAATGAACGCGCTTACCGACGGCGAAATTATCGGCGCCTTGTACGAGGCTTCGCAGGCGGGCGTGACAATTGACCTGCTGGTGCGCGGCATCTGCTGTCTCCGGCCCGGCCTGCCGGGGCTGGGCGAAAACATCACCGTACGCAGCATCGTGGACCGGTTCCTGGAGCACAGCCGCATTTTTTACTTCGAGAACGGCGGGCGTCCGGAAATATTCCTGGGCAGCGCGGACTGGATGCCGCGCAATTTCTTCCGGCGGATCGAGTCGATTTTCCCGGTGGAGGACGCCGCCCTGCGGCACAGGGTCACGACGGAATTGCTGGACATCCCCCTGGCGGACGAGGCCCGGGCCTGGCTGCTGCGGTCTGACGGCGCTTACCGCCGGGTGCGCCCGAAAAGCCGACCTCCGCGGAGGAGTCAAGTGGAATTTATCAAGCTGGCCGGCGGTACAACGCCCCAATCGCCACGGCCCAAATCGCGATCGGCAGAGCGCCTTTTTGCCTGAACACGGCTGGAAAGGACTTGTCTTGACGATGTGTTTAACCCGCCCTGGCCGGAAGCCGGTCGATGGCCAGAAGAATGCCGTACAACAAAGCGCAAGGATTGGGCGGGCATCCTGGGATATAGACGTCCACCGGGATGACTTTGTCCACCCCTCCCACTGTGGCGTAGTTGCGGCCAAAGATGCCCCCGCTGCAACCGCATGCGCCCACCGCCACCACCAGACGCGGGCCGGGCATGGCGTCATAAGTCTTCCGCAAGGCCAGTTCCATGTTGCGCGTCACCGGACCTGTCACCAGCAACATGTCGGCGTGGCGCGGCGAGGCCACGAAGTGAATGCCAAATCGCTCCAAATCATAGACCGGACCCGCCAGGCCGGTGATTTCGATTTCGCAGCCATTGCACGAGCCGGCATCGACTTCGCGGATATGCAACGAACGGCCAAACATTTTGGCGGCGCTCTCTTGGATTTGACGTCCGAGGGCGTCGGGTGTCTCGGCTCGTGTTGGGGAAGGCATCGCTGCGGGCGGAGAAATCATGCGCTCCTGTGTGCCGTCGGCTTTCAGGCTGTAGGCGGCGCTGGCCAGCAAATCGTCGCGGCTGCGCGACGCGCATTCGCAAAGATTGGTCATGCGAATGGCCAGATCGGCGTCGGCGCACAGGCCGCAGAAGGTGCATTTTGCCAGATCGAGGCGCGCGGTGCGGCGGCCGTCGGCGTCCTCGTGCGAGATGGCCCCGGTCGGGCAGACGGCGGCGGCGGGCCGCGCGTTCTTCCAGTTTGGCCAATCGATCTCCGGCTTGCCGCGCGCGCGGGCGCAGACATCCGCGGCCGTCCGCGGATAGCTCGTGGTGACGACGCCGGTCTTCAAACTTTGACGGAGTATGCCAAACATGATCAGCGGTCCGTTCCCGAATAGGAAAGGTTGAAACTTTTGTTAATGACCGGAAAATCCGGGATGATGTTGCCTTGGATGGCTTCGGTCATCGCCGGCCAGTTTTGCAGCGACGGGTCCTTGATTTTGCAACGCGCCAGGCGGTTACCGGGGGCGGTGTGGATCCAATGAAAAATTTCGCCGCGCCAGCCTTCGACGTATCCCAAAGCCATCCGGTCGGGCGGAACTACCTCCAGCGGCGCGCGGATGGGACCGGCGGGCAACTTTTCCAGTGTTTGCCGGATGATGCCGAGCGATTCGAAAACCTCCCTGCTGCGCACGACCATCCGTCGCCGCACGTCGCCTTCCGTGAATACCGGCACGGTGAATTGCACCTGATCGTAGAAGTCGTGCGGGAAGTCGCGGCGGAGGTCGCGGTCGAAGCCGGAGGCCCGGCCCGCAATGCCCACAATGCCGAGGCTTCGCGCTGTTTCGGGCTTGAGGATACCCGTTGTTTCAACCCGGTCGCGCAGGCCGGAATTGGCGCGAATGAGCTGAACCATATCATTGAACTCCTTCTCGAACTCGTCCGCCAGCGTCGCCAGGCCGCGCAGTTGGTCCGCGTCAAAATCAAATCGCACGCCGCCGGGATAAGCCATGCCGCGCAGAAGCCGGCTGCCGGTCAATTGCTCGTTCAGGCGCAGCAGACTTTCCTTGAGGCGGAGGGCGTGCATGTTGATGGTGACGAAAGCCACGTCCGTGCAGATGGCGCCGATGTCGCCCACGTGATTGTGCAGGCGCTCCAATTCCAGGCAGAGAGTGCGCAGGGCGCGGGCGCGCGGCGGCGGGTCCGCCTCAGCGGCGCGCTCGATGGCATGGCAGAAAGCTGTGGCGTGGGCGAAGCTGGAATCGCCGGAGATGCTCTCGGCCAGTCGAACGCAGTGCGGCACGGGCAGGTTCTCGAATAGTTTCTCGGTGGCTTTGTGGGTGTAGAACAAGCGCAATTGCAGGTAAAGCACCGGCTCGCCCGCCACGCTGAACAGGAAGTGCCCCGGCTCAATGATGCCGGCGTGGACAGGGCCGACCGGCACTTGAAACACCCCTTCGCCTTCGACTTCGCGAAACTTGTGCCGCGGGCCGCTGAAGGGCGGCAGCTCGGCGCGCAAATCGAAGTCCTTGCGCAACGGGAAGACTTCAGGCCAATCGTCATGCAGGACGCACCGGCGCGGGTTGGGATGACCGAGCAATTTTATGCCGAACAAGTCCTGGATCTCGCGTTCCTGCCAGTTGACGGCGTGAACGGCGTTGGTCAGCGAAGGCATTTCCGGGTTGTCCGCCGGAACCGGCACGCGCACGAAGACAAAGCCGTGGGCAGAGTCGAGCGCATAGAGGTAATAGACGAAAAAGACGTTGTCCTTGGCGCGTGCGTCCTCGGCAAACACACCGGCCAGCCGTCCTTGATGAATCTTGTAAAAGGCGGAGCAAAACGCCCCTGCCATTTCGAGCCGGGTATGCAGGTAAAGCTCGTTGGGCTGCGGCGCGTGCGCGTGCTCAATCTCGGCGCCGAATCGCTCTTTCAATTCGTCGAGCACCAAACGTAATGCGGGCAGAAGATTCATCGGGTGTTTCAATCTCGTGATTCACGGAGCCAGTGGTTCAAAGAATCCATTTCGCTCCATTTCAGGAGGATGCCCGGATTTTCCCCGTGGGTCAATCCACGATAGATACGATGTGATAGATAGGTCCGGAAAATCGGCAACATGGCAACAAGTGCTGATAGTCAACGACTTAACTGGCAACACGAAAAGCAACACAGCGGCAACATGTAGCTCCTTTTTGGGGAAATGCTTAACCACAGAGCACAAAGTTGTTCTCTGGTTTGGAAAGTGTTTTTTCATAAAAGTTATACACAGGGGGTTCAGGCCGGTTTTGGGGACATCAGTTGCAGGACCCAGGAGCCGTGGGCGAGTTGGTTTTTGGCGT
>JBKQUS010000110.1:0-48375 GCA_052325505.1 Limisphaerales bacterium
TGCACATGGCGGAGGAGGAGCTTCGCAACCAGTTGTCAATGAGGCACTTCGACGGTTTAGGAAACAGACAAAAAGCGGGCTTGCAAGAGCTTGCAAATCAGTCACTTATAATTTTGTGAAACCCTAAATGTCCCTGCACTGATTAGGATTATGACACCCCCCCATACCAGCCCCCAAGTCGAGGCGTCCGGGGGTCTGGAGCCGTCACACCGTAAGATTTGTTGATAATCAATGGGTTATGCATGGGTGAACCCGTCACAAATGCCGTCACAACCCGGCACAGACCCGTCACAATCTGCCCGCTGAATTGCACGGATTTCGGCATTTTTGGCATTTTTAATTTATTTCCGCTATTCGGTTGATAGATCACGGCCCTCAGCTCCCGGACGGTTTTCCCGTGCATCCGATGAATTGGCCATCCAAACAGACGGGTCTTGCGCTCCTGAGCCGTGCGTGTGCGGTTTTGTTATTCTTCATGGGTAATTGTGTATTTTTGATTTTCATCATGGCACATGCACATGGACAAATGCAGTCTATGTGAAAATATTTCGGGATCCACCGGCAATCAACGGGCAACACGTTTGATGCGAATGGTGATGTATGACTTGCCGGGCAGCGGAATGGAGCGTCCATTGGCGTCCCCGTAAAAGGAATCATCCGACTGTTTCAACGTGAAGTCGCCGGGCACCGGCGTCACGGTCATGTTCCATGTGTCGAGAACTTCGGCGTTGAATTTCATGCCGTCGGCAAGCTGAGGCTGATCCTGGGCTGGTTTGGGAATTTGAAAATCCCAGTTGGTCGGCGTTTGTTTGCCAAGATAGACCAAATAATATTTTCCGGGCTGGCCGGCGTATTCCGGATGCGACTTGTCAATCGGCTCGAGGCCTTCGGCCGGCGAAGCGTCGAGGATTCTTTTTAGAAACGCGAGGCGCGCGGGACTCTGTCCTTTGAGCACGCCGCCTTTGGACCACCAGAGAACCTGGTCGTCGCTTTTGTACGTTTCGCCGTGGCCGCAGTAAGTGCCGGCGACGGCGGCGTTCCAAAAACGGAAGACGAGTTCCGCGGCGCTCAACCGGCCCCAGCCGCTCGGAATGTTGCCTTCGTATTGCACCTCGTCATAAACGACCGGCTTGCGATACAGATCCCGGCACGCCCTCGCGCGGGCCGGGTCCGTCACGGCCCCGCCGTTTTGGATGCTCGCGTGCGTAATCCACGGCAGGTTGTAATTGAAAGGTTTCGCGCCGTAGTGGATCGAAAGCAGATGGTGATACGGGTCGTCGCGCGAAATGATTTCGCCGAAGCGCACGAAGTCGGATTCTTTCTTGCGCCGCATAAAATCCCATTCGTTGGCGAGGGACCACCACACGTTGCGATAGGCCGAGAGCCGCGCGACCACGTAATGCAGGTAACGATCGTCCGCGTCGGAAGGCATCCGGTCGAACCCCCAATGGCCATTGTCGTAAGGATGAAACAGAATAATGTCCGCCTCGATGCCGAGTTTTTGCAAATCAGCGACGCGCTGTTCAAGGTGCTGAAAATACTTCACGTTGAAGCGCGTGAAGTCCCAGTTGGCCGCCGCCGGCTCACCGGGAAACGGATACATGCCCGGCTCATTGGTGTTCCACACGTAACTCTTCGGAAAAACGCAGAAGCGGATTTTATTGAACGGCGCTGACGCGAGTGTCTTGAGCGTCCGCGCCTGCAACGGCTCCGGCTGCAATTCCCAAACGTAGCACGTGGTGCCAAGCTCCTCGTAAGGCGCGCCGTCGGCATAGGCAAAATGATACGCGCGCGCAACGCGGACCGGGCCGTGATTTTGCCGCGACGGTTTGGCGACGTTGAACGAGCCGGTCCTGCCATCCAGTTTGCGAATGTTGCTGGCGGTCTTGTATGTCCATTTGCCTTGCAGATCCGGCATGAAGCGCACGCGGTAAATTCCAGCGCCATCGTAGAAACCGCCCGCCTGCACAACGTTCGTTCCTTGCGTGAATTGCGCGGAAAACTTCACGTCGTTGAACGGATTGCCGCTGGTTGGCCCCTTCAAGGCAAGTTCAAAGATTCCCCATTGTTCCACGGCCGGCGCGACGGCAGGAAACAAAAGGAAAATTGCCAGCGCAGCAAAGGCGCTGGATATACTTCGGCCAAACAAAAGCCGCTTTCCAATTGGATGCTCTGTCAAGAGGGTCATGGAAGGAGTTAAACCGGAATGACACTTAAGAATGTCTTTTTCGAATTCACCGCTGTGTTCATCTCAGCCATATCATTTTAATCTCCTGGGCCAACGCTTTGAATTCCGGGTCGCCAGTGACGAGTTCGGCTTTCTTTTCCTTTGCCAGCGCGGCGGCAAAGGCGTCGGCCAGACTGATTTTGAAACGCGCCTTGAAATCGGCGGCGGTGTCGGCCAGCGCGCGGTTCGTGGAGTGAAAATCAATCGGCAAGCCTTGAAGGATCTTCGCGGCTTGTTCCCATGCTTCCGGGCCGTCCTTTTTCACAATTGAATATCTGACCTCGGCGTAGTTGACGTCGGTCATGTGCAGCGGGCTGTCCTTCTTCCCGGCGCTGACCAACAGGTCCTCCATCGCTTCCGCGCCCGGCTCGTCACGGAAATACGCGATGAGCGCGAAGCTGTCGAGCACCTTAGCGGGCACGGCGCTCCTCCAGCTCCCGCTCCTCTTGCTTATGCTCCGCCCATTCTTCGGAAAACGGCTTGTTCCCCGGCCCGCGCTTGAGGATGCCGCGCCCCCGCTTGATCAGCGCCGCCGTCACCGGCTTCAGCAGGATGCCTTCCGGGGTCGCCTGAAGCACCGCCTTCGTTCCGTCCTCGATCTGGTACTCCTTGCGCAACCAAGCCGGAATGACGACCTGGCCTCTGGTGGTGAACCAAACAGAATCTATTCTTGTTTTCGTATCCATCAGATCTATTCTGATATAAAAGGAAAAGTCCGTCAAGGTTGAAAATGTAGGAAATTGAAAAAGGGAGCCTCCTCTCCCCGGCCCTCTCCTCCACAAGTGTGTGGCGGAGAGGGAGATAGCCGAAACCTGCAAAAAATGAGATGCCCCCTTCGGGGAAAATGCCCCATGTTCTCTCTTGCGTTTGAACAATTTGGCCGGTAATCAGTCAGTAATAGGAATCGCAATGCGGAGACAACAGGAATGATTAAAGTCGAAAACCTCAGCAAGTTGTTCGGCCCAAAGGTGGCCGTTGACCACATTTCTTTCACGGTGGAAAAGGGCGAGGTGCTCGGGTTTCTCGGGCCAAACGGCGCGGGCAAATCCACCACCATGCGCATGATCACCGGCTTTATCCCCCCTTCCGAGGGCCGGGTGACGGTCGGCGGCTACGATATGGCCCAGGACCCCATCGCCGCCAAGAGCCTTATTGGTTATCTGCCGGAAAACGCCCCGGCTTACACGGACATGACGGTCGAGAGCTTCCTCGGTTTTATGGCGGAACTGCGCGGGCTGCGCGGCGACGCCAGGAGGAGGGCCGTTTATCGTGTCGTGGAAATGTGCTTCCTCGAATCGGTCCTTTACCAGAGTGTCGATACGCTGTCCAAAGGCTACCGGCATCGCACCTGTTTCGCCCAGTCCATCATCCACGATCCCGACGTGCTGATCATGGACGAGCCGACCGACGGCTTGGATCCGAACCAAAAGCACGAGGTGCGCGGATTGATCCGCAGCATGGGCCAGCGCAAGGCCATTATTTTCTCGACGCACATTTTGGAAGAGGTCGAGGCCGCCTGTTCGCGGGCCATCATCATCGACCGGGGCAAGATCGTGGCCAACGGCACCCCGGATCAACTCAAGCAAAAATCCGATTTTGCGGGCGCGGTCCTGCTCATCGTGCGCGGGACGAACGGGGCGCAAGTGGTCGAGAAACTGTCCGGCGTGGCCAATGCGCGCCGCGCCGCCATCGTCAAGGAGGAAAACGGCCGGGTTTGGGCGCGAATTTATCCCAAGAGCGGGGCGCACAACGGCGATCTGGCGCGCAACGTCCTGGCCGCCGCCGGTGCCTGGCAGGTCGAGGAACTGCACACCGAGGAGGGCCACCTGGACGAAGTCTTCCGCAACATCACCCTGCCTGACACCGGAAAGGAGGCCGCGCAATGAATTCCCTGGCCAACATCAAGACCATCATCAAACGGGAACTGGGCGGGTATTTCTCCTCTCCGGTCGCCTATGTTTTCATCGTGATTTTTCTGCTTTTAACGGGATTTTTCACCTTCATGGCCGGCGGCTTTTTCGAACGGGGCCAGGCCTCGCTCGACGGCTGCTTTTTCCTGTGGCATCCCTGGCTTTACCTGTTCCTGGTTCCGGCGGTTGGCATGAGGCTGTGGGCCGAGGAGCGGCGCGTCGGCACCCTGGAACTGCTGTTGACCATGCCCATCACGGCCTGGCAGGCCATCGTCGGCAAGTTTCTTGCCTCGTGGCTTTTCCTGCTGCTGGCGCTGGCGCTGACCTTTCCCGTTGTCATCACTGTCAACTATCTCGGCTCGCCTGACAACGGGGTCATCTTCGCCGGATACGTCGGCAGTTTTCTGATGGCGGGGGCCTATCTGGCCATCAGTTGCATGACCTCCGCCATGACCCGAAACCAGGTCGTCAGCTTCATTGTGGCCCTGGTGATCTGCCTGTTCCTGGTGCTGTGCGGCTTCCCGCCGGTGACCAATCTGCTGACGCGCCTGGACAAGCCGTGGCTGGTGGACACGGTGGCGGCGCTGAGCGTGATCACGCATTTCGAATGGTTCACCAAAGGCGTGCTCGATTCGCGGGACGTGATTTTCTTCCTGTCAATCATCGGGTTCTCGCTGTTCACGACCGGCGTCATCATTCGCAGCCATCGCGCAGGATAACGAGTTCAAGGAGCAAGCCATGAAGCACAAGAATCTCGAAACAATTCTCTATTCCACCGCGGGCGTCGTCGTCATGTTTGCCGTCCTGCTGGCGTTTTATATCATCTCCAGCGCGTTCAAGGACCGCCTCGACCTCACGTCCGAAAAAGCCTTCACCCTCTCGTCCGGCACGCGGAGGATATTGGACAAACTGGATTCGCGCGTGACCATCCGTTTCTATTGCACACAAGACGACACGGCCATGCCTCCGTATCTGCGCACGTATGCCCAGCACGTTGAGGATTTGCTGGGCGAATACAAGGAGGCCGGCCACGGCAAGATCGTCATCGAGAAACTCGATCCCAAGCCGGATTCGGACGCGGAGGATTCCGCCCGCCTGGACGGTGTGGCCGGACAGGGCACGTCGCCGTTTGGCGGCGATAAAGTATATCTCGGACTCGCGGTCAGCATGTTGGACGAAAAGGTGGCCGTGCCCTGGCTGCCGCCCGACCGGGAACGGCTGCTGGAGTACGACATCTCCCGCGCCATTGCCCGCGTTATCAATCCGACGCCGCCCACGCTGGGCGTGATGAGCGCGCTGCCCCTGTTCGGCGACACGCCCAATCCCATGATGCGCCAGATGGGCCAGAACAGCCAGGAACCGTGGGCTTGCATCAGCGAGATCAAGAAGGACTTCACCGTCAAACAAATTCCCATGACCGCCAACAAGATCGACGATGACATCAAGGTCCTGCTGGTGATCCACCCTCGCGACATCACGGACGCGACTCAATACGCGCTGGACCAGTTTGTCATGCGCGGGGGCAAATTGCTGGCGTTTCTCGATCCCCATGCCTATTTCGACCAAAAGCACGATCAGATGTCGCAGGTCCTGGGAGAAAGCTCGGGGCAGTCCACGCTGGACAAACTTTTGAAGGCCTGGGGCTTGGACATGGACATCAACAAGGTGGCGGCCGACATGACTTTTGCCGGCCACAACGGCCAAAACGGCGGGGTCATGCCCACCGTCCTGGTGTTGACCAAGGAGGGCATCAACAACGACGACATCGTGACCAGTCAAATCGATAATTTGGTGATGCCGTTTGCCGGAGTTTTCACCGGCAAACCGGCCGATGGATTGAAAGAGACGGTCCTGCTCCACACCTCGCCGGACTCCGAACTGGTGGAGGGTCTCACCGCCACCATCGGCGCGGAGAACATTATCAAGGACTTCAAACCTTCGAAGATTGATTACGCCCTGGCCGTTCGTTTGACTGGAAAATTCAAGACGGCGTTTCCGGGCGGCCCGCCTCCGCCTTCCAAGAACGAGGGGGAGAACGAAGCCTCCAAGGAGCCGCAGATCAAGGAATCAACCGACAGCCCGGTGGTGATTTTGGTCGGCGACTCGGACATGTTGAACGATCAGGTTTGCGTGCGCGTGCAGGAGATTCTCGGCTATCGCATGGTGCAGCCGGTCAACGGCAACCTGAACCTGATGGAAAGTTTCGTCGAACAGCTTTCCGGCGACAGTGATTTGATCAGCTTGCGCAGCCGGGCCAGCCTGGACCGGCCGTTCACCCGCTTGCGGGACATGCAGGCCAAGGCGGGCCGGGAATGGGAGGAGAAGGTCAAGGAGTTGGAGGAGAGCAAGGCCGAGACCGAGCGCAAAATCAGCGAATTGCAGTCGCGCAAGTCCAGCAATGAACAGCGCTTCATCCTCTCGCCCGAGCAGCAGAAGGAATTGGAGAACTATCAAAAGTCAGTGGCCGACGCCAACAAGGAACTCAAATCCGTCCGCAAGAAATTGGCCAAGGACACTGACTCGCTGGAATTTTGGACCAAGGTGGCCAATATCGGCGCCATGCCGGCGCTGGTTTCCGTGACCGGCATTGTCCTGGCGATGGTGAAACGCAAACGAACTGCCGCAAAATGAACCGCAAACAATTGATCCTTCTACTGGCGGCCCTGGTTGTTCTGGGCGGGGCCGGTTTGGTGCTGCACAACCGCGATCAACAATCCTGGGATTCCTCCGGGGGCAAACTGGGCCAGAAGCTTTTGCCCGGCTTCCAGGTGAACGATGTCGCCGCCATTCACGTCAAGGGCGGGTCCGATTTGGACTTGGTCAAGAAAAATGACCGCTGGCTGGTGCAGGAGCGGAATGATTATCCGGCCAATTTCTCCGACATCAGCGAACTGCTCATCAAAATGGGCGATTTAAAAATCTCACAGGCCGAGCCGATTGGCTCGTCGCAACTGGGCCGGATGCACCTGGCGGCACCGGGGGGCGGTCCCGATTCAGCCACGCTGGTCGAATTCAAGGACGCCCAGGGCAAGACGCTCTACTCCCTGCTGCTGGGCAAGAAACACACGCGCAAATCCGATCGTCCCGCCCGGATGCCGTTTGGCGATGATGAAATGCCCGATGGGCGCTTTGTCATGTTGCAAAGCGATCCGCATCAGGTCCTGACCGTGTCCGATCCCCTCAACAGCCTGGATCCCAAACCCACCGCGTGGCTGGACAAGGATTTCTTCAAGATCGAAAAGCCCAAATCCATTTCCCTTGTCTCCACCAACGCCGCCGATTCCTGGAGCCTGACCCGCGACAGCGAAGGCAATCCGTGGGTGTTGTCGAACATAAAAACAAACGAGGTGCTCGACACCAACAAGGTTTCCTCCCTGTCCAGCACGCTCAGTTATCCGAGCTTTGTCGATGTGGCCGCCGATGCCGCGCCAGCCAAGACCGGTTTGGACAAGCCGCTGGTGGTGACCATTACGACGTTCGATCATTTCACTTACACCCTCAAAATCGGCGCCAAAACCCCGGAGAATGATTACAATGTGAGCGTGGCTGTCACGGCCGATTTCCCGACCGAGCGGCAGGCCGGCAAAGACGAGAAACCGGAAGGCAAAAAGGCCCTGGACAAGGAATTCCAGGACAAGCTGAAGACGCTCCAGACAAAACTTCAGCAGGAAAAGTCGCTCAATGGCTGGACTTATCTTGTCAACAACTGGCTGATCGACCCCCTCATCCGCACCCGCGCGCAACTGATGGTGGAGAAGAACACCGGGAAGAAGAACGACAAAAAACAAGCCTCCGCCGCGCCTGAAACCATGCCCGAGGAGCAACCCGATGCGGGCACGCCCATTCCGGCCGCTGATCCCAATTGAGCGCGCCTGCTTAACCCGGCCCACCGGTGCAATCACTCCCCAAGATTGCGCCGCAGCAATGCGCTCAGTTTGGCTGGCGTAAGAACCGTCACCATCCTGCCCTTGACCACGAGAAGCTTCTGGTCGCGGAATTTTGCAAGCGTGCGGGAAAACGTTTCGCTGACCGTCCCGAGTTCCGACGCCAGCATGCGCTTGGTCACGGCCAATTGAATGTTCACCGGCGAATCGCTTTGCGGATCGGGACACCGCTTCACCAGCCAGTTGGCCAGGCGCGTTTCCACGTCTTTGGCCGTCAGGTCCTCAATCTGGCCCACCAGCACCCGCAGATGGCTGCTCATGGAGCCGAGCATCCGCAACGCCAATTCCGGCTGTCGCTTGAGGAGCGCAAGAAAACCGTCCTTTTGCACCAGCAATACCTGCGACGGCTTCCGGGCGCGGGCCTCGGCCGGGTAGCCTGTCGGCGACGCCACGGCGATCTCGGCGAAGGAATCGCCCGTGCGAAACACATGAATGACCTGCTCCTTGCCGGCCGCCGTGACGCGATGAACATTGACCGAGCCGCGTTGCACAATGTAGAAGCCATGCGCGGGGTCGCCTTCACGAAAAAGGTAGTCGCCCTTTTCCAGCAGTTTAACCACGGTGACATCGGCGATGTTTTTCAAGTCCTCGGCCGCCATGCCGGTGAAAAGCTGGCAGCTCCGCAACGTGTTGATGACCGCGGCGCGCTTGAGATCGGCTAGGGCGGCGTTCATGGCAGAAAGATCAAGCCGCCTGGCGCCAAAAATACACCATCCAGCCCGTGCCGGCGCATCGCTCCACTTTCGATGCAAATCCCTCGCTGCCGAGCATCTCAATCAGGGGTGAGGGCAGGAACGGCGCGATCAGCAGCAAGCCGCTGCCGGGTTCCAGGGCATCGACCCGCTCGCGGATCTGCGGAAACGGCTCGAGGCCGCGGCGGATGATGTCGCGCACGTCAAATCGCTTAAACTGGCTTATCGGCGGCACAAATCAATGTTTCACAAGTTTCTCAATCTGGCGAACCATTTCGTCGATGTCCGGGTTCAAACCAGTTTCCTGGCCGACAATTTCGCCCTGCGCGTTGAGGATGGTGATGACGTTCGAATGCAGGAACTGGCCTTGCGGGCCTTTGCTGAATTTCACGCCGAGCAGCGCCGCAAGGTTGAGCACATCGTCCGCAGTTCCGTTGAGCAAGGTCCAATTGCCGGCCAATTCGTGCTGTGCGCGATAATTTCGCAAGGCAGCCGGCGTATCTTGTTCCGAGTCGAACGAGGCGAGGGTGAAACCGATACCGGCGCGCATGTTCGCGGGAAGCGCCGCTTCAACCTGTTTGAGTTTATAGACGAGGAGCGGGCAGGCGTATCGGCAGCGCGTGAAAAACATCGCCACGACTTGGACCCGTCCTTTGAGCGAGGCCATTTGCACCGGCTTCCCAAGATCGTTCGTCCAGGTCGCATCGAGTTGATAGAGCGATTTGTCCGAAAGCAAGCCGGACGCGGGTTCGCACATCGCGCAACAGGAATGGCGCGGGACATTCGTCACGCAGTCAGCGGCACAAGTCATGGCCGCAAACAGGGCCGCGGAGATGAGAACTGGGAACAGGTTCGTTTTCATAAATCTTTGGCGCATCGAAATCCGAGGTTGTGGATGCAATAATCTGCCTGAAGGCTGCTGCGAAATCCCCAACGCATGAATGCCGGATAATCATCCACGTCCCTGGCGCCCTGAGCTCCTGCTCCGCAAAACAGGCCGCGCTCCTGGCCCGCGCTGTCGGCGCTGGAATCCCCAGCGGTCAGCGCGGCGTTAAAATCCAGCACCCATTCCCACACCAGCCCGTGCAGATCACGCGCACCCCAAAAATTTGCCGACCGTCCGCCCACGCGCGCCAGCGGGGCGTTCGGTGTCAAATACCACTGTAGTACTTGCTGTTTAAACGCGGAATCCTTTTCCCCGTCGGGACGCGTCTCACTGGCCGACGCGGCATGCTCCCATTCCGCCGTTGTCGGCAGGCGTTTGCCCTTCCATGCCGCATAGGCCCTGGCTGCGAACCACGAGACGCCGGTCACGGGAGCGTCCGTCGGCGCGTTTGTGCCGGGAAGGAGGTCCCGCTCCCAGTTTCCAAGATACGATTCATCGGCAAAGATCCGTTTGACACTCGATTTTTGCCAGGCCGGGTTTGATCTGATGAACTCCAGAAAATCGCCCACCGTGACCGGCAGGGCGTCCAGATAAAACGACTTGACCGAAATCTCTCTGCTCTCGGAATCAGCGGCGAAAAGTGGACGATAGAAGCCGTTGGACACCAGCACCATTCCTTGCGGGACAGGATTCCCGGCAAAGGCAGACGCCGCCCCCAAAGTCATGCACACTGTCAACAACGTTGCGCTTCGCTTCATTGGCGTCCCCTACTCATACGCGTTGGCCACGGCCACGGGCGCCAACTTGCGTTGCTCGCCGACTTCACGCGGCGTCACCGTGTTTGTGTCCGAGTTGCCCCAACTGTTGCGAACGTAAGTCATCACGTCGGCGATTTGCCGGTCGCTCAGGCTGGGAAACGGGATCATGACGCCGTTGTACTTTTTCCCATTGACCGTGAGCGCGCCGTTTCGTCCCTGGATGACGCCGCGGATGGCGCCAATCCTGTCATTCATCAAGACATCGGAGTTTTCCAACGGCGGGATCTGGCCGGGAATGCCGCGACCGTTGGGCTGATGGCAGACAAAACAGGTCTGCATATAGACGCCCCTGCCCCGCGCGTACTGTGCGCCCAATGAAGTTGAGAAGGAAGGCCCGGTATCAGGTGTCCGCTGCGGAGCGGGGATGGCAGGTTCCGTGGCGATGGGAGCACCGTTGTAAATGGTGTCTGCTTCTTTGCCGGAATAGACCGAACGATTCTCAGGCCCCGTCACCGTGAGCGTGCCGATGGCGCCTTTGTTAAACGCACGGAACAGCGAATGATCCACCAGTGTGTAGTTGCCAGGGACCTCCGCGGTCAATTCCACAATGGCCGCGCCCCCGGGTGGCACCTCTGTCGTTTGCACATGGTGCGTCGCGGCGCTTCCGCCCTCGGCGTACACCGTGTCGAAAATGGTTCCAATTAGGTGAAAAGAGGATGACAGATTTGGCCCGCCGTTTCCGACAAAAAGGCGGATTTTATCGCCGACCCGGGCCGTAAGCGCATTGCTCCCGGTAAGGGAACCAACCGAGCCATTGAACACAACGTAGCTCGGCCTTTCGTCAATGGCCTTGTCCAAATCGAAGGTTTGCAGCCCCGGGTCGTCGAATTTTCCACCGGTGTAAAATTCGCCCTGCATGACGTAATATTCGTGATCTACGGGCGGCAGGCCTTCCTTCGGCTGGACCAGAATCAATCCGTACATGCCATTGGCCACGTGCATTCCGACCGGCGCGGTCGCGCAATGGTAAATGTAAAGCCCGGGCTTCAGCGCCTCGAATGAAAACTGCGAAGAATGACCGGGCGCCGTGAACGACGAGGCCGCGCCACCCCCCGGCCCGGTGACAGCATGCAGATCGATGTTGTGGGGCATCTTGTTGTTTTGATTGTTGTGCAAATGAAATTTCACCAGGTCGCCTTCACGAACCCGAATGAAACTGCCAGGAACATTGCCGCCAAACGTCCAGAACGTGTATTGCACGCCATCCGCCAGTCGTTTCGTGACTTCCTTCACCTCGAGGTTCACGATCACCCTTGAGGCGTGCGTTCGCAGGATGGGTGGCGGCACGTTGGGGGCTTCGGCAAGCACGGCGTTTTCCGTGCTGAAAACGAGATTGACCGCGGGTGGCGCTTCCGATGCCGCCGTCCAGGCCGCGCCGGCGGCAAGGACAAGTCCGAGCGAGCATAGCTTTTTCGCAAAATTCATTGAATATCCTTCATTATTGGCAGTTTTCATGGTCGTCGAAGCATCGGGGCCGTGCTCGCCAAGGTTTGGCATTCACTCACCCTTTTTTGTCATCCGCATAACAGGAAATGGCTATGTCGTTCTGCGGTCCCGTGTCCACTTCAGCCGGAGTGACCTCGTGTGACAGCATTTTCTTTGCGGCCTCCACCCCGATGGCTATCCGCTCCTCGGTGACAGGACAGGAACCCTTGCGCATGCCGATTTTTTGCAGTTCAAGGTGTGCGGAGGGTTGCAAGCCGGCCAGTTTGAGGGTGTGCGCCGCGCAGTTCAGAGGGCAGCCATCAATGACGAGGATTCGGTCCGCGGTCTCCGCCCTGCGCATAAGGCTCTTCACCCGTCCGCCAATTCCGGCCAGGCAGGACATTTCCGCGGCGCCCTCGCGCGCCAGGCGGCGTGCGATGCGATCGGCCAATTCACCTGCATCCGAGCAACCCGAGCAGGAGTAAACCACGGTGGCTTTTCTCTCTGGAAGATTTTCTTTTTCATTCATAAAACGTCTTTCGTTTCTTCACTTCCAACCTTCCACAGCAGTTCGCGATGAGATTTGATTCAGGTCAAGCAATCCACGTTTTTCCACCGGCCAAATGGCTGTGCCAGCGGACTTCAGTGGCCGCCACAGCATTCGGAGACAGCCCCACCCGGCCCAGCCGCCTCCAGCTTGGTGATTTTCACCCGCACTTCGTCCGGACCTTTGACCAGATACTCATAGGTGCAGGCATCCGGCCATTGCGCTGAGAGCTGGCTGAGCAGCGGCGCCGGATCGTGGTCGTTGAGCAGGATGAAATGAGCCCCCACCGGCAGTTCCAGCCAGGTGCGGATGATCAATCCATGTTTGATGGAGCAGGGAATCGGGCGGACGTCCATCACGTTGTCCGCACCGATGATGTTTTGAGTTTGCATAAGTTTCATGTCTGTTGTTTGTCAAAATGGCGGCATGAGCTTCCTCCGCCATGATCGCGGAGTAACACAGCACTTCTTTCATTGCCGTTACGCTAAACGAGTCAGCCGTTTTGCGGCTTGACGCAGGTCAAACAATTGACGATTGGGGTGAAAGAGGGGGGCTAATGGAGCTTTAATCAGCAGACGCCCTGATGTTTCCCTTCGAGATAAGTCTTCAGCGCCACGGCGTTGTTATGATTCAAGTCGCGCGCACTGAATAGGAGGGTCACGTAACCGCTTTTGGCGGCTTCGAGCAATGGCTGCCAGACTCCTGGCTCTTGCTCCAACTCCGCGCGATAACGCTGTTGGAAATCAACCCATTTGGCGGGATCATGGCCAAACCAGCGCCGCAACGCATCGCTTGGCGCTGCTTCCTTCAGCCACCCGTCCATGTGCAGCCGTTCCTTCTTCATGCCACGAGGCCAAAGCCGTTCCACCAAAAAACGCTTCCCGTCGCTCTTTTCAGCCGGCTCATACACCCGCTTCGTGCGGATGGCAGTGTTCCAGCTTTGCCGCTCCGATTTCACTTTCTCCATAATGCTTTTAGACGCTCCGCCGATGCGCCTTGTTCGATAAGAGCCTTGGCGGGTTCACGGAGCCAACACGGGAATTTACGGTAGAATCGGTTCGGCTTAAAACCGCCGCCCGCTTCTTTGAGGTCTTTGGGGCCTGGGCGCTGTGACAAGTTTGAAATCCACCTGTTTTTTGAAGCCGTCCACTTTGAAAATCCGCACGGTGACCTTGTCGCCCAACTTGATGACGCGGCGGGTGCGGCGGCCAATGAGATGGTTGCGCGATTCATCGAACAAATAGAAATCATCCTCGACCGATGAAAGATGCACCAAGCCGCTCATGCCCAATGCGGATACATCGACAAAAAAGCCGAAGTTGCGCACGTCGATCACCAGCGCCGGATACTGCTGCGCCTGGCCCGACTTCAGTTGCGCCTTGAGAAAGGCGAACATTTTAATGTCCTTGCTGTCCCGTTCCGCGTCGGCTGAATTGCGCTCCGTGATTGAAATGTGCGCGGCGGCTTCCTTAAGCGCCGGTAGAAAAGCCTGGCCTTCATCAAACAAGGCGCGATGGACCAGCAAATCGGCGTATCGGCGGATGGGCGAGGTGAAGTGGGTGTATTTGGGCTTGCCCAGGCCGTAATGCCCCAGCGGCTCGACGGCGTAACGGGCGCGCATCATCGATTTGAGAAACCCGATCTTCAGCGCGGGTCCGATGGGAAGGGTGTTGAGGCGCTGCAACAGTTTCTGCACCTCGGGCCTCTGCGCGAGGTTTCCGCAGGGAATGTTATGGCTCAAAACGTCCTGGCGGTATTCCTGCAGGCGCAGATCGGCGGGCGGCTCATGCACGCGATAAACCGCGGGGCGGCGCAGGGCCATCAGGCGCGTCGCCACAGCCTCGTTGGCCATCAACATGCATTCCTCGATCAATTGGTGGGAAACGTCGTTCTCGATTTTCTCGATCATCAAAACACGGCCATGATCGTCAAGACGAATTTTTGACTCCGGAAAATCCAGATCCAGCGAACCGGCACGCATCCGGGCCGCGCGGATTTTTTGGGCCAGCCCATGGATCTGATGCACCATCTGTTGCGCCGGATCGTTCGAGGGCGCCCCTTGCAGCGCAGCCAGGGCCTCCTTGTAGGTGAACCGGCGCCGGGAACGGATGATCGACGGGTAAAATCTGGCCTGGACCACGCGGCCTTCGTTGGAGAGAAGAAACTCAACGCATTTGGTGAGGCGATCCAAGCCCGGCTTCAGCGAGCACAGCTCGTTGCTCAGCGCTTCCGGCAACATCGGGATGACACGGTCCACCAGATAAGTTGAGTTGCCCCGTTTGCGCGCCTCCTCGTCCAGCACGCCGCCGGGGCGGACATAATGCGAGACGTCGGCAATATGCACCCAAAGCTTCCACTGGTCGCCGTGCTTTTGCAGGCAGATGGCATCGTCGAAATCCTTGGCGTCGTCGGGGTCGATTGTGATGACACAAAGCTTGCGGCAATCGACTCGACCGCGGCACTCTTCGGCAGTCGGTTCGCCGAGCGGATGAAGTTTGGCAATCCGTTCGGCTTCCTGCACGGCCTTTTTTGGAAAATGAAGCGGCAGATTGTAGTAGCGCAGGATGGAGAGCATATCGACGCCCTCTTCATCCGGCGGGCCGAGCACTTCGACGATCTCTCCTTCCGGGTTGGTATGGCGGGATTCCCAAGCGTGCAAATCGACCACGACTTTGTCGCCAATCTGGGCCGGACGCCCGGTGTCGCGCGCCGGTTGCACGTAAATGTCATGCGGAATGCGCGGGTCGTCCGGGATGACGAACAGGAATTGCTTGCTGCGTTGCAATGTGCCGACGATTTGCGCCCGCTTGCGTTGCAGGATGCGGACCACCGATCCGGTGATTTCATCCCTCTCCGCCGGGCCGCGCCGCCGCGATACGTCGCGCCGCACCAGGACGCGGTCGCCGTGCAAAGCGGTGGATGTGGCGTCCACCGGGACAACGATCTCCTTCAGACCGGGAGTGTCCGGTTCGAGGAAGCCCTTGCCCTGGCGGTTCATGCGGATGACGCCGGGGACGAGGTCGGCCTCGCGGGCCTGGATGTAGCGATTGCCCTTGTTGCGAATGATCTGGCCGTTCTGCTCCAGTGCGCGCAACGCCTTTTGCAGGGCCTGTTGCTGGCCGGGGTGGCAGCCCAGGCGCCGCAGCAACTCCGGAACGTTGGCGGGCGCGTAATCCTTGCGCCCCAGCAGGCGGAGAATCGCCTGTGCCAGGGCGTCCGGGGCCGGACCGGTCGGGGAGGTGGGTGTTGTCAATTATTACTTTCCGGGCGGGGCCGCCTGTTCCCGGCCTTCCATCAGATAATCCAGGCAGGCGCAGAGACGGGCTTTCATTTCGTTGCGCGACACGATGAAGTCGATCAGCCCGTGCTCCAGCAGAAATTCGGCGGTCTGAAAATCCGGCGGCAAGTCGGACTGGGTGGTGCTTTCGATGACGCGCCGCCCGGCGAAACCGATCATGGCCCCGGGTTCAGCCAGGATCAAATCGCCCACGGCTGCGAAGCTGGCCATGACCCCGGCCATGGTGGGATTGGTCAGGACGCTGATGTAAGGCAGTTTGCTGCGGGCATGATACGCCAGCGCGCCGCAGGTTTTGGCCATTTGCACCAGACTGAACATGCCCTCATACATCCGCGCGCCGCCGCTCGTGGAAATTATAATTACCGGCAACCCCTTGGCCGTGGCCGACTCGACCAACCGCGTGATCTTCTCGCCGACGACCGACCCCATCGAGCCGCCGAGGAATCCGAAATCCATCACGCCCAAGGCGACCCTGTATTTGCAGATGCGGGCGATGCCGGTGCAGACCGCGTCCTTGAGGTTGGTTTCGCTGGTGTATTGCTCCAATTTTGCCGTGTAGGACGCCACGCCGGTGAACTGAAGAACATCGACGCTTTCCATCGAGGCATCCATCTCCTCGAAGGAACAGGTTTCGACCAGGGAATTGATGCGTTCGCGCGCGCCGATGGGGAAATGGTAATTGCACTTGACGCAAACCTTGAGGTTGGCGTCCAACTCCTTGTCATAGAGCATGTTGCCGCACTTTTTGCACTTGTTCCACAACCCTTCGGGGATGTCCCGTTTGCGGGATTTCGCCACGGCCAGCTTGGGCTTTTTAATAAAGCTGGTCGTTTGCGTGTCGGATGAGGGCGGAGTGACGGCAGGCTCCATCACCTCCAAACCGAGAGCCTTTTTATTGAACGACGTTGTAGCCATGTCTTTTAGGACTGCGTGGTTGAATCTTTCATCAACGGCGTTGGCCATTTAACAACGTTCCCGGCCAATCGTCAAGCCCCGCGTGCCACGGTCCAAACGCACACATCCCCCGCCCCGGCTTTGCGCAAGACCCGCGCGCAGGCGCTGGTCGTCGCACCCGTCGTCAAAACGTCGTCCAGCAGGATGATTCTTTCCCCATTCAGTTTCTTGCCGCCGCGTGGGGCAAAGGCGGCTCGGACATTGCCCGCCCGCTCTGCCCGGTTCAATTGCGTCTGGGTTGCGGTGGGTTTGACGCGGCGGACCAACTCCGTGTTGACCGGAATCCGCGTTGCGCGGCTGAGATGTCGCGCCAGACGTTCGGCTTGGTTGAATTCCCGCTCCCGTTCCTTGGCCGGATGCAAGGGCACCGGAACGATCAAGTCCCATTTCTCACCCTGGATGGCGGGAACCGCCTGGCGGATCAACAAATCGGCCAGGAAAGGTTCGAAGCAGAGCGCGTGATTGTATTTGTAACGGTGAATGACCTGCAAAACCAGCGGGTTGGCTATCACGGCGGAACGCGCAAAGCGAAAATGAAATTTCATGTCCGCGCAATTGCTGCATACGAAAGGCTGCGTGATGCTCCCCTCATAGGGCAACCCGCACCGGTGGCAGAAGGGCGCGGCAACAAAGCGCACTTGAGACCAGCATTCGCCGCCCACGTAGCCCTGTTTGATTCCGGCCCGTTCCCGCTGGCAAATTTGGCAAACGGGCGGATAGACGAGATTCAACAACGCATCCCAAACGCCGGCGAGACGCGCCGTCATATTGTTTGCCCCCCTGCCCGCCCGGCGATTTTCATTCTCGACACCATCCAGAAAACGCAGCCCAAAACAGGCAACGCCAGCCAGCCGTCAATCAACGTGTCAGTGCCCCAAATGGCCGGGTTGGCGCCCGGCGTTTGCACGGTGAGAAAACCATAAAACTTCAGCCAAAAAATCCAGCCGGCGTGCAGTCCGATAGAAACAAACAACGCGCCGGTCCGTTGATAGGCCAAAGCAAGGATGGCCCCGGCCACGAACAGCGTGAAAAATGCCGGGACCAAGGGCGGCCCGCCCGGAAACATCTTTGGCAGAAGCGCCAAACCGGACAACCAATCGACGGGGCCGGCCGCATCGGCCTTTCGCAGGAAATGCGCCAGGGCATACACCGCGCTGCTCAGGACGAGCGCGATGGGCCAGGACAGCGCTTTGCGCAATATCCCAAACAGCGCGCCGCGAAACATGATCTCCTCCAGAATGGAAACGATGATCGCGGCCAGAGCGGCGTCGAACCCCTGCCGCAGAATTTGCGCGCCCGAATGAGCCGGATTGAAAGATCGTCCACCCAGGAGAACGGCCAGCAGCGCGACACATGCGAGAGAACCAAAACCAATCAAAAACCCGAGGGTAACGCCCCGCAGCGGCCGGTCCCCGGCCTTCAAACCGAGATCGCGCCAGCGCAACATCCCGCAGGAGCGCAACAGCGGCCAGAGACCCAACACAGCCGCCCCGAGCAAAGCGCGATCGACAAAACGGGGAAACGGGTTTGCGGCCAGCCTTGCGAACACAGGCCCGTGCGCCGCCAAACCTTGCGTGAACCAATAAAGCCAGGGCGCAAGCAAGGCGCCTCCCACAAAAACGAGGACAAAATAAATAAGCAGCGAACGAAACAGCCGCATTGCCTGAGAAGTAAAATGATTTCGCCCTCAGGCCAAGAACAATCGCTGGCCTCATTCCCGCCAGCCCTGGACGACCTGGAATGTAATGTTCTCGTCCGGATTGACCGCCATGCCGGATGGAACAGGAACGTCCACCATGCCGCCAGCAGTGGCATGCGCGCTGACCAGATTGATAATCTGGCACATCCAACTGAAAGTGTAGAGGAAGCCGGCGTTTTCCAGGTTTCCTTTGTAAGGCGGATAGACCGGCTGGGGCTTGCCTCCGCCGGGCGGATCTGGAGAATCCCCAACCAGCCAAAGCTTGTGCCCTGAGCGCAAGGCGACTCGCGCCTCCTCCAGCAAGGGTCCAATCGGATTCTTCGTCATCATGGCTTGCTTCATCAAGTCGTATCGATGGATCCGGATCTCTGCTAGCGGCGGCACAGTAGTCCATTGGCTGGAGTCGAGGTAGTGTTGCAGCGAGACGCCGTAATACCAAGGGAATACCAGGATCAAATCTCCAGGTTTCGCAGCCTCCTTGAGCTTTGCGGCCACCAGATCAACGTTCGACTGCCGGACGCAAACGCCCAGATAACAATTGAGAGAGCAGGCCGAGATCACGATGCAGCTTGGAAATGCCCGGGCAATCAGCGAACGCCATGGGTCCGCACCGTCTAAAATCGTATCCATCATCAATGCTGCCGGAGCCATCAGGACCAGGAAATACCACGGAGACATTTTCAGGTTCAGTGCCCGCAAAAAGATGAGATAAAACGCCACGATCACCACCAGATTTGTTCCGCAGTACACCATGACCCGGCGCCTTTGACGCATCCCGCAACGCACCACGACAGCCGTAGCGGCGAGGCACAGGGCCAGCCACACCGGCGACATCCATCGGCCTGGCGTTTGCAACGCTGTGACGAGTGCTCCCAAAATTGCGTCATTGTGAGTCTTCACCACGGTGATGTCAGCCCACTCCCGGCCCTGTTCGATGATACCCCAATACGGAAGCAAGGAAGCGGCTGCAACCAGCCCGATCATTCCCGTTTGCAACGTGGTCTTCCACTCTCTCCGACTCAAAGTCACCACCCATGCCCCGCAGGAAAACGCCATGATGAAAAGAGCGTTTTGGTAGAGGCATTGCACGCTCAACGTGGCCGCCATCGCGGCCCAAAAAAGGGTTCGTTTTCCAGGAGTTTGCACGAAATCCCAGACCAGTACGGACGTCAACAATACCAGGGCGATGCCCAGTCCGTAAGGCCGCAGGGCATCACCCACGCGGATGGCCAGCGGATTGGCCCCATACAAGGCCAGAATCAGCAGGGGCGCGGTGCCGCCCAGCTTTCGCGCACAGTACCAAAACACGCCCAACGTGCTCATCCCGATAAGAAAGCCCAACAGCCGATAACCGAAGTCGCTGTGCAAGCCGGCCAGCGTCCAGACCCGCGCCACGGCGACGAATAAAGGTGGAAAATTATCGTAGCGCAGATTGCGCCATATCTCCCCAAGCGTGGGCATGGCCGCGAATCCCATCGTGCCGCATTCGTCGCGCCAGAGAGGACCTGCGTGGAACAAGTAAACAAGATGCAAGACTGCGATCCAAAATGTGAGAAACACCGCCGTCAGCAACTCAGCGCGCCGCCACCGCGCCGGGGCATGGTCTGCCTTTGGCTCTTGCAGAGATGCCGGAACGGACGTCGCAGGGCTTACGGGCGGTTCGCCAGCGTTCATTGTTCCCAATATTAACCAGCGGGTCACTGTCTCACAATCCCGTCAAGGGTCAAAGTCAAAGTTAACATGGGTCGTCAGGTGTGGCGGATCTTCCCTCACCTGACGACCCATGTTATCTTTAGGCAATTTGCTGGTTCTGACCGGCAACAGCACCGGGACTTGGGGTGCGCCGATGCGTGTTGGCACAAAATCTGAAATTGTTTTGATATGTATAACATAACCAGGCTCGAGAATGGATTGACCGTCGCGTCGGCGGAAATGCCGCACATGGCCAGCGTCAGTGTCGGCATTTGGGTGGGCATTGGTTCGCGCCATGAGCCTGCTCTTCTCAACGGCGCCTCTCATTTTATCGAACATCTTCTTTTCAAAGGCACGCCAAAGCGGTCGGCCCGGGAGATTTCACAGGCGATCGAGGGCATCGGCGGCTACCTCAATGCCTACACCAGCGAGGAACACACCTGCATTTATGCAAAGGCGCGCCACGACTATTTGCCCGATTTGCTCAATGTTCTCGCAGACATGTTTTTGCATTCCACCTTTGACCCCGTCGAGATCGACAAGGAACGGGACGTGATCAAGGAGGAAATAGCCATGTGCCTGGATGAGCCTCACCAACATGTGCAGGAATTGCTCAATGCCGCCATGTGGCCCGGCCAGGCTTTGGGCCGCTCGATTCTTGGCACGCCTAAAACGCTGGATGCTCTCTCGCGCGAGGTCCTGCGGGATTATCAACAGAAAAACTACGTGGCCGGCACGATCGTCATCGCCGCCGCAGGGCGATTGCGCCACGCTCAAATGCTCAAGGCTGTCAAACCTTACGTGCGTTTTTTTGCGCCGAAAGGCCGGCCGAATTATGCTCCCGCCACCAGCGATCAAACCCGGCCTGCCATCTGCCTTTACACGAAGAAGACCGAACAAACGCAAATCGCTCTCGGCATCCGCGCCTGTTCGCGCCATGATCCACGGCGATTCGCCCTGCGCGTGCTCAACGCCCTGCTCGGTGAAAACTCCAGTTCGCGTCTTTTCCAAGTTGTGCGCGAAGATCGTGGCCTGGCCTATTCCATCTACAGCGCCAACACCTTCTTCGACGACACCGGGGACTTGGTCGTCTCGGCCGGTCTGGATTTGGACAACCTGGAGAAAACCTTGCGCATTATTCTGCGCGAAATGAGGCGATTCACCGACCAAACAGTGTCCGCCGCCGAACTGAGGCGCGCCTCCGATTACCTCGCCGGCCAGATCGATCTCAGCTTGGAAAACAGCGAGAATCAAATGATGTGGGTCGGCGAACACTGGCTTGGTTACGGTAAAATCATCCCGCCCTCACAAGTCAAAAAACGTCTGGGCGAAGTCACGCCAACCGAAGTCCGCGCCGCGGCCCGCGACATCTTCCGTCCGGAGCGCTTTACCCTTGCCCTGGTCAGCCCCTTGAAATCAACCGCCGGTTTGGCCAAATTGCTGGCCGCATAAATTCTCCATCATGCGCTGAGGGTGGCAGAAATTAGGGAGCAGCGAACGGAAAAGCTGCATTGCCTGAGAAGTAAAATGATTTCGCGGTTAGGCCAAGAACAATCGTAACAGGCGCCTCCCCGGCCGTTGGGCGCAAATCATCCCTTGTCAGCGCCGCAGGCGCAAGTCGAACAACTGAACGGGTCACAAATTGTGACCGGCTAATTCGTTCAGCGTGGACGCAAGACAATATTGGAGCCGTTATTTGATCGGATTTGGCAGGCTTTCCAAGCGAACCTCGTCCAAGAGCAGGACGATGAGAGAGTTCAAAAATGAAGGCTGATGCTTAGATTAATTCATTCAAACTCAGCCGCTCGCCTGAAATACTCCTCTGCGGCGGCTTTGTCACCTCGTTGCGTCTGTAAAAAAGCCCCGTAAGCCTTCAGACACCATGCATTATTCAGCTCGGCCTTCTTCCTCCTGGAGCCGCCGCGCGGCGGCGGCCTTCGGCCTGGGAGCTTCGCTCCAGGCCGACCTCCAGAAAGGGCTTTTAATGAGAATCTATTCCACTGAAAACAGCGAAGAACCTGTGACGGCTCCAGACCCCTGGACGCCTCGCCCCGGGGGCTGGTATGGGGGATGTCCTATTCCTAATCCTAATCTTAATCCTAATCCAATGGCCCATCTTTGTTTCCTTCGTTTCGTGGTTGCAGCAAACGGAGAGAGTCAAACCATGATTAGCTTAGTTAAGGCCGAATCAAACCAGTGTTCTGGCGGTCAAATTGTATGCAAAGATCTATGCAGGAACGCCTTGCAGAACAACCAAGGGTTGAGCCGGTCATACTACTCAAAGTGAATCAAAGTGATTTTATTTCAATGTGGCTGGTTGTAAGGTGAAGCCCGGATATGGCGCCACAACCGGAAACAAACAAGCGGTTCCTCACCACGGCCCGCTCCTTCCTGAGCCAGCACTGGCAAAAGGCTTTGCGGGTGCGGGAAAAGTTGTGGTTGAGCGAAGAGGCCCTGCACCTGGTCATGGCGGGAGTGGTCGGGGCGATGGGCGGGGTCATCAACGTGCTTTTCTATCTGTCCATTGAAAAAGTCCAGGTGCTTCTCGTTGGCCATCCGGGCCAGAACATTGTCGAGGTTGCGGAGAAGATGCCCTTGGGATGGCGGTTCGTCACGCCCGCGCTGGGCGGCCTGGCGGCGGGAGCCGTGTTGTTTTGGGGGCTGCGGCTGGCGGGGAAACAACGCACGACAAATTTATTGGAGGTGGTGGTGGCGGGGGATGGACGACTGCCGTTCCGAAGCGGCCTCATCCGCGCGATCTCGTCGCTCATGAGCATCGGCAGCGGGGGCTCGATTGGACGCGAAGGGGGCATCACGCAATTATCCGCCACGGCGGCTTCAACGTGGGGGCAACTGGCGCACTGGCAGCCTTACCGGCTGCGGCTCTTGGTGGCCTGCGGCGCGGCGGCCGGGATGGCAGCGGCCTATAATGCCCCCATCACCGGGGCGATTTTCGCGGCGCACATTGTTCTGGGGAATTTTTCGATGAACCTGTTTGCGCCGCTGCTTTGTTCCTCCGTGATGGCGACGATGGTGTCGCGGAATTTTTTTGGCATCGAGCAGTGGTACAAGGTGCCGGCTTTCGACTTTACGCGCATCGCGCAGTTGCCGTGGTTCCTGGTGCTGGGCCTGCTGTGCGGCGTGATGGGAGCGGTCTTTCTCAAACTGCTGCGCGTCAGCCAGGAGGCATTCAAGCGCGTGCCGGCCCTGCCACTGCGCATGGCCGTTGGCGGGCTGCTGGTTGGAGCCATCGCGCTGTCTTTCCCGGAGGTGTGGGGCAACGGCTATACCGTCACCAACGGCTTCATCCAACATCCGCTCGCGGCCAAACTGCTGTTGGGAATCTTCCTGGCGAAATTGCTGGCCACGGCGGTGACGGTGGGATCCGGCGCGGTGGGCGGAGTAATCACGCCCACGTTGTTCCTGGGCGCAAGCCTGGGCAGTTTGATGGGCATGAGTCTGGCCCATTTGGGCCTGATTCCGGAGAATTTGCCCATCGGGATTTTCGCGCTGGTCGGGATGGGAAGCGTATTCGCGGCCACCACCCGTTCCCCCTTGCTGGCCATTGTCATGATCGTTGAAATCTCGCTCAATTACTCGCTCATGCCGGCGCTGATGCTGGCCTGCGCCGTCTCCACCCTGGTCTCGCAGCGTCTGCATCCCAATTCCATTTATACCGAGCCGCTGAGGTTGCGCGGCCTGGAGATGGAGAATTACCGGTTGGGCGCGGCGACCGAACAAACCATCGGCGATTTGATGAGGGCACCGGTGCCGCCGGTGCGGGAGAACACCACCCTGCCGCGGATCGCGGAGAGGTTCCTGGGCAGCCAGAACAATTTCATTCCTGTAGTTGACTCGCAATCGCGGCTGGTCGGGGTGGTGGCCCTGCAGGATTTGAAGGAATACCTGGGGGCGGGGCAGGAATTAAACGCCATCATCGCCGGCGACGTGATGCGGGCCATCCCCCCTTGTTTGCGCCCGGGGCAAAAACTTCTTGACGCATTGCCCGTCCTGCTGGCCAGCGAGCAGCGGAACGTCCCGGTCATTAATTCGCCCGAGGAGAAGCGGTTGATTGGCTCGGTGCCGCGCGCGGAGGCGCTGGCCGCCCTTTCAGAAGCCATTGCCGCCGGCATGTCCACCACGTCCTCCACTGAAACTATTGCCAAAGACATGCCAGCGCTCCCAAAACAGCCGCCAGCAGCCAGATGACCAGCACCGCTTGCGCATCGCTCAAGCCGCGCCGCACCAAACGGTGGGACAAATGATTTGTGTCGCCGCGGTAAAAGGGCAGGCCCGCGCGCCAGCGCAGCAGGACAACCCAAGCCAGGTCCCCAAGCGGGACCGCCAAAATCAGCAGCGGGGTCAGCACGGCCAATATCCGCGGATGCCGGTGCGTGTAGAAATGCGGCAGGATGCCCAGAACAGCCAGCAGGTACCCCACCAAGTGGCTTCCCGAGTCGCCAAGAAAAACGCTTGCTTTCGGAAAATTGAAGGGAAGAAAACCCAGCAAAGCGCCGGCGATTACAAGGGCCATCGTTGCCACAAGGTATTGGTGCGGCTCGGCTTGGGCCGCGATCAGTCCAAACGCAACGGCCCCGATGGCCCCGAGACCGGCGCAAAGCCCGTTCATGTTGTCCATGAAATTGAACGCATTGACCACGGTCAGAATCCACAGCGCCGTTATGGCATAGCTGAAGAGGATGTTATGGACGAAGAGCGTGATGCGAACACCCGATGCGGCGACCGCCAGCGCGGCCAGCAATTGGCCCGCGAATTTTGCCGCCGGCCGCAACTCAACTTTGTCATCGCGCAGACCGATCAGCACCATGCCAAAGGCGCCCACGCTGATGCCGACAAGCTGCGTGGCTCTGCGGCCCAGGCCGTACTGGAGAAGCTCCATCGTGCCGGACGGGGCGTGGAGAAAGACAAAGACCGTTCCACCGAGCAAGGCGGCCAACAAGCCGGTCAACACTGCCAGCCCGCCCGCCAGGGGAATGGAAGCGGCATGGATTTTGCGAGGCCCGGGTTCGTCCACCGCGCCATGGCGCAGGCACCAATGGCGCCAAAAAGGCAGCGATGCCGCCGTGGCTAGGGCCGCCGCCAGCATGGCCAATAAATATAATGTTGGTTGATTCACTTTTGCCGCGTCGCCGCCAACTGGTGATACAGTGTGCAGAGCTTTTCCACCATTGTCTCGATTGAAAAGGATTGGCGAACCAATTCACGGCCACGCTTTCCCATGCGTTCCCGCAACCCGGCGTCCCGGGCCAATTGGACCAGGCGTTCCGCCAACGCGTCCAAATCGCCCGGACGCACTAGAAAACCTGTTTCCCCGTGCAAACAAACTTCGTTGGCCCCATCGCAATCGTAGGCGACCACGGGCCGGCCCGCCGCCAGGGCTTGGGGCAGGGCCCGGGCCAGGCCTTCCCGCCGCGAAAGGTGGACCAGCACATCCATGATGCCGAAGTAGCGCGGTATCTCCTCCGGCGCAACGAGTCCTGTGAATATAAAGTGCTTTTGCAATCCCAGGGACGCCGCCCGCCGTTGCAGGCGCTCGCGCCAGGCCCCGTCTCCTATGAGCAGAAACTTGACGCGCGGGCAGCGCCGGAGCACGGCGGGTGCGGCCGCCAGCAAGTCGTCATGGCCCTTGAGTTTGAAAAGGCGGGCGACCTTCCCGACGACAATATCGTTGGCATCGATCTGCAACTGGCGGCGCAACGCGGGTTCATTCCGCGCCTCCAGAAACGGGCCGAGCGTGAACCCGCTGAAGATGCAGCTATATTGTTCCGGGCGTCCGATGCCGGCGGCAAGATATTGCCGGGTCATGGCCTCGGCGACGCTGACGAAATGGGTTGTCACACCAGCCGCCAGACGCTCGGCGCCCTTGAACAGAGAATTAGGAATGGGGCCTTGAAAATCGCCAAACGAGGGGCCGTGAATGGTGTGAACGATGATCGGCACTCCGGCGCGGGAGGCGGCCAGCCTTCCCAAAATTCCCGCCTTGCCACTGTGCGTGTGGACGATTTGGGGATGGGTGGACCGGAAAATTCGTGTCAGCCGCAGCAACGTCGCCCAGTCATGGATCGGATGAACGGCGCGAACCAGCGTCGGTACCACGGTCAATAGATCTGGCTCACCGCGAAAGATCGAAGCCAGCGAACCCTCGGGGCCGGTCGTTGGCCCGGTGATGAGATCGACCTGGAATGCCGGCCTTTGCCGCAAGCCGAGCACCGAGGCCACCGTGTTCTCCTGTGCGCCGCCTATGACCAACCGGGTAATGACATGCGTGACCCGCATCCGGTCGAGCGGCGTTATTGACTTTCCAGCTTTCTCAACCGCTGCCTGGCCGACTGATATTCAGGGGCGTCATCCGGGGCAGAGCTGAGATAGCGTTTGAGGCTGCGGATTTCCTCGGAAGGATGTTTCTGCCGCGCAGCGATTTCAGCCAGCCCATAATCCACCACATAGGTCTGATTGGGCAGTAACTTGCGCAACGTTTTGTAATCGTCTTTGGCCGCCTGAAATTGACCCAGTTGAATTTCGGCAATCGCGCGATTCAAAACCGCGGTGGCATTGCCCTGCTGGAGGTCCATGATTTGACCCAGGGTGGCAATGGCAGCCTGGAACGATTTAAGCATCATCTGCACTTCAGCTTTCTTCATCATGGTATCTGGCACAGTGTTCGGACTGACGATCTTCTGGCTGAGCTGCGACAGTATTTGTAATTCCTGTTCGAGGTAGGACAGGGCGATGGTGAAGCGGCGGTTGGCCTCCTTTTCGTTCTTCTCGCGCAACGCCGCATAGGCGGTGACACGATAAAACTCGGCCAGAATGGCGATGCGCTTTGGGTCGCGCGGGTCTTCTTTGAGCGCATCCTGCATGAGCCTCTCCGCCGACGAGAAGTCATTCTTGGCATAGTAAGCCAGGGCTTCGACACGGGCCACTTCCCACTTGCTGGCGGCGGGATTGCTGCGGAGTTTCCGAATCATCTCCATGGCCTTGTCAATCTGGCCCGAGTCCACAAACACCTTGGCCAAGTCCAATTCGGCGCTGGCATCCCCCGGCAGCAGTTCCAAGCGCCGCTCAAACAAGGCGGCGGCTTGCCGCATATCATGATTATTGGCCATAAACATTCCAAATTCAGAATCCAAATCAGGTTCGTCCACTGGTCCGTTGAATCTGAGGATCGGCACCAACCCCCGATACAGGTTGACCGCCTTGTAGATCAGATCCCCCGTTTCGATCGGCCGATGGTCGCCTTTCTGCAAACGTTCATTGTAGGCCTTGTTTATCTTCGCGATGAAGTTATTCGTATTGACCAGCGCCGCCTCGGTAAACGCCGCATTAGCCTCCTTGAGATGGTTGTCCTTTTGCAATTCCACACCCCAGAAATCCAGCGCCACAGAATAATTGTCACTGATGGCGGAGGCATCCGGGTCCAGCTTTGACAGGGATGGAAGCGAGACAAGCGCTTTTTTCTCAAGGCTCGCCCAAATGGCCTGGTTTTGTCTGATTTCCTCGCTGGTGGGCAGGGGGGCTTCGATGACATCTTTCCCGAAGGGTTGAACTTCGTAAACCAGACCGTGCGGCTTCAAATAAAAGGCTTCGAAGTAGTAGCCAAAACTGGGACTCAGATAATAAAGGGGATGCGTCCGGCTGAGGCCATATAAATACTTGATCAGTGAATCGGTCGGAAGGACATGGGCCAGCTTCTCCGGCGGGGTTGTCTCCTTCTTAAGCTCCGGATAACGGGAAAGCAAATAGGCGATATATTCCCTGTGCGGCAGCGACGCGGTGTCGATCATTATGTTCTTGTTGGGCTTTCCCTCCCGTCGGAACGCCGCCTCCAATAGATATAACCGCACGGGTTCATCGACCAGTATGACGGCGGGTTTGGCCGGCAATTCCTGGATGAGTTCCCTTGCATAATCCGCCAGGACATTGTTCCTGCCGGCTCTGATGTGGGAAAAGTTCTGGTAAAAAAGCCGGCAGGGCGCGGCCACTGCCAACAACCAGAGCAATCCCACGGTTACGAGGTTCAATATCCTGATGAGAAAACCCGGCCTCTCCCAGCCTTGGGCGGTGCCTTTGCCAAAGACAAGCAAAATGTAGCCGCTGTAATAACCAACGCATAACGATCCCATGTAGTAAAAGCTCAAAAAACCTATCGGCGCATCCGCCAGGCGCAAGCTGGGGCTGTATTTGAAATCGAAATACATGCTGAGCGCCAGCAGCAGAAAAACAACGTGCAACAGGCGAAACATCATCCGGGTCAGGCTGTTGCCCGCCGCGCTTATTTCCCCCTCGAAGGAAGGCCAGCGGATTCCGGCAAAAAAGAGGGGCAAAAGCGTCGGCAGGGCCGCCAACGCCACCATCCAGCGCGGCACCAGATGGAGCCCGTAGCTCTGCATGCGAAGTTCCGTGAGCAGCAGCGACAAGAAATTGGCCCGTTCACCGCTCAGGCTGCCGCTCACCGGGACGAGCAAATACAGCAGCAAACCCAAAAGGCCGCATCCGGCCACGCGCGCCAGGAATCTCCAGTTGAAAAAAGCAACTCCTTTGATCCAAACCATGGCAACGAGAAAGAAAGGAAAGTAACCAATCAACGCCCAGTCGTTGACCACGCCCAGGCCATAGACGAAGGCAAAACCCGAAAGCCAGTCGTCATTTTGCGAAATGCGGAATTTGAGGAGGCAAAAAATCAGGAAGGCAAAAACCAGCAGTTTCAGCATGTCCCCGCTCGTGGCGGTGGCGTCGCGCCAAAAGGTCAGTTGCAGGCCCATCATCAGCACGGCAAAAAGTTCCGGCAGAAATGCCGTGGGCAGCGAGAGCAGGGAATACTCTCCGCCCTCTCGTTGCCGCTGTTCCCGGGTGCGATCGTGCGGCAGCAGCCGCACTGAGGCGGCCAGCAAGCCCAGGGTCAGAGACGCGCACGCCGCGGCAAAGAGATTCAATGCCACCGGCGCCCATGCCACCGGCAGCACCCGGATCGGGAATGTCAGTATCGAAAACAACGGCGCCACCCCGCTTGGCCGCCATGGCAACGGATTTGGATGCCAATCCCACCCAGTCAGCTTGGCAATGACGGGCAGTCCGCTAAATGTCACCCAGTGATTGAGCGTAAACACATACAAGAGCAGTGCCCCCAGCACAACCAGCCAGGGAAGCACGGAGAGCGCCCGACTTTGAGGAGGGCTGACCTTTTGTTCTGTTGTCATGAAAAAGGAGTTTGCAGCAAGACGCATCCCGTTAGCAAGGCTTATGAACAGCTTCCGCCGCAGCCGTTTCCAGCCGCAGGTCGGCCACGCATTCTATGTGTTGTGTCTGCGGAAACATGTCCAACGGAACCATTCTTGCCAGCTTAAAGACACCTTCCGCGCACAAAACGTTCAGGTCCCGCGCCAGGGTCGCCGGATGGCAGGACACATACAATATCTGCGCCGGCTGAACCGTCCTGATTACTTGCAGCATTTCCGCCGGGCATCCCGTGCGCGGCGGATCCAAAATGAGCGTGGTGCCTGCGGGATCAAACCGCTTCAGCATTCCCGGCAAAAGCTCTTCGGCTCGCCCCGCCACAAACTCCCCATTGGCCAGGTTCCGGCTGGCTGCGTTCTGTCGCGCCGCCTTGATCGCAGCCACGTCCACTTCCACGCCCGCAAACTGCTCGACCACGCCGGCCAGCTCAATGCTGAAAAAACCCACCCCGCAATAGGCGTCAATCAAAAACCGGCTGCCGCTCTCCTTGACCCGCGCGCGCACCACCTCGGCCAGCTTGGGCAGCAGGAAAAAATTCGTTTGGAAAAAGGAATCGCGCGGCACTGCCCAGCCCTCGGGCGCGATGCGCAGCACCACTTTCAACCCCCCCTTGGGCGGCGGATGAAGGCGCACCTGCGCGATTTCCCCGTTCAGTGCCGGCTCGGCGATTTTGCACTCCTCGATGTCCACCACCAGCCGATTGTCAGCCCGGATGAAGCCGATGTTCAATCCTTGTTTGAACTTGTCCCACTGGCTGCGGATCATGAGCCGGTTGCGGTAGCCGTAGGGCGCGGGACACGGCAGCACCGGGTCAATCGCCGCCGCGTCAAAGCCGCCGATGCGCTGGAATAAATCGCTGATTTGTTTATGCTTGACTCTGAGTTGCTCCAAGTAGGCAAGGTGTTGATACTGGCAGCCGCCGCAATCGCCGAAATACCGGCAGGCCGGCGTGACCCGTTCGGCTGACGGCTGCATGACCCGCAGAAGGCGCGCCCGTCCAAAACGGCGTTTGACCTCCGTCAGTTCCACTTCCACCGTTTCGCCCCGCGCCACGAACGGGACAAAGACCACAAATTCACCCCAACGGCCGACCCCGTCGCCGCCGAAGGCGATGTCGTCGATGGTCAGCGTCAGTTTCGCGCCTGGGACGGGAAGCGGTTGGTCCACGGGGGTTTTACGCGACGGCGGTCAAGCGCGCCTGTTCGTGTTTGGCCAGGAGGGCCTGCACCTGGGCCGCGGCGTTGGCCGCCGTCAGCCCGTATTTCTCGCGCAAATGATCCACGGTGGTGGCGTGCTCGATAAATTGATCGGGCCAGCCGATGCGCGCCACCGGAGTGGAAATGCCCTTTTCATTGAGCAATTCCAAGACACCCGCCCCATAACCGCCGGCCAGCACGTGGTCCTCCAGGGTGACAATCGCGTCGGCTGCGCGCGCATAGAATTCATGGGCGCCGGCGTCCAGCGGCTTGGTGAAACGCGGGTTGATGACCGCGCAATCAAAACCCTCCGCCATCAAAAGCTCCGCCGCCTGCTCCGCCATGTGATGCATGTTGCCCAACCCGAACAGGGCCACCTTGCGCCCATTGTTGCCGCGGAATTTTCGCGTGATTTCCGCCTGGCCGATTTCCATCAGCGCCGGCTGGTCCTTGACCGCCACCCCTTCCGCCACGCCCCGCGGATAGCGAATGAACACAGGATGCTTTTGATGCGTTGCGGTAAACATCATGTCGGCCAGTTCGTCTTCATTGCGCGGCGCCATGGCGATGATGTTGGGCACGCAACGAAGATAGGCGATGTCGAAAAGGCCGTGATGTGTCGGCCCGTCGTTGGCCGACAAACCGGCGCGGTCCATGCAGAAAATAACCGGCAAATCCTGCAGCGCCACGTCATGCACGATGCAGTCATAGGCCCGCTGCAAAAAAGTCGAGTAAATGGCGCAGACCGGATGGAAACCCATCGTGGCCATGCCGGCGGCAAACAAAACAGCGTGCTCCTCGGCGATGCCCACGTCGTAACAACGGCGGGGCATGGCCTTTTCCAGGGCCTTGAGGCCTGTGCCGGTCGGCATGGCCGCGGTGATGCCAATTATGGAATTATCCTTCTGGCACAACTTGACCATCGTCTGGCCGAACACATCCTGGTAACTCGGGGGGGTGCCCGGCTTGACCGCCGGCGTGTTGCCGGTCTCCGGATCGTAGGGACCCAACCCATGGAATTTCTCAGGATATTTCAAGGCGGCTTCGTAGCCTTTGCCTTTCTTTGTCAGGACATGCAGCACCACCGGCAATTCGCTGGCCTTGGCGTATTCGAGCGAACTGATCAACAGCGGCAAATTATGTCCGTCTATCGGGCCAAGGTAGCGCAGTCCCAATTCCTCAAAAATCAGGCTGCTGCCGTATCCGCCGCGCCCGTCGGACTCCGCCTGCTCCGGGTTTTGCTCCAGTGAAACTCCCGTCAGCACGCCTTTCAGCATCTCCTCGGCTTTATGGCCCAGCCTGATGGCTAATTCGCCTTTGGGCATGCGTTTGACCCAGCGTTCCAGGTCCTTTTGCACGCGGTTATATTGCGGATGGGTGATGATTTTGTTGAGGTGCGAGGAAATCGCGCCAACGTTTTTGGCGATGCTCCACTCATTGTCGTTCAGAATTCCTATGAACCGCTTGGTGGTGTGCGCGATGTTGTTCAGCGCCTCAAACGAGATCCCGTTGGTCAGCGCCGCGTCGCCAAATATGCAAACCACGTTTTCGTTCGACCCGCGCTGGTCGCGCGCCGCGCACATGCCCAGCGCGGCGGACAAGGCCGTGCCGGCGTGCCCCGCCCCGTAACAATCGTGCTCGCTCTCCGTGCGCAGCGAAAACCCGTTCAGGCCGTCAGTCGTGCGAATGGTGTGAAAGCGGTCTTTGCGTCCAGTCAACAGCTTGTGCACGTAACTTTGATGGCTCACGTCCCAGACGAATTTGTCCTGCGGCGTGGAGAAGACAAAGTGCAGCGCGATGGTTAATTCAACCACGCCAAGATTAGGCCCCAAGTGGCCTCCGTTCTTGGCCAGTTTGGTGATCAGGTCGTGGCGGATTTCCCCGGCCAGTTGCTGCAATTGTTCCAGAGTCAACTTCTTGAGGTGCGACGGATGGTCCACCATGTCCAGGTAACGGCTCATAATTTCTCTTCGGCAATCGGCGCGGGGGCCAGACTCAATTCCCCTTTGGGGCTTTTCTCCAATTGTTGAATTTTCAACTCGGCCTCGTTCAATTTCGCCTGGCAGATCTGCGACAAACGCGTCCCTTCCGCGTAACGCGCCAGCAGCGTTTCCAATGGCAGGTCCTGCGCCTCCATCGACTCGACAATTGTTTCGAGCCGTTTCAGCGCTTCCTCGAACGGCAGCTTCTGCATGTCATCGAGGTTGCTCTCCGCACTTTTTGCCTTCGGCATAAGCGCAACCTAGAGGAAACGCGCCGCCCCGTCCAGCCCGAAGATGCTCACTCCGTCAGCCCGCACGGCTGGCTCGTGAAGGGAAATCTCCTGCGTGTTCACCCTCTCCTCCACACACTTGTGGAGGAGAGGGGCTGGGGAGAGGAGGTTTTCCACTCTCTCTGCCCTTCATGAGCCAGCCGTGGTCAGTCCGGGAGGTTCCACAAAAGCCTGAACTTCAATTGGGGCCGGGGACCGGATGGGGGAGATCAGGCGTCGCGGTTGGCAGATTCCTCGTGCCCGGATTGTCGGGAAAAGGAACCTGGGATACCGGAGCATTGGTCCGACTGGTTGTGGACGCCGCACTTGTGCCATTCGTGCTGGAGCAGGCGGGTAGCGACAAGAGGGCAGCCAGGGCAGCGTACGCGATAATGAGTTTTTTCATAATCAATGTCCGTGTTTTATTGCTTTACAATGCCAAGGTGCATCATCGGTTGGTGATATGCAATGTCCTGACACCTTGCAGCAGGAGGCGCTTCTTGGCGGACAGCAGGGGAATGAAATCCGGGTGCTTGTACATTTCCGGATGCAGCACCCCCACAAAGGGCAGATTGCGGTAGCGCTCCGCGTAGTCCAATCCGTAGCCGACCACAAAATAATTCGGGATCTCAAACCCGACGTAATGCGCGCTGACCCGCTCGATGCGGCGCGACGGCTTGTCCAGCAGCACGCAGATCTTCATGCGACGCGGACGCAGCTTGCGCAGCTTCACCATGACTTGCGACAACGTCTTGCCGGTGTCCAATATATCATCCACCACCAGCACGTCCCGCCCGCTGACATCCAGGCGCAGTTCCTTGGTAAAGACCAGTTCAGCCGATTCCGTCCCGCCCCCGTAACTGGAAACGCCGATGAAATCCAGGCGCAACGGCAGGGAAAGCCGCCGCAGCAAATCCGCCAGAAAAACCACCGTGCCGTTCAACAGCGCAACGATGACCAAATCCCGTCCCGCGAAATCCTTCTCGATCTGGCGGGCCAGCGAGTGGACCCGGCTGGCCAGTCGTTCCTGGGAAATCAAAACAAAATCGATTTCCTTGCGCCAATGGCGCGGCGGCTTCTGCATGCGTTTAGGCATTTCATGGAATCTAAGCGCAAAGCCGCCGGTGGGAAGTTTAAAATCAAATGAGATCGACGCCCTTGAGGCCGAAAAACGTGGCGGCGGCAAGCAAGCGCGTGTCATTGGAATAAATTTCCATGAAGCCGCCTTCAGCAGCACAAGCGAGGTGAATGGCGTCGGCGGCGCGAAGGTGGATTGTAGGTGACAGGACGGCGTACTCCCCGGCCACGCGGGCGATTACACCGGGAGAAACTGGCAGCCACTCGAAGGCGTTCGCCTGGGAGTCTTCATCAAACTGTTTGATCAACTCTAAGAATGCGCTCCGGCTGACGGATCCTTCCCGCAGTTTGCGATGAAACGCGCCTATGACCTCGGCCTGGCCGTGCAGGCAGCAGGCAATTGCCTCGGTCGCGGCTTTCGCCCGGACCTTTTCCCAACCGGTATCCGCCACGTATAACCGGACAACATAACTCGAGTCAAAATAGAGCATCAGCTCCGGTCTTCCCTGTCTTCGGAGATCGCCATGGTGGAGTCAGTGCCGCCCCGGCCCAATTTGCCGCTTTCGACCAGTTTGCGCAATGCAGGAGAGACGAATTTCCGGCGCGCGAAATAGGGAACCGCCGCCACTTTGGCTTCCGGCACGATCCTGGCCACGGTCCGGCCATGAAAGGTCACAAGAATCTGACCGTGATGAGCGGCCTGTCGCACCCATCGACCCGTGCTGACGTGCAGTTCCCGAATGGTGATCGTCTTCATGTGTCTCACTATGACACAACGGCTGTTTATTTGCGATGTGGAAATTACAAAATCCATCAGGAACAAGAAATGGCTACAAATCATCTTTTGTCAGCCCCGCAAGCGCGAACCGGGCGCATCGACTTCTTCACATCGGGATTTGCCAATCCCCTCGCCCCGCGCAACGGGGAGGGCAGGGGTGAGGGCTGGCGAACCGGCTTTCTCCCATTCGAATGGGTGCAGAATTGTCTTTACTTAAGGTGTGTTTCAGGTGTATTAGACAATTGATTCGAGCCCCCCTGTGCGCGATTGGGCTTTGTCTATTCGCTTAACTATCAAAAGGATATGCAAACAAACCCTTATTTCGGGCGGCAGCCTTTCCCCAGCCATCCTCACTCGCGTGTGCGTTTCTGCGGCGTGTTCCTCGCGCTGGCGTGGCTGGCCTTGAGCACAGCCCAGGCGCAAACCACCACTTATGCGCTGGGCACGTCCGCCCTTTTGGAGGGACCGACAGCGGGAAGCGATAGCGTGGTGCTCGCGGTCACGCCCGCGACAGGCACCTGGACGGCCACGGCGAATGCCGCTTGGTTGCATCTCAGCCCGGCCAATCAAAGCGGCACGGGCAGCACGAATGTGATTTTCAGTTACGATGCCAACCCGGACGCGACGCGCACCGGCACCCTCACCATCGCCAGCCAGACCCTTACCGTCACTCAGGCAGGTTCAACATATGTTGCGACTGATCCCATGACCACTTTGGTTTCATCGGGATTGCACGGCCCCTTTGGTGTGGCGGTGGACGGAGCGGGGAATGTCTATATCGCTGATACCTACAACGACGCGATCAAGGAATGGGCCGTGGCCAACAACACCGTGACCTCGCTGGTGTCTTCGGGATTGATTCAACCCAGAGGCGTGGCAGTGGACGGCGCGGGCAACGTTTACATCGCTGACGCCGGCAACAGCGCCGTCAAGGAATGGACGGCGGCCAACAACACTGTCACCACCTTGGTGTCCTCCGGATTAAATTTTCCATGTGCCGTGGCCTTGGACGGCGAGACCAACGTTTATATCGCCGACTCTGCCAACGTCGCGATCTACAAATGGACCAGGGCCAACGACACCCTGACCACCTTGATATCCTCGGGGTTGGGCCAACCCAGAGGTGTGGCGGTGGATGCTGCCGGCAACGTTTATGTCGCAGATGTCGATAGTTTTTCGATCAAGATGTGGACAGTGGCCAACCATACCCTGACCACCTTGGTATCGTTGTTCGGCGGACCCAATGGCGTGGCGGTGGACGGCGCGGGCAATGTCTATAGCTATAGTGCGGACTATGCCGGCACCGCGGTACAGAAGTGGACGGCAGCCAACAACTCACTGACCACGCTGGTGTCCTCGGGGCTTGACCAACCCTATGGTGCTGTGGCAGTGGACGGCACCGGCAATGTCTATATCCCCGACAATTACTACAGCGCGATCTATGAACTGCCGTATGCCTTCGTGGACACAACCCCCAGGTCAGAAAGTCTGGCCACCGGCAGCGATTCTTTGCCGGCAGTGTTGCCCGCCACGGAGAATTTGCTCCCTCCGTTCGCTCCCACCAGCGACCAATCGTGGCTGACCATCAACGGCATCAACAACGGCGTCGTGAGCTTTTCCTTTACGGCCGCCGCCTCCAACCGCACGGGGACCATCAGCTTGCTTGGCCAAACCGTTTTCGTCAATCAGGGCGGTCCCATCTATACGCTAGGCACAACCACGCGTTTGGAGGGACCGACGGCGGGAAGCGATAGCGTGGTGCTGGCGGTCACGCCCACCCCAGGCACCTGGACGGCCTCGCCAAATGCCACCTGGTTGCATCTCAGCCCGGCCAATCAAAGCGGCACAGGCAGCACGAATGTCATTTTCAGTTACGATGCCAATACTGGCGCGACGCGCACCGGCACTCTTACTATTGCAGGCCTGACGCTCACCGTTACCCAGGCGGGCACAACTTACGTTGTGGTGACTTCCGCGACTACATTGGTTTCCTCGGGATTGTTATATCCCTATGGTGTGGCGGCGGACGGCAGTGGCAATGTTTACATTGCCGATTCACACAACAGTGCGACCACGCCCGATATCAAGGAATGGAACGTGACCAACAACACTGTGACCACATTGGTTTCCTCGGGATTGAATTTCCCCTGTGGTGTGGCGGTGGACGGTGCGGGCAACGTTTACATCGCTGACACCGGCCACAGTGCTCTCAAGGAGTGGATCGCGGCCAGCAACTCTGTGACCACATTGGTGTCTTCCGGATTAAACTCTCCCTGTGCCGTGGCCTTGGACGGCGAGACCAACGTTTATATCGCCGACGACGCCAACATAGCGATCTACAAATGGACGAGGGCCACGCACTACCTCACTACCTTGGCATCCTCGGGGTTGGGCCAACCCACTGGCGTGGCGGTGGATGCTGCCGGCAATGTTTACATCGGAGATTACGGTAATGGTGCGATCGAGATGTGGTCGGCGGCTAACGGTGATCTGAGCACTTTGGTCTCCTCGGGGTTGATTGCCCCCTATGGAGTTGCGGTGGATGGCTCGGGCAATGTCTATGTCGCAAACTATGATTATAGCACTCCAGGAATCCAAAAGTGGTCGGCAGCCAACCGCACATTGACCAAACCGGTGTCCTCGGGGCTTTACCGTCCGGGCGGTGTGGCCGTGGACGGCGCGGGCAATGTTTACATCGCGAACACGTTCGGCTATACAATCCAAGAACTGCCGTTTGCCTTCGTGGATCCCACGCCCAAATTGGAGAGTTCAGCCGCGGGCAGCGATTCTTTGCCAGTGGTGGTGCCTGCCACGGCAAATCTACAGGCTCCGTTCACTCCGACGAGCGACGAGTCATGGCTGACCATCAGCGGCATCACCAATGGCGTGGTGAGTTTTTCCTTTGCCGCCACCACTACCAACCGCACGGGCCACATCACCCTGCTCGGCCAGGCCATTCCTGTCATGCAGGGTCCTCTGTCTTATATCGGCACAAACGCGCTTGCGGAGGGGCCGGTGGCGGGAAGCGACAGCGTTCTTTTGCTGGTAAGCCCACCGGACTCGGCTTGGACCAACTCCGCGAACGCCCCCTGGCTGCATCTCAGTCTGGCCAATGAGAGCGGAGCAGGCGACACGAACGTGGTTTTTACCTTTGACGACAATCCGGGCGGAATGCGTTCCGGCACGCTGACCATTGCCGGCTTGACGCTCACCGTGACGCAAGGTGGCGCGACTTTTGTCCTGAGCACAAACGCCTTCTCGGAAGGATCAGCGGCGGGAAGCGACAGCGTGAGTCTGACTGCAACCCCCCCGAAGGAAACTGGACGAACACGGCGAATGCTTCCTGGCTGCATCTCAGCCCGGCCAATCAAACCGGTTCAGGCAGCACAAATGTGGTTTTCAGTTTTGACGCCAATACAAGCAGGCCGCGCATTGGCACCCTGACCATTGCCGGGCAGGCAGTTGCTATCACCCAAATTGGGGTGCCCTATTCTGCTCTTGGCACCACCACGCGTTTGGAGGGACCGACTGCTGGAATCGATAGCGTGCTTCTGGTTGTAAGCCCACAAAACGCCGCTTGGACGAACACGGCGAATGCCTCGTGGTTGCATCTCAGCACATCGGCTGTCAGCGGCACCGGCAGCACAAATGTCATTTTCAGTTACGACGCCAATCCGGGCGCGACGCGCACCGGGACGCTCACCATCGCCAGACAGACGCTCACCGTCACCCAAGCCGGTTCAACTTATGTTGCGGCGGGAACTTTGACCAGCTTGTGGTTCTCGGGATTGAATGGCCCTTGGGGCGTGGCGGTGGACGGAGTGGGGAATGTCTATTGGACTGACTTCTACTACGGCAACAGCTCGATCAAGGAGTGGACAGTGACCAACAACAACGTGACAACCTTGGTTTCCTCCGGGTTGAGTTACCCCTTTGGCGTGGCGGTGGACGAATCAGGCAATGTTTACATCGCGGATACCGAGAACAACGCCGTCAAGGAGTGGACAGTGACCAACAACAACGTGACTACCCTGGTTTCCTCCGGGTTGAGTTACCCCTATGGCGTGGCGGTGGACGGAGTGGGTAATGTTTACATTGCGGATGCTGGAAACAGCGCAATCAAGGAGTGGATGGAAAACAACACCGTGACAACATTGGCATCCTCGGGACTTTACGAGCCAGTAGGCGTGGCTGTGGACGCATTGGGCAATGTTTACATTGCCGACGCTGTCGGCATGGTCGACGAGTGGAGTCCAGCCAACAACACTCTGACCACATTGGTTTCCTCCTTGAATTCGCCCGGCGGCGTGGCGGTGGACGGTGCGGGCAATGTTTACATCGCCGACGGACCGTGCGATTGTGACGTGGAATCCGGCGATTTCTCAGCACAAGCCAACAGCGCGATCTATGAAGTGACGGCAGCGACCGGCAACGTGACCACCTTGGTGTCCTCCGGATTGTATGAAGCCTCTGGCGTGGCGGTGGACGGAGCAGGCAATATTTACATAGCCGACTCCGCCGGCTTTGTGGTCGATGAACTGCCTTATGCCTTCGTGGACCCCACGCCCAAGCTGGAAGGTCCGGCCGCAGGCAGTGATTCTTTACCGGTGGTGTTGCCCGTCACGGAGAATCTGCTCCCTCCGTTCGCTCCCACCAGTGACCAGTCGTGGCTGTCCATTAGCGACATCACCAACGGCGTGGTGAGTTTTTCCTTCACGGCCAACACCGGCTCCGCCCGCACGGCCCATATCACCCTGCTCGGCCAGACCATTCCTGTCACGCAGGCCGCGCCAGTTATTGGCACGCCGCCGTACCTCACCGCTTTGCAGATGCAGCGCAACGGCGTTTTCCAGTTCTCCTTCACCAACACACCCGGCGCGACCTTCACCGTTGTGTCCACCACCAACCTGTCCGTGCCTCTGAGCAACTGGACGGTGGTCGGCGTTCCCGTTGAATCCCCTGCCGGCACGTATCAGTTCACCTCCCAGCCGGCTACGAATGTCTCGCAGATTTTCTACAGCGTCCTTTCGCCTTAGTCTTAACAATCAAAAGGATATGCAAACAAACTCTTATTTCGGATGTCAGTCTTCCTCCAGCCATCCTCAGTCGTATCTGCGGTTCTGCGGCGTGATCCTCGTGCTGGCATGGCTGGCCTTGAGCGCCGCGCAGGCGCAAACCACCAATTATGCGCTGGGCACTTCCGCCCTTTTGGTGGGTCCGACAGCAGGAAGTAACAGCGTCGTGTTCGCGGTCACGCCAGCCACAGCCACCTGGACGGCCACGGCAAATGACACCTGATTGCATCTCAGCCCGGCCAATCAGAGCGGCACGGGCAGCACCAACGTGGTTTTTAGTTACGATGCCAATCCGGGCGCGACGCGCACCGGTACCCTCACCATTGCCGGCCAGACCCTCACTTTGACGCAGGCCGGTTCAACTTATATTTCGGCTGCACCACTGACCACATTCGCGGGCTCTGCATTATCTGCAATCGGTGCTGATGTCAATGGTGTGGCGGTGGACGGAGCGGGCAACGTTTACATCGCTGACACTGCCAACAGCGCGATCGAGGAGTGGACGGTGGCCGATAACACGGTGACCACCCTTGTTTCCTCGGGTTTGAACACTCCCTCTGCCGTGGCGGTGGACGGGGCGGGCAACGTCTATATCGCTGACACCTTCAACAACGCCATCAAGGAATGGAACGCGGCCACCAAGACCGTGACCACCTTGGTGTCTTCCGGATTGCGCTTCCCCCTTGGCGTGGCGGTGGACGGAGTGGGCAATGTCTATATCGCCGACAGTTACAACGGCGCCATCAAGCAGTGGAGCGTGGCCAGCGACACCGTGACTACATTGTCTTCTGGGTGGATTCTTACCGAAGGCGTGGCGGTGGATGCTGTGGGAAATGTTTACTTCGACGTGGAGTACAACAATCTTTACGAGTGGATGGCAGCCAACAGTAACGTGACTACAATTCCGTCGGTATCTGGGACACCCCAAGGCTTGGCGGTGGACGGAGCGGGCAACGTTTACGTCGCCGACCCCTTATACGGCGCCATCGAGGAGTGGAATGCAGCCAGCAACATCATGACCACATTGTGCCATGGATTGGCTGGTCCCTCAACCGTGGCAGTTGACGGAACGGGCAATGTTTATATCGGCACCACGACAACTGCGATCCAGGAATTGCAGTATGCCTTCGTCGACCCGACCCCCAAACTGGAAAGCTTGGCTGCGGGCAGTGATTCTTTTCCAGTGGTGTTGCCCAGTACTGAGAATCTTCTCCCTCCATTCGCTCCCACTCCTCAAGTACCATGGCTGGCGGTCAACGGCATCACCAACGGCGTTGTGAGTTTTGGCTTTACGGCTTCCACTTCCGACCGCACGGGGGCCATCAGCTTGCTTGGCCAGACCATTGTGGTCGCTCAAGGCTCTTTCAACTCGTCGGCTGGCATTATCGGCACAAGCGCGCTCTTGGAGGGACCTGCAGCCGGCTCGGGTAGCGTAGTGCTGGCAGTTGCTTCCCCTACCAACTCCTGGACCGCTGCGGCGAATGCGGCCTGGTTGCATCTTGCTCTGGCAAATCAAGTCGGCTTGGGCAGCGCGAACGTCATTTTCAGTTACGACGCCAATCCGGGCGCGACGCGCACCGGCACCCTCAACATCGCCGGCCAGACCCTCACCCTCACCCAGGCGGGTTCAACTTATGTCGAGGCGGGGACGTTGACCACCTTGGTGTCCTCGGGATTGAACGCTCCCTTTGGCCTGACGCTGGACGGATCGGGCAATGTTTACATCGCTGATACCGAGAACAATGCCATCAAGGAGTGGACGGTGACCAACAACAACGTGACTACCATGGTTTCCTCCGGGTTGAGTTACCCCGCCGGCTTGGCACTGGACGGATCGGGCAACGTTTACATCGCCAATTTGGGTGGCTCTGAAGTCGATGAGTGGATCGCAGCCAGCAACACTTTGACGACATTGGTTTCCTCGGATCTGTACTATCCCTATGGCGTGGCCGTGGACGGATCGGGCAATGTTTACATTGCTGACACCTACGACCAGGCCCTCAAGGAGTGGATCCCCGCCAGCAACACCTTGATCACATTGGTGTCCTCGGGACTCACTGGCCCCTATGACGTGGCGCTGGACGCGGCGGGCAATGTTTACATCGCTGACAGCTACAATCCCTTCAACGAATACAGCGATGACAACAACCACGCCATTGAGGTGTGGTCGCCGGTTAACCAGAGCTTGACCACATTGGTTTCCTCGGGATTGGAAAATCCCCAAGGTGTGGCGGTGGATGGATCAGGCAATGTTCACATAGCTGATGTTGGTGGCGGCTACGCTGCTGGGACGATTCTGGAGTGGGTCGCGGCGAGCAACACCTTGATCACATTGGTTTCAGGTTTGGAGTATGCCGAAGGGGTGGCGGTGGACACATCGGGCAATGTTTACATGACCGACGTCAACGGCAATGTGGTCGAAGAACTGCCCTATGCCTTCGTGGACCCGACTCCCAAATCGGAAAGTGCAGGCGCGGGCAGTGATTCTTTGCCGACAGTGTTGCCCGCCACGGAGAATCTGCTCCCTCCGTTCGCTCCCACCAGTGACCAGTCGTGGCTGACCATCACCGGCATCACCAATGGCGTGGTGAGTTTTTCCTTCACGGCCAACACCGGCTCCGCCCGCACGGCCCATATCACCTTGCTCGATCAAACCATTCTCATCACGCAGTCGGGTCTGGTTATCGGCACGCCGCCGTACCTCACCGCTTTGCAGATGCAGCGCAACGGCGTTTTCCAGTTCTCCTTCACCAACACACCCGGTGCGACCTTCACCGTTGTGTCCACCACCAACCTGTCCGTGCCTCTGAGCAACTGGACGGTGGTCGGCGTTCCCGTTGAATCTCCTGCCGGCATGTATCAGTTCACCTCCCAGCCTGCTACGAATGTCTCACAGATTTTCTATAGCGTCCTTTCGCCTTAGCGCCTTGTCTTAAGAACCTCATCTTTTTAACGCCCGGCTCGCCAGGAGCGTTGCCCTGCCATAAACGCCTCGGTGGGTCGAGGCTCCTGCCGGGCCAATTGGAGGCGGTCGGGAATGGCCTTCCAGGACCTGATTCAGTTGTCTGCCTCTGCGAACTCCGCGCCTCTGCGCGAATTATGTTGCAAAAATCTGTTGACGAAACAATATGTTAACTGTATGGTTCTCCTAATGAATGACCCATTGTGGCCATGTCGGGCGGGAAGAAGTGAACGGAAAGGCGGAAACATGAATTCGCTCTGGGACAATCTGTGGCCAATCTTTGTTCCCCTGGGAACTTTCTGGACAGAGGGGTTCGCTCCGTCGTCGCTCGCAGTTTTTCAGAACTTCAGCCTTCAGCCTTCGGACCTCAGCCTTCCCACAGTGATTCCGGCCGTTTCAAAGCGATTCAAACCAAAAAAGAACACCCCATGAAACACGAAAACTTGGTTTTGGGCCGTTTTACCACGGTCTCAACTGGAACACGCTGCCACCCAATGCATTCCAACGGAAATGCGTCCCCGCTGGTTCGTGCCCATTCGTGTCAATTCGTGCTAAATCGTGCCAAAAAAATAAATGAAAAACGAGAGATTCTCGATGACAGATTCTCAATTCAGACTTAGCCGTAACCATGCAGTTGAAGCCATGATGGATTAATGAAATCCAGTATTCCACATGGTGGATTCACTTGTTTTCGAACCTGATTCTCATTCCCCTTTTGGTGACCAAATCCAACTGCATCGCAGTTGGCTCTCTGTCTCGCAAGTGCCTTATGTTCAGTTTGTTGTGTTGATCGGTTGACCCGATTCTTACCGCCGAAATGAATGGTTACGGCTTAGAGCCTTTTTGAAAACTACGAGGAGTCCTGCGGCGAGGGATTTTGGCCGCAGCCGAGGCGGCGAGGACCGAGCATCCCCGCAGCGGGCTGTAAGGTCCCGAGCCAACGACGGATGCGGACAAAAGAACCGCCGCCCGAAGGGTTTTCGCGCAAAATGCCATCTGACTTCGTTGCGCCTCGGTCACAGCCCCGTTGGGGGATGCTCCCTCGTTGCGCCTCGTCATCTGGCCCTTTGCGCAAAAACAGGGCCCCTCGTAGTTTTCAAACAGGCTCTGAGCGTTTTGCCAGCGTCTTTGCGTCTTATGCGCGCGTTGAAATCCCGTGGGTCCAGGGGCGTTCATCTGACAGACGGCAGTTTGTGACGGCTCCGTGCCGGGTTGTGTCGGCATTTGTGACGGGTCAGACCATGCCTAAGTCCTTGACTGACAACAATTGTTACGGTGTGACGGCTCCAGACCCCTGGACGCCTCGACTCGGGGCTTGGTATGGTGGGTGTCCTAATCCTAATCTTAATCCTAATCAGTGCGGGCATATTCCCCCAACCCTGAATTGCCTGGCAGATTTCAAACCGATTCCGGCCGTTTCAAAGCGATTCAAACCAAAAAAAAGAAAAAAAGAACCTTGAAATCCGAAAAAAGTGAAAAATCGATTTTTGCCATTTCCCAATTCGAACCTGCTGCCTGCCAGTGCATTCCGCTCACAAAGGGTGGAAACTGTTTTTCGGATTTTTCGAAAAATTTTCGGGGGTATGGGTGGGGGGCTCCCATCTTAATCCTAATCCTAATCTTAATCCGTGTCCCCCTTCGTTTCGTGGTTTTTCAGAACATCCTTCAGCCTTCAGCCTTCCTGCATGGGGGTCAAACTATGATTAGCTTAGTTAAAATCGAATCAAACCACTGCTCTGGAGCCCAAATTCTATGCAAAGATCTATACAGGAACGCCTTACAAACCAAACAACGGTTGAGCCGGTCATACGACTCAAAGTGAATCAAAGTGATTTAATTTCCAGTGGCTGGCTGGTCCATTGTCCATTATCCATTGGGGCAACGGCTAAACTGGTCTCCAAAAACCGATTTGCGCCCCGCGCCCGGTTAAGAGTTGCGCTTGACGGGGTTTGCTCCTAAACTGGTCGGCTGTAAGGAAAACAGGCCGCGCTTGAGGGCGGCGGAACTATTTGTTAATTTATGTCACAACATCGAAGTCTGCGCGCCACGAGCACCCTCGGGGCCAAGCGCAATGTCCTGAAACGATTTGAACGCGTCGCCATCCTGAAAAAGCGCGGCCAATGGAAGACCGGCGACCGTGTCACCGGCCTGCGCAAGACCAAGGCCGAGGCGTGAGCCTTGTTTGTGGTCCGATTGCAAAAGTTTTTGGCCGAAGCGGGCATCGCCTCGCGGCGCGCCAGCGAGCAGGTCATCACCGCCGGGCGGGTGACGGTCAACGGCGCGGTCGCATCGCAATTGGGCGCCAGGGTGGACCCGCAGCATGACCGGGTGGCTGTCGATGGCCGGGTCGTGGCCCGGAAGCGCAAACTTTACGTCGCGGTCAACAAGCCGCCCGGCGTCGTCTGCACCCGGGGCACGGAAGATGACCGGAAGAGAATCGGCGACCTGCTGCCCAAGGAATGGACGGAACTCTTTTCGGTGGGGCGGCTGGATTATCAAAGCGAGGGATTGATATTTTTGACAAATGATGGTGATTTTTGCTTGAAGCTGACGCATCCTCGCTATGGCATTGCCCGGAAATACATGGCTTGGGTGGAAGGCCGGGTCACTCCACAGATGATATCGAACTTTACACAAGGCGTCATGAGCGCGGGCGAGAAATTGCGGGCCACGCGCGCCCGGCTCATTTCGGCCAACAATTCCAGCAGTGTCGTGGAATTGGAATTGAGTGAAGGCAAAAACCGCGAGGTGCGCCGCCTTTTTGAGTCCCAGCGCCTGACGGTGCGCCGCCTGCAACGCTTCCAAATCGGGCCGATCAAACTCGGCCAGTTGCCCGCCGGCAAATGGCGGGTATTGACAGAACCAGAGATTAAGTCCCTACTTCCCGTGTTATGAAACTTACAGCTTCGCTTTTATCCGCGCTGTTGACCTTGACCGCCCTGTCGGTTCTGGCCCAGCCGTCAAACCACGTGCCGCCCGTCATGCTCCCTCCGCCTCCCGTCGTCGCGGCTCCGCCCGCCGCCCTGGCCGCGCCCACCGGACTCGCCGTCGAACCCGCCGCCAAACCGGAGCAGGAAGCCAGGCCCAAGCCCAAACACAGGGCGCCGATCGTCAAAAGCCGTGAAGTTCTTAACCCGCCCGTCGCGGCCCTTGTCAAATGCGAGGTGCTGGACGTCCGGGGCCAGGGCTCCTTTGACGGCGAAGTGATCGCCCATGTAAAGAAGGGAGAGAGCGTCACGGTGTTGGAAGAAATCACCCTCAGCCGGGTCCGCCCGGGCGAGCCTCGCCAATGGTCCCGCATTGTCATGCCCACCAACGCCATGGTTTGGGTCGATGCCGATTTCATCAATCCCGAGACCAAGGCCGTGCGCGTCAAGAAACTCAATATGCGCGGTGGCCCCGGAGAAAACTACAGCGTCATCGGCCGCTTGGAACAGGGGACCGTTATTAACGAACTCGGCAAGAAAGCAGGTTGGGTGAAAATCGAAGCCCTGACCAACGCCTTTGGTTTCGTTGCTTCCGAGTATTTGGACAAGCAGGCGGCTGCCGCTCCGGCTCCGATGGCGGTTGCCGCGCCGACGCCCACCGCTCCTCCCGCGCCTCCGCCTCAGCCGGTGGTGGTAAATGTGCCGGCGGAGACGGCCCCCGCTCCCGCCAAGCCGGTGGAAGTGGCGCCGCCCGCGCCGGTCGCACCCGCGCCTACGCCTGCCAGTGAGGCCGACCAGGAACTTGCGGCATTGCACCAGGCGACCGCTCCCCAGCCGACCGCGGCTCCTCCCGCCCCAGCCCCTGCTGCGGCGCCGGCTCAACCGGAAGCTGCCAATCAAGGACCTCCGCGCATCGTGACCCGCGAAGGGTTTGTCCACAGGGCCTATAACATCCAGGCGCCGGCGGGTTATGAATTGCACGATATCAAAACCGGGGATCTGATCGATTATCTGCAACCCCCGCCCGGCCTGAAAAAGTTCAAGACATTCGTTGGCACGCGGGTGAGAATCACCGGCGCCGAGTTTTTGGATCCAAGCTGGCCGCGCACGCCGGTGTTGCACATCGAAACGGTTGATCTCATGCCCTGATGCCTCCCGGCAATCTTATCGACGGTCGCGCCATCGCTGAGGAGATTCATCGCGACACCGCCCGGCGGGTGGCGCAGCTCCAGGCCCGTGGAATCGTGCCCCGCGTGGTTTTTGTCCGTGTCGGCGAGGATGAGGCCTCGCGCGTCTATGTCGGCATGAAGGAGAAAACCTGCGCGCGCCTGGGCATTTCATCACAGACCCATGCGCTCGCGGCAACAGCGACGGAAAAGGAATTGCTGGAACTGCTGTCCCGCCTGAACGCGGACGCCAGCGTGCATGGCATTCTCGTGCAGGCCCCCCTGCCCAAGCATATCTCCGAGTCCAAAGTTTACAGATCGGTCTCACCGGAAAAGGACGTGGACGGTTTCCATCCGATTAACGTGGGCAAACTGATGCTGGGCGATCCGACCGGTTTTCGTCCCTGCACGCCGGCCGGGATCCACGAACTGTTGATCCACTCCAAAGTGCGCGTGGAAGGCGCGGAGGCGGTCGTGCTGGGACGGGGCAACATCGTGGGCAAGCCGATGGCGGCGATTTTGCTGCAAAAGGCCCCGCACGCTGGCGCTACTGTGACTGTTTGCCACTCCCAGACGCGCGATCTGGCCGCCCACTGCCGCCGCGCCGACATTCTCATCGCCGCTCTCGGCTCCCCGCAATTTGTCAAATCGAACATGGTCAAGCCTGGCGCGGTCGTGATCGACGTGGGCGTCAACCGCGTCCCCGACGCGTCGGCCAAAGGCGGCTGGCGGTTGACCGGCGACGTGGATTTCGCCGGCGTTCAGCCCGTCGCGGGAAAGATCACGCCCAATCCGGGCGGCGTTGGCCCCATGACCATTGCCATGCTGATGCAAAACACCGTGCGCGCCGCCGAACAATTGGCCAATCTCCCGAATACAAACTCACTTTAACCCATCCCCATTATGACCCCTTCACGCATTTTACCTGATTTGCAATGCTCTCTGCTGTGCGAAGACATTCGCCGGGAAGCCAACGGCAACTTCATTCTCCTGGGTGTGATCAATTACATTCGTTTGCCGCAATTGCCGGTCACCGCCACGAAACTCTGCCTCTTCAACCGCTGGGTGGCGGGCTTCGGCCAATTCATCGAGACGGTGCGCTTCATCGCCCCGGACCAAACCACGGTGTTGAAGAAGACCGACATGCGGTTCGCGCTGCAAGACGTCGTCCACAACGCGACCACGGCCACGGTCTTAAGCCCCGTTCAGTTTGAAACGCCCGGCGCTTATTACGTCGAAGTCCTGGTGGACGACGTGATGAAGCTGCGCTTTCCAATCGCCGTTGTCCTGGCGCCGCCGGAGCAGCGTCCCGAAGGCGGGCCGAAGAAGGAAGCATGAGCCTGCCTGCGGATGGGGCAACGCCGTCCCGGGCCGCATGGCAGCCATTTACGTTCGGCGGTTTGGCCGCTTTTGCCCGGGCCGGGCTGGGGCGGCTGCTGCTGGCCGAGCTTCTGTGCGCAATCCTGGTCAGCGGTTCCGCCGTTTGGTTCCTCCGCCACGCCTGCTCGCCGGCCATCTTCCAAGCCATTCAACAAATGCCGGAGAGCGCCAGGATCACCGATGGACACCTCGCCGGTTTTGATGCCACGCTCGTTG